>NZ_JBBKTR010000011.1:0-163562 GCF_037892465.1 Pontibacter sp. H249 | reverse complement strand
TTGTATAGTAGATAAACAGAAAGCCCCAGCTGATTTAACAGCCGGGGCTTTCTGTTTATTATTTTATACTTTATTTAAAGCTTACGTTTCACTTCTTTCTCAGTGTAAGCCTCTATAATATCGCCTTCTTGTATGTCGTTATAGTTTTTCAGGCTAATACCGCACTCGTATCCTTGGCGCACTTCAGATACATCGTCTTTAAAGCGTTTAAGGGCTAGTATTTCACCATCCAGTACTACAATGCCATCGCGTACTAAACGTACTTTAGAGTTTCTCTGGATTGTACCGTCTGTAACCATACAACCGGCAATTGTACCAACTTTGCTAATCTTGAATACATCTCGAACTTCAGCGTTACCTACTATCTCTTCTTTCAGCGTTGGAGCAAGCATGCCTTCCATCGCATCTTTCACCTCGTTTATTGCGTCGTAGATGATAGAGTACAGACGTACATCGATTTGTTCCTGCTCTGCCAGCTTACGTGCGTTCTGAGAAGGACGCACCTGGAAACCGATGATGATCGCATCAGAGGCAGAAGCCAGCAATACGTCAGATTCAGAGATAGCACCTACGCCTTTGTTGATGATGCTCACTTGTACCTCAGGTGTAGACAGCTTCAACAGGGAGTCAGAAAGGGCTTCTACCGAACCATCCACGTCACCTTTCACGATCACGTTAAGCTCTTTGAATGTACCGATTGCCAAACGACGGCCGATCTCATCCAGCGTAATGTGTTTACGAGTACGCAAGCTTTGCTCACGCTGCATTTGAGAGCGGTTGGAAGCAATTTCACGAGCTTCACGCTCCGATTCCATTACCACAAACTTATCACCAGCCTGCGGTGCACCATCCAAGCCTAGTAACTGCACTGGAGTAGATGGGCCTGCTTCTTTCATTTTTCTGCCACGGTGGTCGGTCATAGCTTTTACCCTACCGTAGTGCGAGCCAGCTAAAACTACATCGCCTACACGCAGTGTACCTGTTTGTACCATAACGGTTGCTACATAGCCGCGGCCTTTATCTAAAGATGCCTCGATAACAGAACCTATTGATTGGCGTTCAGGGTTTGCTTTCAGTTCAAGTAATTCTGCCTCAAGCAATACTTTCTCCAATAGTTCCTCTATGCCTATGCCAGTTTTAGCAGATACTTCCTGCGACTGGTATTTACCACCCCATTCTTCTACTAGAACGTTCATCTGAGCAAGCTCTTCACGAACTTTGTCTGGGTTAGCAGCTGGTTTGTCTATTTTGTTTAGAGCAATAATAATCGGTACACCGGCAGCTTGTGCGTGGTTAATTGCTTCTTTTGTCTGTGGCATCACTGAGTCATCAGCAGCTACCACAATAATAACAACGTCAGTAATTTTGGCACCACGGGCACGCATGGCTGTAAAGGCCTCGTGACCAGGTGTATCCAGGAACGTAATGGTACGGCCACTCTCGGTTTTTACCTTATAGGCACCGATGTGCTGCGTAATACCACCGGCCTCACCAGCAGTAACGTTTGCATTACGGATGTAGTCAAGTAATGAGGTTTTACCGTGGTCAACGTGGCCCATGATCGTAACGATTGGTGCACGTTCTTCCAGATCTGCCTCATTTTCTTCTGACATCTCTTCCAGCGCCTGCTCTTCTTCTGAAGTCATAAACTCAACTTCGTAGCCAAATTCATCAGCAATGATGGTGATGGCCTCGGCATCGAGACGTTGGTTTATTGAAACGAACATACCAAGTTGCATACACACCTTAATAACTTCGTTCACGCTCACATCCATTAACGAGGCCAGGTCGTTAGCAGAGATGAATTCGGTAACACGCAGTGTTTTAGATTCTGCTTGCTCCTGCATACGGCGCTCTTCTGTTGCATCTGCAATAGCGGAGCGTTTTTCACGGCGATACTTAGCTCGGTTACCACCGGCACTCTTACCACCGCTAAGTTTCGCAAGTGTAGCTTTAATCTGCTCCTGAATCTCCTTGTCCGTAACTTCTTTCTTGTCTGGTCTTGGAGCTGGCGCATGCTTAGGTCCTTTGCCTGGCTTTCCTGGGCGCTGCCCAGGGCCTCCCTGCGGACGGCCACCTTGCTGTGGGCCACCACCTTGAGGGCGTTGCCCTTGCTGCTGCTGCCCTGGTTGTCCGCCTTGTTGCTGGCCACCTTCTGTGGCCACCATAATGCGTTTGCGTTTTTTCTTCTTGCCTTTCTTCTCGTCTGAAGATGCTACCGGCTTAGGACCTTTTCTTCTGGACTCAGTAGGCAATTCAATCTTGCCAAGTACAGTAAGACCTTTTAGCTGGTCGGCTTTTCCTGTAATAGTTTCTATCTGTTCTTTATTATCGTTATCTGCATCTGTTGGTCCGGCAACTGGTGCTGGCGCAGCGGGTGCAGGTGCTTGCTGTTCAGCAGGCGGTGTAATTTTTTCAGCTTTAGGTTCCTCTGCAGGCTTTTCTGCAGCAGCTGGCTGTTGCGGTGCCTCTGCTTTTGGAGCAGGTTGCGCTTCTGCTTTTGGCTCTGGAGCTTTAGGCGGCTCTGGCGTAGCAGGTTTTTCTGCCTCTGGAGCTTTTGGTACCTCTGGCTGAGCAGGAGCTTCGGCCTTTGGAGCCTCTTCAGGTTTAGCTACTGGCTCTGGAGCAGGTTTATCTGCTGGTGCCGGAGTTTCTTCTGCTTTTGGTTCCGGCTTTTTAGCCACTGGTCGGCCTTTTGCATCAAGTTCAATTTTGCCTAAAACTTTAATGCCTGGCAATTTACTCTCAACAGCGGGAGCCTCTGGTTTTTCAGGTTCAGCCGCCTTAGGCTCTTCTGCCGCTGCCTTTGGCTGGTGTACAGTTTTAATTTGTAGCTCTTGCTCTGGCTCGCTTGGCTTTTTAACTTCGGGTTGGTGCTGAGGCTCTGACTCGATAACCTGGTTGCTTTGAGGCTTCTTACCAATGTTCAGTTCCTCTGCCTCCTGCTTGTCCTGCATAGAGGATGCGAATTCTTTAGCCAGCATATTGAACTGCTCTGCTGTGATTTTGGTAGTGGGTTTATTCTCCACGTCAAAACCTTTAGCAGAGAGGTAGTCCACAATGGTAGATGTACCAATGTTTAAAGTAGTCGCAACCTGTTTAAGCCTCCTTGTTGTTTCTTCTGCCATGTTCTAATATGCTGTCTCTTATTTTAATCTTAAATACTTGTATTTGTAACCCAATGCAGGCTGAGCTCTGTTTGTATTTCTTTCAAAATTACAGCAACAGAGCTCAACTCACAACTATTGGTTATCTTCTTCTTCCAACTCTTCGCGCAGGATAGAGAGCACGTCATCAATTGTCTCCTCCTCTAGCTCAGTGCGGCGCAGCAAATCTTCCTTGCTTACTGCCAATACGCTTTTTGCGGTATCAAGACCAATACGACGAAGTTCGGCAATTACCCAATCTTCAATCTCATCAGTAAATTCTTCCAGGCTGATATCTTCTTCGTATACTTCAGACTCACGGAACACGTCAATCTCCATATCCACCAGTTTGCTGGCCAGTTTAATGTTCTGACCGCCTTTACCGATAGCCAGAGATACCTGATCTGGCTTTAAGAATACGGATACTCTGCCGTTCTCATTGTCTATTTTCATGCTGGTGATCTTAGCCGGGCTAAGAGCACGCTGAATGTATAGTTCCAGGTTATCAGTGTAGTTGATCACGTCGATGTTCTCGTTCTCTAGCTCGCGCACGATGCTATGTATACGTGAACCCTTCATACCAACACAGGCACCTACCGGGTCAATGCGGTCATCGAAAGACTCTACAGCTACTTTCGCACGCTCACCTGGCTCCCGAACAATTTTCTTGATAGCGATAAGGCCGTCAAAAATTTCTGGTACTTCGTTTTCGAACAAGCGCTCCAGGAATGCTGGTGAAGTACGTGAAAGTATGATTTTAGGATTACCATTTACAATTTCAACGCGCTGAACTACTGCTCTAACTACGTCACCTTTACGATAACGGTCTTTTGGAATTTGTTCGCCTTTCGGTATTAACAGTTCATTTTCCTCCTGGTCAAGCAATAACACTTCGCGGTTCCACACCTGGTATACTTCCCCGGAGATGATCTCACCTACCTGGTCTTTATACTTCTGGAACAGCAACTCCTTCTCCATGTCTTTGATGCGCTGGATCAGCGTCTGACGTGCAGTAAGTACAGCACGGCGGCCGAAGTCTTCCAGCTGTATCTCTTCCGATACTTCTTCACCTACCTCAAAGTCAGGCTCTATTTTCTGAGCTTCAGTAAGGCTGATCTTGTCATGGTCCCAGATGTCCTCCGAGTTGTCGTCCACGATTTCGCGGTTGCGCCAAATCTCCAGGTCACCCTTCTCCACGTTCAGGATGATGTCAAAGTTCTCGTCGGTACCCCACTTTTTGCGGATCATGGTACGGAATACGTCTTCAAGTATACGCATCATGGTCGGACGGTCAATGTTCTTGAATTTCGCAAATTCAGCGAACGACTCGATCAGGACTGAACTGTTCATTATCTTTTTATTTAAATGATATTACAACATTTGCTTTTACAATTTCCCCGAAAGGTATTTGCACGGGCACATACGTTGCCTTCTTGCCTTTTTGTTTTATTTCTTCGTTCAGGTTTATACCTGTTTCGGTTACTTCTTCCAGTTTGCCGGTTTTCTCGGTGCCGTCCTGCAGCTTAAGTTTTAGGTTGCGGCCTACGTTGCGTTTAAACTGCTGCGGCTGCGTTAGCGGAAAGTCCACACCTGGCGAGCTTACCTCCAGCACATACGCTAGCTCTTCACCAAACTGCTCAGTTATTTTAGCGTTGATGCGGCGACTGATGGTAGCGCACTGATCTATGGTAATACCTTGTTCACCATCTGCAAGAACTGTTATCTTAGGGCGCACAGCTGTATCCGATACAGCTACATCCACTATAAAAAGATCGTTTTCGGGGAGGCTTTCCTCCGCCATAGCTTTTATCGTTTGCGCAGTTAGTGCCATAGTCAATGGTTAAGAAATAAAGAAGGGGACTTCTTTTGTCCCCTCATCTCCTTGAAATAACGCCACAAATTTACTACAAAAACATTATATATACAACATTGTGTGTGCAGCTAAGTCTTTAAATAATTCAGGGTGATTTGTTTCGGAGTTCTGCTAGAGATGAATCAGCACTTGAGGTACGCTAAAAATAAACAAACAGGTATACTGTATAGTTCGTCCTTCGGTTTATTATCTGATGGGTTGGCAAAGTATAAATATATTCTGCCTGCAGGTGTAGTATAGATAAAAGCATAATTTGTATGTTTGCCTTTATGGCGGCAACTTTTAAATCTATCCGTAGGCGCGTATGGCTTGTTCTGAACACTCTGGTGGTGCTCTGGATATTGCTCGGAGTGATATGCCTGCAGGTGCCGCCTGAAAATTTCTGGCCGGCAGCCTTCATCGCCTTCTCATTGCCGGCACCGCTTGTACTTAACTTCTTGTTTCTTTTGTACTGGCTGCTGCGGCGCTCTTGGTTACTCGTTCTTCCGCTGTCGGTGCTTGTACTTGGCTGGGGCTACTATGCTAGGTTAGTGTCAATTAACTTTGCTGAAGAAGTTAATGAAGAAGCTAAAACGCTGCAGGTGCTCAGCTTTAACACGCATGTTTTTAATGCTTATGCTGATAAAGATGGCAGCGAGCTAGAAGCCTCTACAGATATGATCGAGTGGGTGGCCAAACACCCTGCAGACATTATTTGCCTACAGGAGTTTTACAGTAACCGAGGCTCCAATACCTACAACACCATCAGCAAAATCGGCACCCGCTACGACAGGTATCGCTTTTTCTCCGTTTCGTATGTAGATCGAAATAAAGCTGATATCGGCATCGTGATTTTCTCAAAGTACCCAATTGTAAACAGAGGAGTAATCCGGTTCGGGGAATCAAATGTTAACCGCGGCATTTGGGCAGATGTGAACATGAAGGGCGATACCATAAGAGTTTACACAGCACACCTGCAGTCTATGAGTATAAAGTCGCAGGACATTGAGAGCACCTATTCAGCTATCGGTAACGAAGAAAGTTTTAAGAAGGAAGGCCGAAACCTGGCCCGGCGTTTGAAGCGTGGTTTTATTGCAAGGGGTAACCAGGTAGAGCTGCTGCTGGAGCATATAAACGAATCGCCTTACCCGGTCATCGTGTGCGGCGACTTTAACGATATACCTTTTAGTTATACTTACAACAAGTTGGCGAAGCAACTGAAGAACGCCTTTGTGAAAGCTGGGTCTGGAGTAGGGGCTACCTATAATGGTCCGCTGCCTTTTTTGCGTATCGATAACCAATTTCACAGCGAGGAGCTGAAGGCTTATGAGTTTGAGACACACTATGAAATGGGGCTTTCGGATCACTTCCCGATATCTGCCAAATATGTGCTGCAGCCTAAAGCCACTGAGTAGCGTTAGGAGAAAGAGCGCAATATTTTATAGTTTTGAACCACAAACGCCAAGTATAAAAGCAACATAAGTACGGTTGCCACAGGTGCCTATACTTTTAAATAATCATGCAACAGAAACTGAACCTATACAACACGCTAACGCGCAAGAAAGAAGCATTTGAGCCATTGCACGCACCATTTGTGGGTATGTATGTATGCGGACCAACCGTTTATGGTGAAGCTCACCTGGGCCATGCCCGCGCTTATGTTACCTTCGATGTACTGTACCGCTACCTTAAATATCAGGGGTATAAAGTGCGTTATGTGCGCAACATTACCGATGTCGGCCATTTGGTGAATGATGCAGACGAAGGTGAAGACAAGATCGCTAAAATTGCCAAAGTGCAGCACCTGGAGCCAATGGAGGTAGTACAGCATTATACTAACCGATTCCATGAGGATATGGCACTGCTGAATATACTTTCGCCCGATATTGAACCGCGTGCTTCTGGCCATATACTTGAGCAGATAGAGATGATCCAAGAAATATTGGATAACGGTTTTGCTTACGTAGTGAATGGGTCAGTATACTTTGATGTGCCTTCCTACAACAAGGATCATAAATATGGCAAGTTGTCTGGTCGCATAATCGAAGACCTGCTAAGCAATACCCGCGATACAGAAGGACAACATGAAAAACGTTCGCCCTTAGATTTTGCACTCTGGAAAAACGCTTCGCCGGAGCATATTATGCGCTGGCCTTCTCCATGGGGAAATGGTTTTCCTGGTTGGCACCTGGAGTGCTCGGCCATGAGCCGAAAGTACTTGGGGCAAACCTTTGATATACATGGCGGCGGACTCGACCTGATGTTCCCGCACCACGAATGCGAGATAGCACAGAGCCAGGCAAGCAATAGTAAGTCTGATGAGGCCAAGTACTGGGTACACAATAACATGATCACAATTAATGGTCAGAAAATGGGCAAGTCGCTTGGCAACTTTATTACATTGTCCGAATTGTTCTCAGGAAACAAAGAGATGCTGGAGCAGGCGTATACTCCGATGACGGTGCGCTTCTTTATACTTCAGGCACATTACCGTAGCACCCTTGACTTTAGCAACGAGGCACTGCAGGCGGCACGCAAAGGCTATACCAAGCTGATGAACGGCCTGAATGTACTGAAGAAGCTGAGATATCCTGAAGCGGGCACCGAGATAACTCCGGATGCTAAACTGAACGAGGAACTGCTGAAGCTGACAGAGGATTGTTTCCGTGGTCTGAATGATGACATGAACACGGCGCGCACCATAGCTTCGCTGTTTAACCTGCTTAAAAAGATTAACAGCTTAAACTTGGGCCAGATCAGTATCACTCAATTAGAGCGCGGCACCTTTGATACAGTTCGTAATACCTATCAGCAGCTGGTGCAGGATGTGCTGGGGCTGAAGGAAGAGCAGACAGGAAACATGGATGAAATGCTGCACCTGGTGCTTGGCTTATACAAAGAGGCTAAAGAAAACAAAGCCTACGACAAAGTAGATGCCATACGAGCTGAGCTAAAGAAGCAGGGCATCGTGATCAAGGATATGAAAACCGGAATAGACTGGGCTTATGAAGAATAAACTGATAGCGCTGGCTTTACTGGCAGCAGGCTCACTAACTGTGTATAGCTGCGACTCTGCCGAGAAGGGCGGAGCAAAACAAACAACAGTAGAAGAGGCTGAGACTCATGTGGTAAATGCACCAGAGTTTAATGCAGATACTGCCTACGCGTTGATAGAACGCCAAGTGGCTTTTGGTCCGCGTGTGCCCAATACGCAGGCGCATTATGCTACTGGCGAGTGGATTATTCAAAAGCTTCGGGAATATGGTGCAGAAGTAAAAGTACAGAACTTCCAGATGCGTGCTTTCGATGGAAAAATGCTGAACCTGCGCAATATTGTCGCAAGCTATAACCCTCAGGCTGCTAACCGTGTGCTTTTAGCTGCCCATTGGGATACACGCCCTTTTGCTGATAAAGATGAGCAAGACCAGAAGAAGCCGATTGACGGAGCCAACGATGGTGCCAGCGGCGTAGGAGTGCTTCTGGAGATTGCCCGCACCATTCATGCCGCAGAGCAGAAGCCGGAGATTGGGGTGGATATGATCTTTTTCGACGGAGAAGACTATGGGCAACCAGACGAAAGTGAGTATCCAGTGATGCAAGACTCCTGGTGCCTGGGCTCGCAGTATTGGAGCAAAAACAAACATGTGTCCAATTACCGTGCTAACTATGGCATATTGCTAGATATGGTTGGAGCTGAGAATGCAAAATTTGCACGCGAAGGCACTTCAATGCAGTATGCCAAAGAGATTGTAGACAAAGTATGGAAAGCTGGGAATAGGTTAGGTTACTCTGATTACTTTAAGTATGTAAATGCTCCCGCCATTACCGACGACCACTCTTACGTAAATGCTTGGGGTAACATCCGCATGATCGACATCATTGAGTATAATATGAGCAACCCCGATGATTACTTTGGCCCATACCACCATCGCCACACCGATAACATGGACGTGATCAGCAGGAATACGCTGAAAGCTGTGGGGCAGACGGTACTGCATGTGCTGTATAACGAGTAAAGTATAAATGAGAACAAAAAAGCCAGAGCTTCTAAAGCTCTGGCTTTTTTGTTTGGTGTCAGTTTATAGAGCTTCTGTTGCCCCTCAGTCTTACTGGTTTTAGTAATCTCCTTCTACTTTATCAAACCATCCCGTGCTAATTGGCTAACCGTAATCTCAGCTAGCTTCTCAGAAGCATTTCTTAAGCTAGAAGGGCTGTAAGATTGCGACTGTGCTGACCACACTAGATTTTCAGTTGACTCATCGTATAAGTTAGTTTCCAGAAAGTATATTTTATCTTCGGTGTAGTAGCCTGGGTCGTAAAGAGTGGGGTACCAGTAAGAGTAGTATCCTCTAAAGCGGCCGTACCACCCAAAGCGCGTCATGGGAGCATAGCCATAGTTGCCCGGTACGTAACGTGTCTCTGTTTTTTCGTCAATCAATGCAACAGTGATAATGCCGTTGTAGCCGTCAGCTTTTAATTTATCTAACAGCAGGTCTACATCCGGGCCGCCCTTACTAGAGGCTGTAGGCGGAAAAATATCTATACTTTTAGTTACGTTGATGCCACGCGCCTGGAACTGTGCCTGCATATCAGTTTCTACCTGCTGCCTTGCCCGCACATTATCTGTTAATGCCGCTATTACCAGCTTGTCATACTTTTCGGTAGGTGGCTTAGGTGTTTTCCAGGTGCCTGTAATGCGTGTGCTAGAGGCACAAGACCACAGAAATGCGGCCATCAAAATAGGCATGATGTAAACGAGTTTATGAGATACGTTTCTAAGTATTGTCTTCATATGTATATATCAGAATATTAGTTGCTTGTATACTTTTAAACGATGGCGAACTAAAATAGATATATAAGCAGGAGCCCGCATCCTTTAAGGCAACAGGGGTAAGTTCAGCACTTGAAAATGATTTTTATTTAAAGTATAAAATGCTTAAGTTGGGAAACTAACCTAACCTTATCACCTTATACTTTGATGAAAACTAAAAAGCCTTTATTGGCCGCTTTAGGACTATCGCTGTTGCTTGGCGTGCAGCCGCTTATGGCGCAGGAGCAGCCGCATGTGTTCAGAGGGGCCAAAATTATTCCTGTTGCAGGCCAGCCTATCGAGAATGGCGTGCTGGTAGTGCAAAACGGCAAGATTACAGCAGTAGGTACTGCAGATAAAGTAAAATCTCCTAAAAATGCTGTTGAGTTTGATGTAACAGGTAAGGTGCTTATGCCAGGCCTGGTAGACACTCATTCGCACCTAGGCGAAGGCTCTGGTGGCGATGGATCAGGCGCCTTGCATCCTGATGTTAGAATAGTTGATGCCATCAACCCACTAAGCGATACGTTTATGCGTGCCTTGGCGGGAGGTATAACTACTGTAAACGTAATGCCAGGCTCTGGCCACTTAATGAGCGGGCAAACTGTTTACCTCAAAATGCGCGAAGCCAGAACTATCAGCGATATGGCTTTTTGTGACGATGTGACCAATGGCATCTGCGGCGGCATAAAAATGGCTAACGGTACCAATCCCATGAAAGCTGCTCCGTTTCCAGGTACAAGGGCAAAGTCGGCAGCCATGGCGCGCCAGCTTTTTTTAGATGCACAGGCTTATAACAATAAGATAAAGGCTGCAAAGGGCAAGGCAGATAAGATGCCTGAGCGTAAGCCTAACCTAGAGCCACTAGTAGAGGTGCTAAATGGTAAACGCGTGGTGCACTTTCATACGCACCGCTACGACGATGTGCTGACGGCACTGCGCCTGCAGAAGGAGTTTGGCTTTAAACTGGTGCTGCACCACGTAAGCGAAGCCTGGAAAGCAGCCGACGAAATTGCCAAAGCCGGAGTATCAGCCTCTATCATTACCCTCGACTCACCGGGTGGTAAATCAGAGGCAGTGGAAGTAAGCAATGCCAATGGCGCAGCGCTGGAAAAGGCAGGCGTGCTCACAGCCTTTCATACCGATGACGGTATTACAGATTCCAGGTTATTTTTAAGAAGTGCGGCCTTAGGTGTGCGTGCAGGTATGAGCCAGGAGAAGGCCATAGAGGCACTAACCATAGCCGGCGCTAAAATGATGGAACTAGACAGCCGTGTAGGGTCGCTGGAGAAAGGTAAGGATGCGGATTTTGTTGTGCTAAGCGGAGAGCCATTTAGTGTGTACACGAAAGTAGAGCAGACCTGGGTAGAGGGTAAAAAGCGCTTTGATCTGCACAACCCAGATGATAAGAAGTTTGCTACAGGTGGCTACAACACCTTCAGCGGCGAGATACACTATCACGCGCATTAAGTTTTATACAAAGGATTCTGTGACAAAAAACATAAGACTGTTGAAGAAAAAACTCCTCTCTTTTGTCCTTTGTCGATTATTCTTTCATCAAGGAAAACGATCATGAAAAAACATATAAAATTAGGCGCTGCCATACTTGCCGGCATAGCTGTGCTAAGCGTGCAGCAGGCTGTGGCGCAAATTGCCGTGAAAGGCGAAACAGTTTATACCATGGCAGGTGCGCCTATCAAAAACGGGGTAGTACTGCTAAAAAATGGTAAGATAGAAGCCGTAGGAGCTAACATTTCTATTCCGCAGAACTACAAAGTATACGCTGCTAAAGTTGTTACGCCTGGTTTAGTGGATGCCCATACTTCAGTTGGCCTGGCCGGTATTTACAACATTCCCGCCGACCAGCAGCAACTCGAAAAAACAGCGCCTATACAACCAGAGCTTCGTGCTTTGGATGCCTACAACCCAAAAGAAGAACTGGTAGATTGGGTACGCAGCCATGGCGTTACTACCATTAATACAGGTCATGGGCCGGGTGCCTTGGTAAGTGGGCAAACGATGACAATTAAGACATCACCAGATGGTTTTGCCAGCCTTATAGACACTACCAAAATGATGGCCTTTACACTAGGGGCAACGGTGGCAGATAACTACAACTCCCCAAAAACATCAGCCAAAGGTATGGCCATGCTGCGTTCGGAACTGCAGGCGGCACAGGCATATGCTAAGAAAGCGGGAAACTCTGATGTATCTAAACGCCCAGACCGCAACCTGAAAATGGAATATTTGGGAGGCGTATTGTCTGGAAAGTATAAAGCGCTAATTACGGCTAACAAGGCAAACGATATTATGGCCGCACTGCGCCTGGCAAAAGAGTTTAACTTGGATATGGTGTTAGATGGCGCTGCCGAAGCCTACATGGTAGCAGACGAAATAAAGGCAGCTGGTGTTCCGGTTATACTTCATCCTACCATGGCAAGGTCTTATGGTGAAAATAAAAATTTATCGTTTGAGACTGCTGGTGTTCTGGCTAAGGCTGGCATACCTGTAGCGATACAAAGTGGTTTTGAGGCGTATGTGCCACGGGCAAGGGTTATACTTTTCGAGGCAGGAGTGGCCGTAGCTAACGGGATGGCACCTGAGCAGGCGCTGGCAGCCATTACCACTACGCCTGCTAAAATTCTGGGCCTGGAAAAACGTATTGGTGCACTAGCCCAAGGCATGGACGCTGACCTGGTTCTTTTTGACGGTGATCCTTTCGAGTATACCTCTCATGTATGTACTGTGTTGATAAACGGTAATGTAGTAAGCGAAGAGTGTAAATAAGGTAGTTGTTTCTGTTGTTAAAGCGTCGGTTTCTGGTTTAGGAGCCGGCGTTTTTTTATGATAACCTTTTTGGCAAGTATAAGTATGATGTGGGGGGCCTGTGCAGGTACTACTACTAAAAAAGCATCCTTTATAGCTTTAAACAGGAAGCTGACAGGTATCTCAAAAGTATAGATAGAATTAAATATAAGAGTTATATATTTGTATCACCAATTCAAATTCCCCTTTCAAAAAAACTTAAAAGACAGATGACTTACGATAACATCGTTTCTTTACTTGGGTCTGAAGCAGAGAGCCTGCTGCAGTATGAAAGCAAAACAATTTCTAAGGAGCAGTTACATGCGCCAGGTCCAGATTTCGTAGACCGTATTTTTGCAAATTCTAACCGTAACCCGCAGGTGCTGCGCAGCCTGCAGCAGCTGTTTAACGCAGGTCGTTTAGGCGGCACAGGCTATCTTTCTATCCTGCCAGTAGACCAAGGCATTGAGCACACAGCTGGTGCCTCTTTTGCGCCAAACCCTATTTATTTCGATCCTGAGAACATCATCAAATTAGCCATTGAGGGTGGTTGCAACGCTGTTGCCACTACGTTCGGTAACTTGGCTATGATGTCGAGAAAGTACGCTCACCGCATTCCGTTTGTAGTAAAGATCAACCATAACGAACTGATGACATACCCTAACAAGTATGACCAGATCATGTTCGGCTCTGTGGATGAGGCTTGGAACTTAGGTGCTACTGCTGTAGGTGCAACTATTTACTTCGGTTCTGAGGAGTCTTCTCGCCAGATTATTGAGGTGGCTGAGGCCTTCGAAAGAGCGCACCAGTTAGGTATGGCTACTATTCTGTGGTGCTATACGCGTAACAACGCATTCAAAAAAGACGGTACCGATTATCACGTAGCAGCTGACCTTACGGCACAGGCTAACCACTTGGGCGTAACGATTCAGGCTGACATTATCAAGCAGAAGTTGCCAGAAAACAACGGCGGCTTTAAAGCAATCGGGTTTGGTAAGACACACGAGAAAATGTACTCTGAACTTGCTAACGATAACCCGATCGACTTAACGCGTTACCAAGTGGCAAACTGCTATATGGGCCGTGCCGGTTTAATTAACTCTGGCGGTGAGTCTAAAGGCGAGTCGGATCTGGCAGATGCAGTGCGTACAGCTGTAATTAACAAGCGTGCGGGTGGTATGGGCTTAATCTCTGGCCGCAAAGCATTTCAGAAAGACATGAAGGTTGGCGTGGAGCTGCTTAACGCTATCCAGGATGTATACCTGAGCAACGAGATTACATTGGCATAATTTGTAGCAGAACTGCCGATTATTACATATTTTTGTGACCTGCTTTCTCCAAAGTGCCGGATACCGGGCTAGAAGAGGGCAGGTCACTTAAATTTTATACGTTGCTGTGTAGCAGGCGTATACTTAACTATAAAGTGCTGTATGCACGCTTAATACTATGATGCCTTGGTTTAAGAGAGCTGAAAAAGGAATTATAACACCTACAGAGCAGAAAAAAGAAACGCCGGACGGATTGTGGTACAAATGCCCGAGCTGCAAAACAGTTACCAGCATGGCTGAGCATCGCAAAAACCTTAGCACCTGCGTTAAATGTAACTACCACGACCGTGTTGGGTCAAAAGAATATTTCGCCATACTTTTCGACGATAATAACTTTACAGAACTGGACGAGAACCTGTCTTCTGGCGACCCATTATCGTTTGTAGACAGTAAGCCTTACCCGAACCGTATTGCCGCCACACAAAAAGCTACAGGCCTGAAAGATGCCGTACGAACAGCTTATGGCAAAATGAACGGACAAAATATTACCATCGCCTGTATGGATTTCGCCTTTATCGGTGGATCGATGGGCTCTGTGGTAGGTGAGAAAATTGCCCGCGCCATAGACCATGCCCGCAAAACCCGCACACCTTTTATGATGATCTCTAAGTCTGGTGGTGCCCGAATGATGGAAGCTGGTTTCTCGCTGATGCAAATGGCTAAAACCTCTGCTAAACTGGCATTACTTGCAGAAGAGAAACTGCCATACATCTCTATGCTAACAGACCCAACCACTGGTGGTGTAACGGCATCTTACGCCATGCTTGGCGACTTCAACATTGCAGAGCCGGGCGCCCTGATAGGTTTTGCAGGCCCACGTGTTATTAAAGAAACAATTGGTAAAGATTTGCCAAAAGGATTCCAGAGTGCAGAGTTTGTGCTAGAGCACGGCTTCCTTGATTTTATCGTTGACCGCAAAGAGCTGAAGACTAGACTGTCAGATCTTTTAAAGATGATTTATACCGAAAATACTGATAGCAACACTAAAGCTAAGGCTGCAAAAACTGCTAATACATCTTAGGTGATATTGCACTGATAATGAACTGAAAGCGCCTGGTAACATAAGATGTCAGGCGCTTTTCATTTATCTAAAACAGTAAATGCACGTAAACCAACGAAGTTTTTTATCATCAGGGTTAAAATAAAAAATTGAATTGTTCGTGTATAGCTAATATACAATATAGAATTGGCACACAGATTGCAAAGGCGATTAACAGATACAAGCACAAACCCTATTTCAAGTAAAAAACAGAAAAGAACAATTACCAAAACGACAAACACATGAAACTAGTAAAATTTTCTTTGAGCTCACTTTTAGCTGCCACCATGCTATTTACTTCCTGCCAAACAACTGCCCCAACGGCAAGTAACGGAGGTAACACTGGTACAACAACTACAACAGGCTCGACAACAGATACAAATACAACTGAGAAAAAAGGCATGAACAAAACCACGAAAGGTGGTATTATTGGTGCAGGCTCTGGCGCTGTAGTGGGTGGTATTATTGGTAACAGAATGGGCAACACTGCTGCAGGCGCCATTATTGGTGCTGCTGTAGGTGGTGCTACAGGTGCCGTAATCGGCCGCCGCATGGACAAACAAGCTGAAGAACTGGAGAAAAGTATGGAGAACGCTAATGTAGAGCGTGTAGGCGAAGCCATCCGCGTTAACTTCGATTCAGGTATTTTGTTTGCTGTAAACTCTGCAGAGTTAAGCGCTAACGCTAAGCGTGACATCGAGAAGCTGGCTAAAACGCTAAAAGAATACGAAGGAACTAACGTGATCGTAGAAGGCCACACAGATAACACAGGTTCTTATGAGTTAAACCAAAAATTATCTGAAAGACGTGCACAGTCGGTAGCAAACTACGCGAAAAGCCTTGGTGTTGAAGCTTCGCGTCTGCAGGCTAAAGGCTATAGCTACGACCAGCCAATTGCAGACAACACTACTGCAGAAGGCCGTTCGCAGAACCGCCGTGTAGAGATTATTATTGTAGCGAACGAAGAGCTGAAGAAAGCTGCTGAAAGCGGCGAGGTAAAATAAGCTGATTTTCGGGAAGCGACATCCGCTCTCTTATGCACAAGGTCTGCCAGTTTAACTGGCAGACCTTGTTGTTTTATACCCATACAGGGAGCGTATACACTAAATTGTACTGTTTATGCAGTTCTTTTTAAGAACAAGAAAAAAGGAAAGACGTTAAAGTATACAGTATAGCCAATATAAAGTGTTAGGAGTCAGTAAAAACTAATAATTGTTGCACCGTTTTACTATTCCGGTACTATAGGTTGGCCTGAATTAACCGAACATTTTAAAATAAAAGGAGTATTAAGCACAGAACTTTTGAGTTCAAGAACCAAACATTAAAAATGATGATCATGAAAAATATAAGAATTTATCTGGCTGTTTTCGCCCTTATAGGTATACTTTTTACATCGTGTAATGCCAGCCGTACGGCAAAAGGCGGTGCCATTGGTGCCGGTGCCGGTGCCGTGTTAGGTGGTGCTATTGGTAAAGCAACCGGTAGTACAGCTACAGGTGCCATTATTGGTGCTGCTGTGGGTGGTACAGCTGGTGCTCTGATTGGCCGCCGCATGGACAAACAAGCTGAGGAACTTCGCCGCGACCTTGAGGGCGCAAACGTAGAGCGTGTTGGCGAGGGTATTAAAATTACTTTCGATTCAGGTATCTTGTTTGCAACCAACTCTGCAGAATTACAGTCTGGTGCTAAAACAGAGATTGCCCAATTGGCTAAAACACTTCAGAAATACCCAGATACGAATATCCTGATAGAGGGACATACTGATAACACCGGTAACAGAAGTATAAACCAGCCGCTTTCGGAGCGCCGTGCGCAGTCGGTGGCTAACTATGCTTCACAAATGGGTGTAGACAGAAGCCGTATAACAACACAAGGCTATGCCGATGACCAGCCAATTGCAGATAACACTACTGCCGCTGGACGCCAGCAAAACCGCCGTGTGGAGATCGCGATCTTTGCAAACGAAAAAATGAGAAAAGCCGCTGAGCGTGGTGATTTATAAAATTGAATTTTCGTGAACTAGTTAGTGAACAATAAATAATTATCCAGCCGTGCCTTTTGGTGCGGCTGGTTTTTTAATATCCTTAATAGCTTAATTAGCAAGAACTAAAGCTGGCTTTGAGGGAGGAATACGCTTATGAAAATTTATTTACAGATAGGCTTACTTAGCCTGTTCCTGGTGAGCTTTTTTAGTGCCTGTGAACGAATAAGTGGTATAGGTACGGCTACTTTTGCTGGTGTTGGCACAGATAAAGAAAATACAAAAGACGATAGCAGTAAATTAAAAACAGACGTGCAGGTTGCACTACACAAAGATGCCCAACTGGCCCGTGGTATGCCCCTTAAGCAGTATGCGCGCTACATGAAAGGGCGCCATGCCTACTACAACGGACATACTATCCAATACCAGGACGACTTTGTAAAGATTACGGTTAAAGGTAATGAGATGAGAATAGAGACTGGTAAGGGTAAAGTAAAAATGGAGCATCGCGAAGAAGAAACAGCAGCAGCAGGAGCAAAGGCTATTAAAGCGACAAATAGTAGGCACTGAGGCGCTTTTTCTGTAAACTAACTTTTGCTAGTTACTTTACCCTTTTCGAAAACAAAAGCTATTACCATTGCTACAAGAGCCCCTGCCAAGGCTATGCCCATATCCTTCTGTGCATCCCATATATCGCCTTGCATTCCCAAAAAATCCATTCCTCGTTGCTTATCCTTAAATACCAAATCGGCCACAAGCCACTCTACCAACTCGTACAAAGCACTTAGCGACAGCACGATCTCAATTGGCATAAGATAGCTATAAAAGCGCTTTACCTTAAACCCCTCTAAAAGCACCTCGTGCATAGGGTAAGCCAGCAGCAAACCAAAGCCCAGGTGCACCAGCCTGTCGTAGTGGTTTCTGGAGTGGTTAAACTCCTGCTGCAGCCAATCTCCGAAAGGGTTGTCGGGGTACTGGTACTGGCTACCGTACATATGCAGCAGAGTAAACAAGAAAATCAAAGTATAACTAAGGTCAGAGAACCGGAATATATCGTAAAAAGCTATCAGGAATATGATCAGCGAAAGGGTAAGGGTGTTCTCTAAAGCCCAGTTTTTGAGGTCGGGGGTGGTAAGGCCGGTGTAGACCAGGTACACGAAAAATGCTATGCTATAGGCTACATGCAGTGGCTGCCGAAAAAATGGCTTCTTTATTCTGATCTTCTGTTCTGTAGTTGTATTCATAGCTGTGTAGGGGTAGCCGGTATTTGGTAATAACTTTAAACATAAAAGTATGTTTTGAAAGACTGTTTACTTGGCAGAGAGTAGGAGGTACACTTTGTGTAGTTTATACGTTGCTGAAGTATGGCAGCTATGTGTAAGAACAGCGGTAACTAAGCCATCAAATCCTTCTCAAAAAATACCAACCGTATTGGATTGTCTGATGGGTTTTGAGTTGGGTCGCAGTGGTAGCCAAACATATCTAGGCCGTTTAGGTAAGGCAGCAGCTTTTTATAGTAAGTATGGCCTGTATTTTCAGGGTTAAACGTGATGTCATGGAAAACATAGGTTTGCTTTGATGACATCTTCTCCAGCTTCTCGAACAGTGCCTCCGGCTTGCCTAAGTCGCCAGAGTATACATAGCGGTAGCTATCCTCCTCAAAAATGTAAGCATACGTTTGCATGCCCTCTGAGTGCTGTCCAAAGGTGTCTACGGCTGTAATACCCTCAAATTGCTCCAGCGGCACAAACTCGGCATACTTATCCGGGTCTTTTACTTGTATCTTCAGGAAATTGTAAAGCTGTTGCCTGAAACTCTCCGATGGATAAAGTATAACTGGTGGCTTTGCCTTTTCGATGGTGTATTTGTATAGCAGCAAATTAGCCAGGCTACCGCAATGGTCATTGTGCAGGTGGGTAAGTATGATATGGTCTACTTTTGTGATCAGGCTTTTTTTAACCAGCGCC
The DNA here is from genome assembly GCF_037892465.1 of Pontibacter sp. H249. Classification (NCBI taxonomy): domain Bacteria; kingdom Pseudomonadati; phylum Bacteroidota; class Cytophagia; order Cytophagales; family Hymenobacteraceae; genus Pontibacter; species Pontibacter sp. H249. Next base: position 144,634 of record NZ_JBBKTR010000011.1, on the reverse strand, counting down.
GGAAATACCGTAAAGCCACAGTCGATGAGCAGGTGTATGCCCCTGAAATCGAGTAGTGCAGCCGAGTTTAAATAGTCTGTATCGAAAGCACCGCCTGTTCCCAAAAATTTTATCTGCATACAAATAGATTAGGGTATTCTTAAAATTACAAACAGATATAGCGTTAAACCATGTAAATAGTTGTGTGTAAGGGAGGTTTTTTCTGTAGAAAAAGTGCAATACCAATGCAAACGAATATAAAGCGTAAGTAGCTGCTTTTCTTGTGTTAAGTATTCGTGGCGTAAAATTGACTAACACTCTAACCCCAAAGCCGTAAAGAGATAATCCATAAAACATGTACCTATGGATGCTCATAAACTGCCGCCCCACGATAAAACACAGCTTACGCACGAGTTGCTGAACCAGGCCTATAAACGCTTAAAATTAGATAGCCGCCGCACGCCTATGCACGAGTTTATCTCTACTATGCTATCGCACCGCACCAACCACGCAGACGAGAAAAAAGCATATTACACTATGCTGGAGCGTTTCGTAGATTGGGAGGGTGTGCTTCACGCTGATCTGAATGAATTGGCTGATGCTATTAAAACAACCCGCTACCCTGAGCAAAAGGCGCCTCAAATACAACAAACCTTACGCATTATAAAAGAAGAGCGAGGGGAGATTAACATAGACTTTCTGGCCGAAATGCCTGTAGAGGAGGCAATGGCATGGCTCACCCGCCTACCCGGTGTAGGACTAAAAACAGCTACATTGCTACTGTTGTTCAATTTTAAAAAACCGGTACTCCCCGTAGATACGCACGTTTTTAGAGTAAGCCAACGTGTAGGTTTAATAGGTGCAAAAGCAACTGCAAATAAGGCACACGCTATACTTCTTGGTATGCTGCCTAAAGATGCTGTAGAGTTGTTCAATTTTCATAAGCATTTATTCTGGCATGGCCAGCGGGTATGTACCTTCTACAGCCCAAAGTGTGAGCAGTGTGTGCTAAACAGTTTTTGCAACTACTACCAGGATGTGCGGGAGAAAGGGATTGATAAGGCAGCGTAGGGAGTTTTTTGCTAACATCTTGTGTATACCTTGTGCGAGGCTCTCAGCCGAAGCATAGGGTATACATCTTGTAGGCAATCTGGTTTCTGCTCTTTAACTAAAAGTAGGCACAGTAATCAGTTGTAGTAATGGTGTAAGTTATACTCCCTTCTCTCTTACCTTTTCCAATACATAGGAAATCTTTGCACCATCGTAAAAGCGGTAGTTCATTTCAACAAAGCCATACTTTGGGTGAAAATAGAAGTCGAGATAGCTGTTACCTAATTTGCTGTGCTTGCCAACAGAGCGAATAAGCCAACAATTTTCAAGAGTAAGGCTTCCATATGTTCTTGTTTCCTGCCGTACTGCCTGATAGTGATTGTCTACCTTCCCTTTGAATGCACCCCAGCTCATCATAATCAGTAAGGCATTATTCCACTCTCCTCCTGCTTTCAGTGAATCCTGCATAACCTTTGGGAATGGTGCTATCTCGGTGTAGTTATACTGGTTACTCCTAATTGGATGCATCCAGACTTGGTGCTCGTCCTCTATAGCGCCAGTAGTTTCAGCATCTATCCAAACGTAGCTCTTCGGCTTCTTCTTTTTCTTAGACTGCGGGTTTATATAGGAGAGAAAAGTAAGCGAATCTTTGGGCGTGTTATTGTATTGGATTTCAAAGGCAGTTTGGGTTTTATCGTACTTCCACGGCTGCCCATTAGGTTGAAGCGTTATCTGTTCTTTGGACAAAGTATCGCCTGAGGGACTTATGAAAGTAGCTTGATAAGAGTAGTTACGGTTGGGGCTGAAGATGACTAAACTATCTGTTACAGATGTTTGAAGGATACTCAGCAAACTCAATAGGTAAACAATCGTTAGTTGCATAGCTTAGGGTAGAGTAAAAATAATATTTAAGATTATATACTCGTATGATTTTCAAGATAATCAGATTATACTTTCAGGCTTTATAACTTAAACCACTATTACTTCTACACATGTTGTGCAGTCGGCTTTTTTCATTTCTTCTCTTCAAACCACTTCACAATGGAAGGCATATTTCGTTCAAATCCACCCGGAATGAAAAAGTTTAAAATCCCTGTTTTTTGGTCGGTTTTGTTTTTAAAATCGTGAATGGTTTTAGCTGGAATTCTGATAAATGTTCCTTTTGCTGCGTCCAACCATTTTTCTCCGATTAGTATGGAAGTCGTACCATCAAGAACATAAAATACTTCATCATTCTCTTCGTGTTGGTGTGCACCTGGTCCGTCAGATTTTGGTTCCAACCACCATTCCGAAATACTATATTTTTCTTGGGTTTCGTTTTCGTCTGCTTTGAAAATTGCCGTCATTGTCCCACAGTTATACACTCGTCCTTGTCCTTTTTCCAGTATTAGTGGGTCTGCGTGGTTGTTTTTATGTTCCATTTTAATTTATTCCGTATACACTAATTTTAAAAATTCGATTTATCCGTTGAGTTATTTTTAGCTGCGGCACAACGGTTTGGCTATGGTGCGTTTATGCACTATAGCTGGTGTTGGGCTTAGTTGTTCTACTATTCTTTCTACACCTGTAGTATTAATACTTAATCAAGGTCGTTTTTCTTGTCCTTTTTTTGCAGCTTTTGCTAATAACTAAAAATACAGAGCTAAATACTTAATATCCATTCTTGTTTTAACTTCGTATTTTTTCAAATAGGTCAAGTTCCATGTTACATCTTGAGTTGTAACGAATTGTTTGTCGAACTTAAAGTTGCTGCCCAAACCAGCAGTAAACTCTGTATTGTCAAATGTAGCTACACCCGTGAATACCAAAACATTTTTAATATTTTCCTTCTTTACTAACTCTTGTAGTTGAAGAGATATCAGTTCTGCTTCTGTTTGCTGAACTACTATCGTTTCTTTTTCACATGAGAATTGAGGTAGCGTAGCCGAAATCAACAAGATTAATGTCAGTAATTTCTTCATAAATTTTCTTTTATAAATTATTAATTGAATTATGCCCAACTACTGTATATACGTCACTATGACGTTTATCTGCACTATGTGCGTAAGTGGTTTTGCTGGTTTTGTAGCTGATTTCCAGGTAAGCATATAGTATATACACAATACAAGATACTATTAAAGAACGTACATGACAAGTCTCTTGCCTGGTTATTTAAAGCTGTGTTTAATGTGTCGCAATCCAATGGGTTGCAGCATGGTCCGATGCTGCAGTGGTAGGGATAGGAATATCTAGGTGTCACTCGTAAAGCAGTCAGAAAACCTATAATCGTATTATGAAACGTTTAGTTGCGTTTATAAACGTTTAACTGCGGATATAAAAAAGTCGCTGCCCGGTTAACCGGGCAGCGACTTTATACTTTTAGTTATTGTTAAATAGTTATCGTTAAAATTAAGCCTCTTTCCACTTGATAGTGCAGCCAATGGCTTTGGTGCTTGGCTGGCTAACGGCTTTGTTGGCTACAAGCTCATCCAGGGCAGCCTCGGCATACTTTTTCTCTACTTTAGAGGCGTAGCGGGAGTAGTTGTTTATGGTTGCTTCTCCTTGGTTACATAAGTATAAATACCATCACGTGTTTTGGCTGGCACCATATTAAAGCAAATGCTATTACAGTCTATCCAAGCCACAGCTTTTCGGGTAAAATTTGGGTAGGTGGCATTTTTTTGCCAAATTCGAAGGCCTCTAAGAGGCTGGTAGCATAGGAGAACCTTCCGCTTCTGCGCTGCTGCACCAAACAATACCAACCTTTTTATGACTGAACTTCAGAAGAAAAAATCAGGAGTAGACAAATTCCTGTCGGTAGTGGAGCGCATAGGCAATGCCCTGCCGCACCCTGCTACGCTATTTGCCGGCTTTGCTTTGCTCGTTGTTATCTTGTCGTGGGTGGCTAGCCAGTTCGATTTGGCCGTTGTGCACCCAGGTACCGGCGAAACAGTAACACCAGTTAACCTGCTATCTGCAGAAGGCCTGCACATGATCCTGACACGTATGGTTACCAACTTTACAGGCTTTGCGCCATTGGGTACAGTGCTGGTCTCTTTGCTGGGTATTGGCATTGCCGAGGGCACAGGCCTGATTGGAGCGGTACTGCGTTTGGTGGTGCTTTCGTCGCCGAAGCGTTTGCTTACTTTTGTTATTGTATTTTCTGGGGTAATCTCTAACACAGCCTCTGAGGTTGGTTACGTGTTGCTGGTGCCACTGGCAGCGGTTATTTTCCTGGCAGCTGGTCGCCATCCGCTGGCTGGCCTGGCTGCGGCATTTGCAGGCGTATCAGGTGGCTACAGTGCCAACCTGCTGTTAGGTACCATTGATCCGCTTTTGGCAGGCTTATCTACAGAGGCGGCCCGTATTATTGATCCAAACTATACCGTAAATCCAGCGGCAAACTATTACTTCATGTTCGCGTCTACCTTTATTGTGGCTGGCTTAGGTACTTGGGTAACAGAAAAAATTGTAATACCGAGGCTGGGCGAGTATGAGGGCGATGAGAAACCGCAAACAATAGATCGCCTAACCCCACAAGAGAAGCGCGGTATACTTTACGCTACCATTGCTATACTTTTGATGGTTGCTTTTATACTTGGCGGCTTAATCCCGGAAAACGGTTACCTGCGTAACCCGGAGACTGGTGATATCCTGAACTCACCGTTTATGTCGGGTATTGTAGCCTTTATTTTCCTGCTGGCTGGTATTGCGGGTATTGCCTATGGTGTGGGTGCCAAAACCATCAGAAACGACAGCGATGTAATGCGCGGTATGGCTAAGTCTATGGAAACGCTGGGCTCTTATATCGTTCTGGTATTCTTTGCTGCCCAGTTTGTGGCATACTTTAACTGGACTAACTTAGGGCTTATACTTGCCATCAATGGTGCCGATGCCCTTAAAACGATGGGTTTAAGTGGCATCCCTTTGATGATCATGTTTATACTTGTGGCAGCCTCTATTAACATGGTTATGGGGTCGGCTTCTGCGAAGTGGGCTATTATGGCGCCGGTGTTTATACCAATGTTTATGCTACTGGGCTACACACCAGAATTTACACAGGTAGCTTATCGTATTGGCGATAGCGTTACTAACATCATTTCTCCGATGATGTCATACTTCGCCCTGATTGTAGCCTTTATCCAGCGCTACGATAAAAAAGCCGGTATCGGTACGGTTATTTCTACCATGCTGCCATACTCTATCGTTTTCCTGATCGGTTGGGTAATCATGTTCATCATCTGGATTCTGCTAGATCTTCCGATAGGCCCTGGAGCAAACTTATACATGCCGTAATAAAGCTTAAATCCTATAGAAAGCGCCTGAGCAGCAATGTTCAGGCGCTTTTGTTTTAGACCTGGATGTGCGGAAGAGAGAGAGATTTATCTTCTGTAATGGACTCATACAATGTTGCTCCTGCCTGGGCAATTCTAGTAGGTTTAGCGATGAAAGTATACTGCGCCTGCACGTTGGTACATAAAGTATAGCTGTTCGTCCTGTAGCTATGGTTAATAATGTTAAAACAAATTACCTTTAGTCTAAAGCAGCGCATCAAATTATGAAAAGGCTTAAGAAAGAAGTATGGTTACACGTGTTGGTCTGGCTGATCGGCTACATACTTTTTGTTAGTCCCTTCACGAACATTACCATGTACCATTTTGAGGGGGAAGATGGTTCTATTATACTTCCTGCCCTTGCCTGGATGTGCTTTAACCTGGTGCTGTTTTATGTAAATGCGCTGGTGCTGTTGCCAAAGTATAAACGGCACCGCAGCCTTACCCTGTTTGCTATCCAGCTGCTGCTGCTGTTTGTAGGTGTTACAACGCTCGAGATACTGTTTGACGCAGTGCTCTTAACCACCCTGTGGCCCGATATTTATACTTTCCGCGATAGCTTGTCTGTGGTGCCTAATCTGATCATGAACCTGCTGGTGCTGGTGCTGTCTTTTTCGTACAGGTTTTTAAAAGATTGGGTAGAGCATGAGCGCAGGGAACGGCAACTGGTACAGGAAAAACTGGAAGCCGAACTGAAGTACCTGAAAGCCCAAATTAACCCGCACTTCTTGTTTAACACCTTAAACAACCTGTTTTCGATGGCCCGCCGTGAGCAGGCGCACGGTACAGCTGCCAGCGTTGCTAAACTGGCCCACCTGATGCGCTACACCTTGCACGACAGTAACCTGCCGCTGGTTGAGCTGGAAAAAGACATCAAGCACATGGAAGATTACATAGCTCTGCAAATGCTGCGCTTACCCGATAAAGGCGTGGACATTAAGCTTGAGAAGAAAGGAGATTGGGAAAGGGTGCAGGTGCCGCCTATGTTGCTGATTACGTTGGTAGAGAATGCTTTTAAACACGGTATCAGCTACCAGCAGCCCTCGTTTATACACATGGAGCTGGATGTGCAGGGTAAAGAACTCAACTTCAGCGTTAAAAACAGCATGCACCGCCGCGAGGAAAGTATGCCTGAGAACGCCTCTGGTATTGGTCTGGAAAATATGCGCCGAAGGCTGGCTTTGCTGTACCCCAACCGCCACGAACTGCATACCCAGGAAAAGGAGCATACTTTTCTTACACAATTACACATCCATTTAAATTAAAAGACTATGATACGCTGTGTGGTAGTAGACGACGAGCCGATGGCACTGGAGGTGCTGGAAGATTACATACGTATGGCACCAAACCTTACGCTGCAGCAGTCGTTCAGCAACAGCCTGGAGGCACTGGCTTACCTGCAAAGTAATGAGGTAGACCTGCTCTTTCTCGATATAAACATGCCCGACCTTTCGGGGATACAGCTGCTGAAAGCAGTAAGTAAGCCGCCACTGGTTGTATTTACCACAGCTTACTCAGAATATGCCGTTAAAAGCTATGAGTTGGATGCTGTAGACTACCTGCTTAAGCCAATCGAGTTTGACAGGTTTATGAAGGCAGTTAATAAGGCTGCGGAGCAGCTGCAATCTAAATCTGGAGTAGTTGCAAACGGGGCAACTGCAAAAGATGAGGCAAGCGTAGCCAAAGACTACATTTTCATAAAAAGTGGTTATCAGCTGATCAAAATAAAACTGGATGCCATACTTTACGTGGAAGCTGACAAAAACTACGTATCGTTTGTTACTCCTGAAAAAAAGATATTGGCCCTGATGCCGCTAAGCGAGGTAATGCAAATGCTGCCTCCTGAAGCTTTTTACCGCATTCATAAATCATACATTGTAGCGCTGCAGCACATTGAGGCCATAGACCGGCAACATGTAAACCTGCACAAGCAGCAGCTGCCCATCGGTAAAACCTATGTGGCAGATTTCTTTAAACTATTAAATCAAGGAATCTAAAGGATACCAGCAGTAAGGCGGGTGGTGTAAAACAACAAAGGCCACATCAGAAGACGTGACCTTTGCGTTAAGCGGGTTCTTACTTATATCTCACCTTAAACAAGAATACCCATTGCACTTTAGATGCGGTACAAATGTAAAGGTTTAATAATGCTGTGAAATTTTATTATACAAAGCACTGTAATTGCTATACAACCACCGTTAAAACACAGACGAATATGCTGTGTTATACTGTTCTATTTATACTTAACGCGGATTTGGTACAGGCACCAGTTCCACATTGCCGCCAAACGCCTGCTCAATGTTCTTGCGGGCTGCAAACCTGTGGTTAGCTCCCATAACAAAAATAAGTTTTTTACCAGGGTTCTGCCTGATGGTTTCTATGATATGCTTACCAATGTGCTCGTCGCGCTGGCGGTTAAAGCTGGTGTAGTTCTCGTATGGCAAGCCTTTCATCATGGCATCCATCTGGTTGTAAAAAATTTAGGAGGTAAGTTCGTAATGGCCTGAGTTGTTAAATTGAGCTGGTGTGCTGGTGCTGGCAAGTTCTCCCATTTTTTTAACCAATACAGCAATCATCGCCATTTTGTCCGTTAATGTGGTGTCGGCATTCATCTGGCGCTCCAGCAGCTTTACTTTTGATAACTCTTTGTTGGCTCCTTTAAAAGCATCGGGTGTTAAAAGTTTACCAGTCGCCTCTTGTCCATACCAGTCAAAACCCACTAGTTTTTCTTTTGGAAACATTACCGTTATCTGGCGCATCTCCAGCGGGTACACCTGTTTCAGATAATTGGTGTCCTGGGCAATATCTTCCGGCCTGATTTCTACGCCAATCACATCGGGGTTATACTTCCGGATGATCTCGTACACATCGCTGTAAGTATAGTTAGGGTTGGTTTTGTGATAGCCATGTAATGTCGCCAACAGCATTACCTGTGTTTTGCCGGTTTCAGGTTGTGGTGCAGGGTTAAATATGGTGCTGGTGGTGGCGCAGCCAAAAGATAGCAACAGGAGGGTAGCGGCAAGTATAGTTTTATACTTCATCATAGGGCGTGGCATTTTCGTTTATCAGCTTTTCATCGGCATAAAGTATAGCGGTGGCCTCTATCTCTACTAATAGGTCAGGGTTTATCAGGGCACTTACTTCTACCATTGTAGAGGCAGGTTTTATACTTTTAAAGAACTCACCGTGCGCGCGACCTACCTCTTCCCATTGGCTGATGTTGGTTACATAGATGCGCGTACGCACCACATTGCTTAAGGAGGCTCCGGCTTGCGCTAGCGCCTTTTCAATTTTTTGCAGTGCATACTTCGCCTGCTCGTAAGGGTTGCCTTTGCCAACAACCTCATCACCGTTAGTGGCGGTGGTGCCGGCTACCTCAATGGTGTTGCCTACACGCACGGCGCGGCTGTAGCCCACAATATCTTCCCAAACGGCACCGGAAGAAATGTTTTGTCTTTTCATAGAGTATGAGTTAGAGAGTTTGGGAGTTTAAAAGTTAGAGAGTTAACTTGATAAATTTAGGGTTCAGAAATTTAACATTCCGGCCATTAAACTATCGCTTAAACGTTTAACAGCATAAATATAGAAAATCTATACTTTGTTAGTATAAATTGCAGCGCATCTATACTTTGTTTCCGTATACTTCTGTCTTATTTTCTAATCTGAATTAATAATTCGTAATTCGTAAATATTAATTTGTAATACCCCACCAGATGCGCCTTAGAACTAAACCTGTGCTTTGCAACTACTACGTTACTTACCGCTGTAACGCAAAGTGCTCGTTCTGCGACATCTGGGAAAAGCCCTCTCCCTATATTACCCTGGAGGATGTGCGCCAAAACCTGCTTGACCTGAAAAAGCTGGGCGTGCAGGTAATAGACTTTACCGGAGGCGAACCGCTTTTGCACCGCCAGATAGACCAGATGCTGGGCATGGCGCACGATATGGGGTTTGTAACTACGCTTACCACCAACGGTTTGCTTTATCCAAAGCTGGCAGAGCGCCTAAAAGGTAAAGTAGATATGCTGCACTTCTCTCTTGATTCTGCCGATAAAACCGAGCACGACACTAGCCGAGGTGTTGCCTGCTACGATTTTGTGATGGAGTCTATTGAGGTGGCGAAGCGACTGGGGGAGAAACCAGATATACTTTTCACAGTTTTTAAGAACAATCTACATCAGCTGGAGGAGGTGTATCAGAAAATTATACTTCCGAATAAGTTGGTGCTCATCATTAACCCAGCCTTCGAGTACAACCAGGTAGAAACCGGAGAGCAGCTAACAGAGCAGGAACTTGATTACCTAACTACGTTTGGCAAGCGCAAACAAGTATACCTGAACGAGGGCTTTATTCAGCTGCGCCGCGATGGCGGAAATCATACTTCCAATCCTGTCTGCAAAGCCGCCAGCACCACCCTGGTTATTTCCCCTGAAAACGAACTGGTGCTGCCGTGTTACCACCTGGGCGCTAAAAGCTTTCCAATACAAGGCCACCTGCATAGTTTATACTTAAGCCAAGAAGTAGAGTCGCTAAAACAGCAGGAGGGAAGACTGCCTGAATGCGAAGGCTGCACCATTAACTGCTACATGCAACCCAGCTTTGCCGTAGAGCTTAACAAGTACTTCTGGAAAGCGCTGCCCAGTACAATAAAGTATAACTACCTGAAAGGCACGTGGAAAAGGTTGATTGTTGGTTGATAATTGTTGATTGTTGTACGAATGAGAATAACCAGTAAGTGTGAATCAGAAGTATAGCAAAAGACGAGCATTAGGCAAAACAACCATTATCTTTGCAGAAACAACAATTAAGCAGTTTAACAATCAATAATTAAGTTTATGCCAGTTATACTTCCGGTTAAAGGAATAAAGCCGCAGATGGGGGATAATTGCTTTTTAGCGCCTAACGCCACTATTGTAGGAGATGTAGTTATGGGCAGCAACTGCTCGGTGTGGTTTAATGCCGTTATCCGTGGCGATGTGAACAGCATCCGCATTGGAGATAAAACCAACATTCAGGATGGCGCCGTGATCCATTGCACTTACGAAAAGGCAGCTACCACTATTGGCAGCAATGTGTCTGTAGGGCATAACGCGATTGTGCACGGCTGTACTGTGGAAGATAATGTGCTGATAGGTATGGGCTCTATTGTGATGGATAATGCGCTGGTGCAGAAGAACTGTATTGTGGCGGCTGGTGCCATTGTGCTGGAGAATACCGTGTGTGAGTCGGGATGGATTTATGCAGGTATACCGGCTAAAAAAGTGAAACAGCTAAGCGAGGAGCAGATTGCTGGCCTGGATAAAGTAGCCAACAACTACGTGCTGTACAGCAGCTGGTTTACCGGCCAGTAAAATTACTCTCTCAAGTGTTGTTGCACCAGCTGCTGCAGCGCCTGTAGCTTTTCATCCGGAAGCTCCTGCTGCAGTTGCTCAAAAAACACACGTTCTTCATGGCGTATGTGCTGCTCCAGGAGTTTTCCTATTTTGTGCAACTTGTCTGGTAACTCTGTCTGGGTAGCGTCAGGTAAGGCAAGTATGAGGCTCTCCAGGAGCTGATGTTGCTCTTGCAGCTGTTTGGTTTGTTGTGCCAGCTCTCCCGATACTTGCGGTGCAAGCCTGAATACAGTATTCTCCTCCAGTTTGAAGTGCGGTAGCAGGTGCTGCTCTAAAAAGGTTAACGTATAATCCCGCTTAGCTTCCGGTGTGGTGGGCATGCCCTTATAAGGCGGAGCGCCGCGCTGCAGCAACCTTGCCGTTAGCAGCCCGCTGTGGTGCTGCCTCGATATGGGTGCTATACTTTCGTGGCGCTTCATACGGTGCTAGCTTATCTCGTCGCGTGCTTCTTCTATTACTGTCAGCAACACCCACTCTACGCGGCGGTCTGATTTTTCGAGCACACGCACATCGTACTGGTTAAAGCTGGTCATTTCGTTTAGGTTCTCCGGAATATGGCCGTAAATCACGTTCATTAATCCGCCTACGGTTTCATAATCTTCGCCCTGCGGTAATGGGTATGGCAGGTAATCGTTGGCATCGGTAATAGAGGCGGAGCCGTTTACTTTATACTCAAAATCGTTAATTCGCTCTACGATTGGCGCTTCCTCATCGTACTCGTCCTGTATCTCGCCTACTAGTTCCTCTATTATATCCTCAATGGTTACAATACCTGATACCCCACCAAATTCATCGGTGGCTATGGCCATGTGCATGTGGCGGCGCTGGAATTGCTTCAGCAGCAGGTTTATTTTCTTGGTTTCCGGTACAAAGTAGGCTGGGCGCATCAGCGCTTCAATATTGATAGGCTTACCCAGGCGCATAATGCTTAGGATATCTTTTACATAAAGTATACCTACAATATTATCGATGTTGCCATTGTATACCGGCAGTCGGGAGTAGCCTTCGTTAAAGATCACTTCCATCAGCTCCTCTTCCGGTATGTTCACATCAATAGCAGTCATTTTGGTACGCGGCACCAGGATTTGCTTTACCATGCGCTCATTAAACTGAAATACATTTTCAATCAGCTCATGGTGGCTGTCTTGCAGGGCTCCTCCCTCCGCACTTTGCTCAAACAGCAGTCTTAACTCTTCTGCAGAGTGCACTTCTGCGCCATGTACGGGGCTTATGCCCATAGCACGTAGCACCAGGTTGGCAAACCCGTTCAGAAGCCAAATAAATGGACTAAATACAACATAGAAAAAACGAAGCGGATAAGATACTGCCAGTGCTGTTGATTCGGAACGCTGTATAGCCAGCGATTTTGGCGCCAGTTCGCCAAACACAATGTGTAAGACTGTGATGATGGCAAAAGAAACAGGCAGCGCTATAGTATGCGCCAATGCCTCGCCACCGCTAAAGCCAAAAAAGTTCATCACATTTATAACCATCTGGGAAACCACGCTTTCGCCAATCCAACCCAATCCGAGGGAGGCAAGCGTAATACCCAGCTGCGTAGCCGAAAGGTAAGCATCCAAGTGGGTAATCATGCGCTGTGCCATCTTGGCCATCGCGTTGCCAGATTGTGCACGAAGCTCAATCTGCGACGATCTAACCTTAACAATAGCAAACTCTGCGGCCACAAAGAATCCGTTTAGCAGAACCAGAAAAACAGTTATAAATATGTCTAGAATCATAGTTGTGTGCTCAGCTATTTAAGCAAGCAGTAAAATTAAGGTAAAATACGTGCTTGTGCTACGAGAGTAGATACTAAATCAAGTATATATTTAAACCTTTATATGTAGATATTGCTGTTAAGATAGGGTTTTCGGATCGATTATAAAACAAAAAGGTACCGGGAGGCACCTTTTTGTTTTAAGATACTTAACAGCAATTCAGAGGGCCATTTGCTTTTGGAACGCTTCTGCGTTGTTAAATAACTCACTAACGTTATCCTGAGACAGGCGTGGTAGAAAAATTTTTTTTGCCTCTGCCTCAGAGATTAATTTGTAAGTATCTGCTGTAAAAGTATCCTGGAAGGGATTGCAGAAAGAATAAATGTATTCATCAGAGTACGTTCTGTAGACGAGATGAAAATTATGCTTTTCATCACGAACAAGTTTCATAGCTTTAAATGCATTGCTGTATTCCTTGCCACATTCTGTTCGTAAAGACAGTCCATGCTGTATATCCGCGATATTTTTCATTCTAGGTGGTAAAATTACAATTATTCTTTATCTAATTATACAATAAACCTTCCTTAAAGATTCCTTACTTTATAAAAGTAATGCAGTGATGTCCGCTAAAGTTATAATTTCGAGTGTGTATAAGCGTTATTCTAATGCCAATGATACTTAATTTATTTTTTATAGTATGAATACGGGTTATATAGTAATATGGTTGTATTTTAATATTAAAATTTAATAATTTTTTGTGATAATTACAATGATTTATAAACCTTTTTTTATGTGGAAATGCAGTGAATTTAGGTAAAGCAGCATCTGGGGCAATGGAGGCGAATATATTTCTGCATAAATTGTACAATATTTCAAACTAGTAATTCAGATTTAGTCTAAGATTTATTTTATGGATTTAGAATGACGCTATTCAGAGTATATTAAAGTGCGCTGAGGAGACTGTGGCGGTTGTTTATCTGAAAGGGCAAAACTGTAAAATGCTTCCGGACAAAATTTCATACTTTTGTAATGCAAAATATGAACACAAGAGCATCTGTAGCTGGTTTTATAGTAAGAGTGGCTGCATTCATTTATACTATCACCCATGATTAAACATTTAGTTGTAAAACAACTGCTGGCAACTTTCCTGTTTTTGTTATTAACAGTTGCCTTGGCACAGGCGCAGGTACTAAAGCCTGCTAGCTGGAGCTACGACGTGTCTAAAAAGCAGGTAACCGTAGGCGAGGAGGTAGAGCTGGTATTTAATGTACGCATTGACAAAGATTGGTACCTGTACTCTTCTGACTTTGATCCAGATCTGGGGCCTATGGTTACAGAGTTTAAATTTCAGAAGCACCCATCCTACGAACTGGTAGGTAAAATCAAGCCGATTAACCCGAAGAAAAAGTATGACGACCTGTGGGAGGGAGAGTATACCTACTTTGTAGGTACTGCTCAATTCCGCCAAAAAATACGCGTGCTAAAGCCAGAGCTACAGGTAAAAGGGACCTACGAGTACCAGGTATGTACCGATGTAGATGGACGCTGCATCCCGTTTGATGACGACTTTGCTTTTACAAACAAACAGATAACGGTAAGCGGTGTGGCTGCACCGGCAAGTAAGACTGGAGCTGCAGTAGAAACACAGACAGGTGCAAAACAGGAGGCGCTAAATAAAAGGCAGGAACCATTGTCGCCTGCATTTGGAGCCGATGAAGTTACAACTACCCTAAGCGATACTGCTGCCAGTGAGGAGACGTCTGAAGACACAACTGCTATAACTGCCACAAACCCTGACGAAGCCTCCGAAGCTGTACCATCTGTAATATCGGAGCCTGTTGCTGAGGAAGAAGCTGACGGGCTTTGGTCGTTTATGCTGATTGCGTTTGTGTTCGGTTTAGGTGCTCTGTTAACACCCTGTGTGTTCCCGATGATACCCATGACGGTGAGCTTTTTTACAGGTAACAGTGATAACCGTGGGCAGGCAATTTTTAAAGCACTGGTTTACGGTGTGTCTATTATTGCTATTTATACTTTGGTAGGTACGGTAGTAGCCAAATTGTTCGGCGCAGATGGAGCTAACTTTATCAGTACACACTGGTTTCCGAACCTGCTGTTCTTTGCTGTTTTCATCATTTTCGCCATGTCATTCTTCGGGTTGTTTGAGATAACGCTGCCAAGTTCTTTTTTAACCAAGGTAGATGCACAGGCCGACAGGGGCGGATTGCTGGGAGTTTTCTTTATGTCGCTTACGTTGGTGCTTGTATCGTTTTCGTGCACCGGCCCGATAGTAGGAAGTATACTTGTTGCCTCAGCTGGCGGCGAAACATTACGGCCTGTAGTGGGCATGTTCGGATTTTCGCTTGCTTTTGCCTTACCATTTACTTTATTCGCTATTTTTCCATCGTGGCTAAGCAGTTTGCCAAAATCTGGTGGATGGCTTAACTCTGTTAAAGTGGTGCTGGGCTTCATTGAGTTGGCACTGGCGCTTAAATTCCTGAGCGTTGCCGACCAGGTGTATCACTGGGGCATTCTGGACCGCGAAGTGTATTTAGCTTTATGGATCGTGATCTTTACCCTAATGGGCTTTTACCTGTTGGGTAAGCTTAAGTTCTCACACGATTCTGACCTACCATACTTAAGCGTAACGCGCTTGTTCTTTGCTATAGCAACGTTTGGCTTTGTAGTGTATCTTATACCTGGTATGTTCGGGGCACCTCTTAAAGCACTTTCAGGTTACCTGCCACCGCAGACTACCCAAGACTTTGATATTAATAAGATTATAAGGCAAAACACAGGTGGTACAGCAGTAGCTAGTGCAGCAAACCAATTATGCGAGCAGCCAAAATATGCTGATTTTTTACATTTACCCCACGGCTTGCAAGGCTATTTTGATTTAGAGCAGGCTAAGAAATGTGCTGCAGAGCAGGGCAAGCCAATCTTTATAGATTTTACCGGCCACGGCTGCGTTAACTGCCGCGAAATGGAGCAGAATGTATGGTCGGACCCGGAAGTGCTAAAACGTTTGCGCGAGGACTATGTAATTGCGGCACTTTATGTTGATGACCGAACTGAACTGGCGGAGTCGGAGAAATATATTAGTGCGTATGATGGCAAGGAGAAAGCAACCATAGGTAAAAAGTATGCCGATTACCAGATTACTAAGTTTAACGTAAATGCCCAGCCATACTATGTGCTGATGGACGAGAACGAGAACGTGCTGGTTAAGCCAACGGCTTACGATTTAGATGTAGATAACTTTGTGGAGTTTCTGGATGCAGGGGTGGCTGCCTACAAAGCAAAAAAGCAGGTAGCGCAGCAGTAAGCTTCAGGTAAAGTATAAAGTATAAATCCTTGCTGTGGCTATGCGCTACGGCAGGGATTTATACTTTATTGGGTATTTTGGTCAGGCAGATCAGGATGTGCGTGCTGTTGCAGCAGGTATACTATAAGCTAAAGAACTTGTGGAGAGTTTCAGAAAAAACGCCTGAATTCCTTATATTCATAAAAATATATAGATAATAAACTACCTCAGAATGAAAACATACGCAATGTTACTTATATGGCTTATTGCCTTGCCAACGGTTGGCATTGCGCAACAATCACCTTTTAGTGGTGCCTTCGAGCGGTTTACGGATGCCAAGGGAAACCTAAACTACGTGGCACCTTTAAAATATTTACAGGATAACGAGGCCTCATTTGATAAATGGGCTTACGAGCAGGCGTTTGCTACTTATCAATCTTTTGTAGGGGCAACAGATAACACAAAAAATAGCTTCCTGCTTGATAAAGGCTTAGAAGGTAATGTGCAATTAGCTGATCCGTTTGCTGTAATTATGTCTAAAGCCAGGAATGCATCTCTAATTCTCTTGAACGAGGCACATCATGTGCCGGCGCATCGGGCTTTTGCGGCTACAATGTTAGACTCTCTTTATGCTGCTGGATATACTATACTTTCTCTGGAGGCACTGTCAGAAGAAGATACAGCGGTTAATAGCCGTAAATATCCTGTGGCTTCATCTGGGTTTTATACGAGAGAGCCTGTGTTTGCAAACTTTATCAGAGCTGCCCTTGCTAAAGGCTTCAAAGTAGTAGGACACGAAATCAGGAGCAATCAGGAAAAGCAACTCTCGGATCCTGTAGCAAGATCTAATTACCGGGACTCACTGCAGGCTGTCAATTTGCTGGCTACTAGTAAAGCAAACCCACAAGCTAAAGTATTTGGATATGTAGGGTATGATCATATTCTGGAAAAAGAGCGGGATAAGTATAAAAGATTAGGTGCTTACTTACAGGAGGCAAACGTGGATGCCCTTACCATTGACCAAGTTACGACCTGCAGCTGCGCTAAAGTTAATTCGCCTGCAGTCTTGACTTCTGATGGCGCAAATCCTGTCACGATCGGAGCTAAGAAAGGCTATGTAGATATACAGGTGGTACACCCGCCTGTGGCATTAGCAGGAGGCAGACCACACTGGTTAATAAACACCCAAACTAAAAAAGCTACCTGGGTGCAGGTACCACGTCAATACAAAGGCAAAAAGGTACTTGTCCAAGTATACAATAAAACCGAATTTGAAGCAGAGGGTGAGCGAGCAATACCTGTAGATCAGTTTCTAGTAGACGATAACCAGAGTCGCGTGCGGGTTATGGTGCCAGAAACTTTAAAGCAAACACGGGTACAATTTAAATTATTTGAGTAGAGAGCTTTCAGGATGTACAAAGTATACAGTAAAGTGTGCTGTAGGTCCTGTAAAACAGAAAGCCCTGCCGTCTCAGGCAGGGCTTTCTGTTTTAAGATAAATATAGTTTATTTCGCTTCGTTATAGCGGCGTGTTACCTCATCCCAGTTAACCACATTCCAGAAAGCGTTGATGTAGTCCGGACGACGGTTCTGGTAGTTTAGGTAGTACGCATGCTCCCACACATCAAGGCCTAAGATCGGCTGCCCGCCACATCCTTCAGCAAACGACATCAGTGTGTTGTCCTGGTTAGGAGTAGAGCAGATTTCCAGCTTTCCGTCTTTTACGCAAAGCCAAGCCCAGCCAGAACCAAAACGAGTAGCCGCAGCAGCGTTAAACTTCTCTTTCATCTGGTCAAAAGAGCCAAAAGCAGAATTGATTGCATCAGCTATCTCGCCAGACGGCTGGCCGCCACCATTCGGAGAAAGCACCGTCCAGAACAGGTTGTGGTTATAGTAACCGCCACCATTGTTACGAACAGCTTTGTTGTCTTCTTTAACATTGCGCATAATCTCTTCGATGCTCATGTTCTCCATGTCAGTGCCTGCGATAGCCTTGTTCAGGTTATCAGTGTAAGCCTGGTGGTGTTTTGTATGGTGGATTTCCATGGTGCGCGCATCGATGTGCGGCTCCAGAGCATCGTAAGCATAAGGTAGTTTCGGAAGTTCGAAAGCCATAGTTTTATGTATGTTTATATGTGAAAAATATGTGCCGTACAAAAGTGTTAAGGTGTACGTCTTGGTATCAAAGTTAGTTAATTTCTTTTACCCGCAAAGAAGCTCGACATCAGCTCGGCACACTCCTGCGCCATAATGCCACTTACCATCTCTGTTTTAGGGTGCAGCAAATTACCTACACGTCTATAACCACGCTTCGGCTCAGATGTTCCGAACACCACTCTTTTTAACTGAGCCCAATAGCTGGCACCGGCGCACATTACACAAGGTTCCACGGTTACGTAAAGGGTACACTCGTTCAGGTACTTGTTGCCCAGGTATTCAGCTGCTGCGGTAAGAGCCAACATTTCGGCGTGTGCCGTTACATCGTTTAGTTTCTCGGTCTGGTTATAGGCTTTGGCTATGATGCGGTTATTGGCCACCACCACAGCACCTATCGGAATCTCTCCTTCCTCAAATGCCTGCTGCGCCTGCACAAATGCCTGCTGCATAAAATGCTCGTCGCTGTGTATCGATAAAAATTCTGTTGCCATAAGTGCAAAGGTATAAGTTATGGTGGTTTAGAAAAGCTATACTTTGGCTGAGAAGGTAAGTATGAGCTTTAAGAGACTAAGGTATGTATAGGTTACAGTACAATGTCTTCAACTTAAAGTGAGTAAAACAGCAATTGTGTCATCTAGACCTTCGGGAGAGATCTTTATAGAATTCTTTCAGGACTAATCTTGAATAGATTTCTCACAGAATTCGAAATCACAGTTTCGTCTCAAGCTGACGGCATTGTATTGCTACCTATACCTACAGAAGACGTAATCTCTATTGAATCTCAATTCAACAAAAAAGCCTCCCTTTTGCAAGAGAGGCTTTCCTGAAGTATGATTTACAGAATCTATACTTTTATCCTGATGGAGCTCATGATTTCACGCATGGCTGGCTGCCAGTCGTTTTTAAGTACAAATGGTGCATGCATGGTAAAGATCATCAGCTGGTTACCTTTTATAGTATACTGTATGATGCTATACTTCTGAACAGGAGCCAGGTTAGTAGTGCCACGCTCATCGGCTACTTTCGATACGAACTCGAACACAATGTACTGCTCACCTTTAATATCAACGATCTCTTCACGAATAAAGTCAACATCTGTAAACTTCTCCAGCAGGTTGGCTTTGTAAAACTCCTGCAACATGTTCAGGTCCTGGGCGCGGAACTGTGAGCGCTTTTGTGTTACGCTAAAATCTACCTGGCCATTAGGGCTGGTGTAAACAGCAAGTGGTTTGGTAGTGGCAGGATAATGGCGTGCAATTCCATCGTCGGGCATCGGGGTGAAATCACGTGGCAGCATAACAGATATCTCTTTGCTGATTTGTGTCTTCTTTAGCTTGGTTTGGCCGAAAGTGGCCCCTGCCAGCAGGATAATTACTAAAAAGGTTAAATAACGCATGTTCATGGGTGTAGTGGGGGCAAAGCTATAAAATTATTGGCTATAATGATTTAAACTGCTTGTTTTGGTGCAATTACTTTGCCAAAGTACCTAACGCAGAAACTGGTTTTAAAATTCCAGGGACACATCCAGATGTTAAGTTTGCCGTTATACTTTAAGAGTAAAAGAACAGAAGTATAACTACAACTAAATGAGTAAATACTATGCTAGAAAACATCATAAACCAGGTTAAGGGGCAACTTACCGGAGAGTTGCAGAATAAGTTTCAGCTACAGCCAGACACAGCTAATAAGTCCGTGGACCTGGCAAAAGACAATATAATGGAGGAAGTAAAAAGCCGCGCCTCCAGCGGAGACATGAGTGGCATCATGAACATGCTAAAGGGTGGACAGGGAACTGCAGCAGGAGCAGCTGGCGGAAATGACATGATCAGCAAGTATGTAAGCGACCTTACTTCTAAGTTAGGCATACCAGAAAATATAGCCAAGCAAGTGGCACCATTTGCCATAAACTTTATCACACAGAAAATCTCAGGGAAAATGGCCTCTGACAATCTGGGGCAGTCTGATATTTTGGGAGGCCTGGTAGGAGGAAAGCTAAAGGATACGCTCGGCAAAGGGCTTGGCGATAAGCTGGGAGGCATGTTTAAGTAAAGCCAGCTGAGGGAAAGTATAAAAACAAAGAAGCCATACCCAAGAGGTATGGCTTCTTTTTGACGTCACGTAGATTTTTAGTGCGCAAGGCAATTCTTACTTACATCTCACCTTAAACAAGCTTGCCTTATTGCTAGTGCTGATCAGCTTTCTAGCAATGTCTTTGTATTATCTGAAGGGTTTCGGTCTATCAGTATATTATATGGATCTATGCCTGCCTTGGCCGGTTTCTTATCCACTACAAACTCAAATGTGTTTTGGCCAGACTTTAACTTATGCTTTTTAAGGTAAAGCGGCTGGTCCTGCCAATGACCGTTAACTTTCTCTCGAGCCATTACGCCTATATCAATCCAGTCGTTCACAACGGCTTCGGTTTCAGAACCTAAACTGTCGGCATAAAGTTTCTTAGAGTCTACAGTAAAAGTAACTTTATACTTCCCGTTTTTAAGTTTCTCGTATTTTCCTTCTGTAGTCTTGTTTTCGTAAAGGGTGATGTTTTCGAACATGTCCTTTACAAGGTACTGCAGGGTATCCGGAACGGCGGCGCGAATATACTGCATAAATTCAACAGAATTAGTATATGGTGCTTGCTGGAAGGCAACTTTTTTTATGTAGCTCTGCAGAGCGTTGTTCAGCTTGTCTTCACCAATGTAATCTGCCAGGGCATACATCACTACGCTGCCTTTGCGGTAATGAATGTATGGCTGATTTTCCACTAAGTATAAAGGCATTTCCTTTTTGCGTTCTGCTGTGCGGCCTGTTAGGTAGGAGTTCATTTCATACTTCAGGAACTTGTTCATGCGCTCCTCGCCATATTCGTGCTTCATCACCATCAGGGCGCTGTACTGGCTCATGGTTTCCGACATCAGCACCGAACCCTGCACATTACCGCCGATAACCTGGTGCGCCCACCACTGGTGCGCTACCTCGTGTGCCGTTACGTAGAATGGGTAATCAATTTCTTCAGGGTTGTTATCATCTACATCAGCAATAAATCCGATAGACTCGGAGAACGGAATAGTGTTTGGGAAAGCCTGTGCGAAAGAAGAATAACCCGGGAACTCCAGAATGCGAACCTGGCGGTGCTGGTACGGGCTAAAGTTCTGGGTAAAGTAATCCAGCGACTTCTTTACACCCTTTATCATGCGATCCAGGTTATAGGTGTGGTCTTTATGGTAGTAAATCTCAATGGCTACTTCTTTTCCGTCTTTGCCCACCCATTTATCTTTTTTAACAGCATAATCTGCCGACAGGAAAGAATAGAAATTGAGGATCGGGGCATCCATTTTGTAATGGAAGTAGCGGCGGCCGTCTTTTGTCCATTCTTTTTGTAAATAACCTGGTGCAATGGCGATCTGTTCCGGAACAGTGCTTACAGTTGCCTCAAAGTTTATCCAATCGGCTTCGTTGCTGATGTAGGTGTTCTTACGTGCTTTGTCATCGTTCACATCGGCCATACGTGGTTTTGGTGCCAGGCCATGTTCTTTTCTCACATCATCCTGGCTAAGCTCAAAGTTGCTCTGGTAGCCAATTTTAGGCAGATATTGGCTGTTTATGAAGGTGCCGTTGTACACGATGCCTGTGTTAGAGCCGCTGTTTCTGAAGCCTTTTGTCTCGAATAGCAGGTCTAAGTTCAGTTGTAGCGAATCGCCGGGTTGGAGTGGCTGCGCCAGCTGGTAAATGTAATAGCTTTTGTCTTTGTCCTCTAGCACCAACTTTGCTTCCTTCGTAAAGGCTAGTTTTTTTATCTCAACCTCATCGCTCAGCATCATATGGATGGAGTCGATAGGCTGGGTGTGCTTGTTTTTAAGCCAGAAATAGCCATTAAATGCAAAGGCACGCTCTTCCGGGTAAATATCTACATTAAGGTTTACATCTGTAATGCGCGGCTGCGGAATGCCATCATACTTTTTATAGGTTTTCTCAAACTCCGCCTGCTGCAGCTCCTGATCATCGGAGGTTCGGTATTTGTTCAGGATGTTGGTGTTGTGGTAAATGTAGCCGCCTGTAACCATAAAGATGGCCATTGCTGCACCTGTCATGGCCATAGTTGGTCTTGTTAGCTGTAAAGCAGCCAGCTTAAAGCGCCACTTTATCATAGACTCTGTGCCACGCAGCCACAGCATGTTAGCTAGTATGGCAAGTAAAATGGCAAAGGCTCCCCAGTAAATCTTAAACACCGAGAAAGGCCATACAAAATGCCCATAGCCATTCATAGCTGAATAAGTAATTCCAGGATCAGAAGTATAGCTGTACAAGTTATGCTCCCAACCCAGCTGGCCTTTAAAGATGTTCATCAGGTAGTAAACCACCATCACAAAGTGGCCCAGGTATTTGTTGTTCACGATTACCTGCACCAGCATGGCCAGCACGCACAGCAGCAGGTAGTCTACCAGCTGTATACCAAATAGTCCCTTTGCATATACATCCAGTTCGTAGCTGTAGTAGCCTTTAAACGTTTGGATGATGATGCCACAGAGCATGATCACGACCAGAAGCGTAACCTGCACCAGCATCAGAGCCAGCAGCTTAGAAGCAAACGGCACCCAGTTAGGAATAGGCAGCGCATCGTAAATCTGGTTTATTTTGTTGTCACGCTCACGCCAGGCCAGTTCGCCGGCATAAAACGTAATGATGATCAGGAAGAAAAGGGCAAAGGTGCCGCTCAGGATCTGCACCATCTGTGACGTTACCGGAAACGTAGTGGTATCATACATTTTGCCTACCTGAGAGCCAGAAACGAATAGGAAAATAACGCCGGCTACCATAATAGCCAAAAAGTATGGGCTTTTAATTACACCTTTAAACTCGAGCTTCGTGAGTTTCAGGAACTGCTGCCAGCTCAGTTTAAAGGAGAATTGTTGCCTCACCTTAGGCAGGTGCAGTCGCTCAGAAGGTACAAAGGCACCGGCAGCTTCTTCGCCGTTGCGTCTGCGGAACAGTTTTACACCTACATTGGCAAACGAGAAGCTAAAGCGGAAATAGCAGAAAGCAAGCAGTGCAAGTCCGATACCGGTCCAAAGGGCACGGTTTGCCAGCACATATTCACTAAACGGCAGCATTAGGGTATTTCGCTCTGCGGTTGTCCAGTAACGCTGTGTATAGTAAATGGCAGATGCACCCATCGGGTCGAGCAGGTTCGCTATGGTTTCATTATCCAAGTCGTTGGTTAAGCTGCTGGACACACCGTAAAGTACCAAAAATATTACTCCGCCAACATAAATAGAAAGTGCACTGCGGGTAAGTGTGGCAAGGGTAAAGAAAATGGCCCCGGTAAGTATAAGGTTCGGGATAATAATGGTGAGATATGGCTGCAGGTACCACATCAGGTTAAATGGCCCAATCTTGTCCGGCTCTACCCATGGCATTACCGTGCCTGCCCAGGCACCCACTGCCACGCCTAAGAACACGAGCAGTGTAATCAGGAAAGACCCTAAAAAGCGGCCAAATAAATAGCCCGCCTTGCTGATAGGGGTGGTGTAGTATAGGGAATGCGTTTTGTGCTCGAAATCCCGAAAAATAGGTGTACCCATCATAGCGGAAGTTACTAATACACCAAACCAACTCAACAGCGTCACGATCCAGTTGATCTGGTAAGGTGAGTTGGCGTATACTTTGCCACCGCTGGCATCGCCTATTATCACGCTGGCGCCAAACGCTCCCGCCAGTCCCAGCATCGCCAGGAAAGCCATCAGGAATAACAGGCCAAAGTATATGTAAGTAGCAGGGCGCTTTAACCTGTACTTTAGCTCGAAAAGAAATATCTCTTTAAACATCTTCTTAATAATTATGAATGATGAATTAATTCATGTCGTTTAACACGTAGCGAAGTCATCTTATCCGCTATTGTCCGTTCACTCTTAGCCCCTCCCATAGGTAGAGATGAGTAAATTATCAGCAGGAAAGGATATTCTTAATTCAGAACTGCAACGGCAGGCGCTGCCTTCTCCCGCAAGCTTGCTTCGTGTATCTTGCTGAAGTATACATCTTCCAGGTCTGGAGCAACGGCCTCGAACTCAGGAGATGGCTGTACATCTGAGAGCACATGAATGATTGTTTTGCCGGCAAACAGGCGCGATGATATAACTTCGTGCTGCAGTTGGTGCTGTACCAGTTCGTCTTTGTTGATGAATTTGCGCCAGATGCGGCCTTTCAGGTTATCGATTACCTGTAGCGGATCACCCTCAAGCAGCACCTCGCCTTTGTTAATTATGGCAAAGTTGCGGCAGAGGTCTGTTACGTCTTCTACAATGTGGGTGGAAAGTATAACGATAATGTTCTCACCGATCTCGCTAAGCAAATTATGGAAGCGGTTGCGCTCCGCAGGGTCGAGGCCGGCGGTTGGTTCGTCTACAATAATGATCTGAGGGTTGCCCAGCAAAGCCTGTGCAATGCCAAAGCGTTGTTTCATGCCTCCGGAATAGCCACCTAAGTTCTTCTTGCGCACATCGTACAGGTTAGTTTGCTGTAGCAGTGCTTTTACCACCTCGTTACGTTCTTTCGTATTGCTAATGCCTTTCAGCACGGCAAAATGCTCTAGCATTTCTTCGGCAGATACTTTTGGGTAAACTCCGAACTCCTGTGGCAGGTAGCCTAACACTTTCCGCATTTCCTCTTTCTGGCGTAGCACATCTAGGTCGCCTAGCATAATGCTGCCAGTGTCGGCTTCCTGCAAAGTGGCAATGGTGCGCATCAACGAGGACTTACCTGCACCGTTGGGCCCAAGCAAACCAAACATACCTTTAGGAATGGTCAGGTTGATGTTCTTTAAAGCCTTTGTGCCATTAGGATATGTTTTGGAGAGGTTTTGAATGACTAATTCCATAGGTATAGTTTGTTTTAGGTGAAACTTACTAATAATCAATTAAATAATTCTTAGTAAACATTCAAAATAAACTATACAAATGAACAGGTTTTATCGACAAAACTTAGCTGTTGCCAGGCTTTACTTATTTAATTGAGGGCCAAATGGTAAAGGGGTTTACTGCAAAGGAGGTTGGTTAGATAAGCTAAGTGTATTACTTTTGTGGTTGCTGTTGCTGCTTCACCTGGCAACTTTAACAAAAGCTGATGTCAGAATATCTGCAAAATCTATTTTTCAAGTTTTTGAAGTTTGGGACCGTTGGTTTCTCTGGCTTGCTGCTTGATTTTGCTGTTACCTACGTTACTAAAGAGAAACTGCGCTGGAACAAGTATGTAGCTAACAGTTTAGGATTTATACTTGCCAGTGCCAGTAATTTTTACCTTAATCGCATCTGGACTTTCCGCAGCCTCGACCCTGAAGTTGGCTGGCAATATTCTAAATTTTTAGTAGTGGCTATAGTGGGCCTTCTGCTGAATAACTTTATCATCTATATTCTAACAGAGCGCCTTCGCTTTAACTTCTACGTGGCTAAATTCTGCGCCATCGTTCTCGTGTTCTTCTGGAATTTCTCTATAAATTACCTTTATACTTTTACGAGGTAAGGGAGGAGTTATGAGCAATGAAATGGCTATAAATGAATTTGCTGGCTATACAGCTTTGATCATAGTTTTATTACTGATTGTAACTGTCAAGTTAAAAGTATACTATCATTTTAAACTTGTCCAAAAGACAGACAATCTTAAGGTCAGCTTTCTTGGTTTTTTGCTGAATCCGATGAGTTATATCTTTATAAAGACAGTTATCTATTTCCCTTTCACAATAAGTGTGACTGTCGCTGATAATGATGAGGAGCAGTATAAATACAGAAAGTATGTAATATTACTCTCCTGGGTTAATTTAATAGGCTTTGTTGTGGTAATGACAATTGCTATTCTAACTGATTAACATTCAGCAAAGCCATTAGTCGAAATGACAGATAAAAGTACAAATCAATCTACTCTTTACTACCTCACCACCTCGTATATCTGCACACTTTCATTTTTGTGCACGCGTGGGTTCAGGAAGTGCAGTAATTTATCGTATAAAGATGGCGTAATGGTGTGCTCCGGTTTCAGGTTCGGGAACAGGATGTTAAGGCGTGCCATGCGCTCTTCCATATCCTTGGTACCTACCACCACTACATAATCCGGCTTGTATGGCGTGGCTTGTATGGCAGAGTCTAAGGCGGCAGTTGTTTTGTCGCCGTTCAGTGTATACACCATCACAAACTCCTCTGGTAGTACCTTCTCGCCGTTCTTATAGTCATCCCATAACTTATTTTCTTCTATGTATACATCATAGTCTGTGCTGAGGCGGTTGAGGTAGAACAGTGGCGGGTTTTTGATACTGTGGTTGCCAAACTCTAATACAATGGCATCCATGTCCTGCTTTTCTGATAAGTATACCAATGGAGCAACTCGGCTCTTTTTAGTGTAGGTAAATGCCAGACCAACGGCAGCCAGGATGTTCAGAACCCAGAAGAATCCCCAGGAGGCAGCCAATAGCTTACGCCTTTTATTCCAGAAGCCAGAAGTACGCACAAAGTCCTGCCAACCTATAACACCTAGTATCATGACCAGCGGTAACAGCGGAAGTATAAAACGTTCCTGCTTGTTTGGGAACAGGGAGTGTGCCACAAAAAAGATAAGGCCGCCCCAGAACATGGCCGGAGCCAGTCTAGCTGTTCTTGTATAGCCAAGCATCAGGAAGGCACTTACCGGAGGCACCAGAAAGCCAAGTATGGTTATGGCAAAACGGTAAAAAGGGCCGGTGCTGTAGTCGTAGGCGTTTTCGGTGTTAAACAGGAAGTATGCTACAATAGAATGAAAAGGATAGTCGAAGAAGATAACGTCAATAGTACCCTGAATTAGCATGGCACCAATCGCAAAGCCAATAAATAAACTAACAGCCTCTTTCCATTGCCTGCGGTAAAGTATAACCAAACCGGCACCTGCGCCAAAAAGTACGGTGTGATATCTGAAAGTGAAGGCTAGTGCAAATAAAATACCTGCCCAAAAGTATGGCATCAGGCGTTTATCTGCACGTTGGTCCTGCTTCAGCATTAGGTAAAAGGCAGCCATGAAAGGAGGTATACACACCATCTCTACCAAGTTACGCACGCTCATAAAGGGCATAAACCAAACCAGTGCCAGCATCAACCCTACTAACCTTGCATTCGCTTTATTAGAAAGGCGTTCTGTTATTTTGTAGCCAAAGTATACGATCAGCAACGAGTACAATCCGTGCAGCACCCGTACCACCGTCATCTTAACCTCAGGACTAAAAATGCCCACGGCCTCCAACACGTAAAACAAGGCGTAGTGCAGCAGCGCGTATAACATACTGTGGCGTGGCGGCATTGGCTCGTTTAACCAAAGCGGTAGCCCATCCAGCCATCCTTGTGCAATCGTTATAACGTCAAAATGATCATCGCTGAAGGCGTAGCCCTTTGAGAACACGGCTGCCACCATTCGTATAACTAAAGCAATCACCAAAATAACTGAAAGGGGCATCAGGTAACGTTCCTGCGAGGGTTGGCCCAGCGTATCAGCATCGGCGATAAAAGCTTTAGCTACAGAGGTTTTGCTTGTACTTTGCATAAGGTTAAGGTTGTGCAGGTGCAAATTTAAGGGTATTTAAAAAGAAATGGTGTTACCTTCGCTTTATAATTGCTATAGACCCCTCAAAATTGAAAACAACCACAAAAAAAACTGATACGAGAACTGTTAGTGGCAGCATGCCCAGCTGGCTGGTGGTTACAGCCACAGTAGTTGTGTTGTCTGTGTTAGGGTTTATATATTATCCTTTTGGATTTGGCCAAAAAATTAAATCTGATGTGTTGGTGTTGGGGCATGCAGGTTCTGGTTTTATGTCGCCGATCAATCCTTTTAATCCGCTTCCGTCTAACAGCATGGCCTCTATTGAGCAAGCTATGGAAGAGCATGGTGCCGATGGAGTAGAAGTAGATGTGCAACTTAGCCAGGACGGTGTATTTATACTTTACCACGATTTAGATCTCAACTCTATGTCTGACAAAAGCGGGATGATCGAAAACCTGAAAGCTGCTGATGTTGTTGGGGTTAAGTATAAAGGTGGTTTTTTTTACGATCTGTTCCATGATGAGGAGATTGTTACACTGGAGATGATGCTGGAGCGGTTTAGCACTTATCCGGAGCTGCCATACCTGCAGATAGACCTGCGTAATTATACTCCACAACGAAATTTATACTATGCACAATCGCTGCTGACGCTGTTGCAAAAGTATGATTATCCCTTCGAAAAGCTGATGTTCATCTCTCCGGATCCGGAATTTCTGGAGGCTTTCCGGCAGGTTAATCCGGAGGCACCGCTAATGATTGATACAGGCGGAGACTTTGAGGCAGCTTATAAAGTTGCTGTAGAGCGTAATTTCGAAGGCATTTGTGCTGAGGGTAAAAGTGTCTCGTTTGAGCAAGTTAAAAAGGCAAAGGAGCAGGGGTTGTTTGTGTCGCTTTTCGGCGGAAAATCACGTTCCCGCATCACTAAAATGATAAAATTGCAGCCTGACGCCATACAGGTAAATAATGTAGCCACCATGCGCGACCTGTTAGAGTAAACAACAAAGGCTTTTGTAAAGTAAACAATAAGTACTATTTATTACATTTGCATAAAACTATACAAGATACTATGCTCCGATCTCATACTTGCGGCGAATTGCGCCTCGATAACGTTGGTGAAGAAGTTATTTTAACCGGATGGGTACAGCGCCTGCGCGATAAAGGCGGAATGCTGTGGGTGGATATGCGTGATCGCTATGGTATTACCCAATTGACTTACGAAGAAGGAGTTACGCCGCAAAATCTGATAGATCAGGCTCGCACACTTGGTCGTGAGTATGTAATCAGAGTGGTTGGTAAAGTAGTAGAGCGTTACTCTAAAAACGATAAAATACCTACCGGTGCTATCGAGATTGTGGTGCATAAGCTGGAGGTACTCAATCCTGCCAAACTGCCACCTTTCCTGATCGAGGACGAGACTGACGGAGGAGACGACCTGCGCATGAAGTACCGTTACCTGGATCTGCGCCGTACACCTGTTCGCCGTAACCTGGAGTTGCGCCACCGCATGATGCGTGAAACACGCAATTACCTGGACCAGCACTACTTTATTGAAGTAGAGACTCCGGTACTTATAAAATCTACGCCAGAAGGTGCCCGCGACTTTGTAGTGCCTAGCCGCATGAACCCAGGCGAGTTTTATGCTTTGCCACAGTCGCCGCAAACATTTAAGCAGCTTTTAATGGTATCTGGGTTCGACAGGTATTACCAAATCGTGAAATGCTTCCGCGACGAAGACTTGCGTGCAGACCGTCAGCCAGAATTTACACAGATAGACTGCGAAATGTCTTTTGTTAAGCAGGAGGACGTGCTTAACATGTTTGAAGGCTTTATCGCTTACCTGTTCGAGAAAGAAAAAGGCATCAAGCTAGGTAAATTGCCTCGCATGACTTATGCCGATGCCATGAAATATTATGGCTCTGATAAACCGGATACTCGTTTCGATATGCGCTTTGTGGAGCTTAACCAACTGGTAAAGAACAAAGGCTTTAAAGTGTTCGATGATGCAGAGTTAATAGTAGGTATAAAGGCTAAAGGTGCTGCATACTATACCCGTAAACAACTTGATGAGCTAACTGATTTTGTGAAACGCCCACAGATTGGCGCAACAGGTTTGGTGTATGCCAGAGTGAACGAAGACGGAAGTATAAAGTCCTCTGTAGACAAGTTCTACTCTCCAGAAGATCTGGAAGGGTGGAGAAGTGCTTTTGGTGCTGAGCGTGGCGATCTTATTCTTATACTTGCCGGCGACAAAAATAAAACCCGTAAAGCCCTGAACGAACTTCGTCTGGAAATGGGTGAGCGCCTGGGCTTGCGCGATAAAAACGTTTACTCACCATTGTGGGTAGTTGATTTCCCGTTGCTTGAGTGGGACGATAATTCTAACCGCTGGCACGCCATGCACCATCCATTCACGTCGCCTAAACCAGAAGATATCGAACTGATCGATGACCGTCCGGGTGATATCAGGGCAAATGCTTACGATATGGTAATTAATGGTGTAGAAGTTGGTGGTGGCTCTATCCGTATCCATGACCGCAGGTTGCAGGAGCAAATGTTTACTTTACTTGGCTTCTCGCATGCAGAGGCTGAGGCACAGTTTGGCTTCCTGATGAACGCGTTTGAATATGGTGCTCCTCCGCACGGTGGTATTGCATTTGGTTTCGACAGGCTTTGCTCATTATTCGGTGGTTCAGAATCAATCCGTGATTACATTGCGTTCCCTAAGAATAACTCAGGCCGCGATGTAATGATTGATGCCCCTTCCCCAATTTCAGGTAATCAGCTAGAAGAGTTACACATTAGAATGAAAAATATTCCGCATCAGTAACAGCGGTTTAATAATAGAAAACAATAAGGCCTGCCTCATAAAATGAGGCAGGCCTTATTGTTTATCCACAAATATTCACTTATCCACTAATCTTATGTTGATAACTCTACTATTTCATACCTGTTATTTACAGGCTTAGTCTATTTTTAAGAAGTCTTTGTGGATATGTGGATAAGTTAGGTTAATAAGTATGATGTATCAGAGGTAGTGTGATTACGCGTTATTTCTACATATATGTCACTGCTGTTCTTTTTGCTTTACTTACTTGGGTAATCCGAAACGTTCAAACCTAGTATGATGTCACGTGTTGCTCTCTGTACTTCATTTTGCTGCTGCACTTCTATTATACCACTTCCTCCTACGTTATTCAATTGCTTTTTTATACTATTTGTAAGTAATGCGTCTTCTTCAAAATGAATATCATCAATGTAATACTCATTAGGTAGTGTGGGTTCTTTCACCAGCATGTGTATGTGCTGCGGATTATTGCTGTTAGGGTAGGAGCCTGGCCTTACAGTATAAATTTTATACTTCCCTTTTTTATCAGTTTTAACCCAACCTCGTATGTAGCCATGCCTCTTCAGTTTAGGATCCATACCTGGTTTGCTGGGATATACACCCTCTTGGTTTGTTTGCCAATAGTAAAGTATAACATCAGCAGCTGGCGTCTTTTTGTCTGCTTTATAAACAGTACCCGATAAAATCAGTTTTTGTAGCCCATTGGTCCATGCCGCGCTGGTGTCGGTTTCGTTTATACTTTTAGGCATTCCAACATACATCAGTTCACAAGTTTCGCATCTGCCTCCAATTCTTGGTTCTCTCTGGTTTGTAACTTCAGCTTCTGTTTGCTGTTCTAGTGTGTTTTGTCCGTTGCAACTGGTAACAGTTAATAGTATAATCATGGCAACGTGAAAGTATAAACTGGCACTGTACATCTTGTGTATTTTAAATTTGATACTATATGTACTTGCCTGAGAAACAGTTTGTTTACTATGTTGGGTACAAACTAGAAGAGGCTGCCTTATTAGGGCAGCCTCTTCTAGTTTGTATGGTTTTTATACTTTATAAGATATCGCTTACCAAAGCAGGAGCAATACCTAATAAAATAGTGAGTACTGTAATAACAATAAGCGTTAATGATGCTAAGCTGCTTACTTGTATTCTTTCCTTGTTCTCAACTGGCTGCATGTACATAGCTATTACTACTCTGAAATAATAGTATATACCAACTGCGGCAAGTATAACAGCAATAATAATCAACCACATCAAGCTTGAATCCTGAAGTACGGCAGAGAATACGAAGAACTTAGCAAAGAAACCCGCAGTAAGCGGAATGCCTGCCAACGAAAGCATTGACACTGTCATGGCAAATGCTAACAATGGGTTTGTTCTTCCAAGTCCGTTAAATGCATCATATGTGTGCGAACCACGTTGATCAGAAACCAGCATCAGTACACCAAATGCGGCAATAGAGGCAGTGGCATATGCCAGTGAATAGAACAGGATAGAAGAAGCAGAGCTTTCGTTAAATGCGATTAAAGACATCAGCAGGTAACCAGCGTGCGATATACTAGAATATGCCAGCATTCGCTTTGCACTGTTTTGTACTACTGCGCCAATGTTACCAACAACTAAGGTAAGTACAGTTATAGCGATCAGTGTAGGGAACCAAGCGACATATGACGCTGCAAAAGCAGCTGCCATCAATTTGAAGAATGCAGCAACACCAGCAGTCTTTACCACTGTAGACATGAATGCCGTAAAGAACGTGGGAGTACCCTCGTACACATCAGGAGTCCAGAAATGGAATGGGGCAGCAGAAATCTTGAACGAAATACCAATAACGATCATCAGCAAACCAAGTATGAACATAGAGTTCATTACGCCGTCTGTTGCTATCTGTGCTGCGCCTATTTCTGTGATGTTAAATGTACCAGTGGCCGCATAGATCATTACAATACCAAATAGCATGATACCTGTAAAGAATGAACCCATCAAAAAGTACTTCAGGGCTGCTTCGTTAGAGCGCAGGCTTTTCTTATTTGAGCCTGCCACCACATACATGGCAATAGAAAGGATTTCTATACCAATGAAAAGCATGATAATGTTTTCGTAGCCTACCATCATGATGGCACCTACCAAAGCGAACAGCAATAAGCTATAGTACTCTGCCAGATTCTCATCTTCTTCATCAGCGTATCGCTTCGAGAACGGCAGGAGCAGTATAGTGGTTAATGTCATAATGCCTGTAAAAGCGACTGCATAGTTGTCGATGGTCAGCATGTTGCTGAAGTAGGTTTGTGTGTTGTTCCAGTCGAGCAGGTTAACACCAAAAACTACTACCAAAAACAGGATTGCTAGTGGCAACAGTATCCTCTTAGACTTCACGAAACCTACAAAGAGGTTTACGATGCCGAATATGGATAGAAGTATAATCGAAGTCATGTCGTATTTCTGATAAACTCGTTATTCTTTATTTAGCTGCTGTTAGCGGTTAATGATCGTCAGCAGGTTCATTACAGCTGGCTCCGAAATGCTCAGGAATGTGTTCGGGAACAAACCGATCCAGAACACCATGATCACTAACGGAATAAGTACCGCTTTTTCGTTCAGTGTCAGGTCTGTGAATCCTTCTGTTGCCTCAGACTTAGTGCCGAACATCACACCCTGGAACATGCGCAGCATATATACTGCACCAAGTATAATCGTAAGGCCGGCTACAGCGCCATAAATGTAATTGTACTGGAATACACCAGACAGTAGCAAGAACTCGCCCACGAAACCGTTTGTAAGCGGAAGCGCTACAGAGCCCAATAACAGAATCATAAAGAAGATCGATAGTGACTTAGCATTCTGCGTGATACCGCCTAAGCTGGTGATCTCTCTTGTATTGGTTCTGCTGAAAATGATGTCGATGATGAAGAACAGGCCAACTACGTTGATACCGTGGCTCAGCATCTGAATAACACCTCCCTGTAAGCCTTGCTCGTTCAGGGTAAAGATACCAGCGGCGATAAGGCCAACGTGTGCAATAGAAGAGTAAGCGATCAAACGCTTCAGGTCGCGCTGGCGGATGGCGATGATAGAACCGTAAACGATACCGATGATGGAAAGTATAAGCACCAGGTCAGCCCACTGGCTAACACCCATCGGCACAACCGGTAGTAGCCAACGAATCACGCCATAAATACCCATCTTCAGCATAATGCCTGAAAGCAACATCGTAGCCTGTGTAGGCGACTCTGTATAAGTGTCCGGTTGCCAGGTATGGAACGGGAACACCGGCATTTTAATAGCAAAGGCGATAAACAGGAACCAGAAGATCCAGCTCTGCTGCCCGCTGTCCAGGGCCAGTTGGTAGAATGCGTTTACATCAGCAGTATGCGTGCCCGGTGTTTGCAGGTATAAGTATACAAAAGCAGCCAGCATGAAAAGCGAACCGAAGATGGTGTATACAAAGAATTTGAATGTAACCTTAATCCTGTTTTCACCGCCCCAAACAGCCGCGATAAAGTATATCGGAATCAGGGCAACCTCCCACATAAAGTAGAACAGGAACGCATCCATGGCCACAAACACACCGATAAGGCCCGTTTGCATGAAAAGTATAAGGGCGTAAAAAACGTTCGGATTTTTATAGTCGTGTTTGAAAGACGAAAGCACGATCAATGGTACCAGGAACGTCGTAAGCAGCACCATCAGGAGACTGATGCCATCCATGCCGATGCTGAAACTGATGCCTGCACTCTCTATCCATGGGAAGTTAAGAGCCAGTTGTGTACCGCCGTTTTCAGCGTTAAATCCAGAGAGAGCAAAAAGTGACAGCGCAAATTCAACAAGCGCTGCTCCAAAAGCCACTTTCTTGGCACCTTGTCCTTTTATTAGCAACACCAACAGTGCAGCTAAGGCAGGCCAGAAAAGTAATATAGCTGTAATCATCTTCTTAGAACCTTATCCGATAAAGAAGTTTAAAAATAGAATCAGAACGATGCTGAACACCATTACCATAATATAAAACCCGATAGCACCGCTTTGTGCGTAGCGCAACGAACGGCCACTCTGCATCACCAACTTGCCAAAACCATTCACGATACCGTCTACCACAATCACATCCAGGAAGCGGTGTAAAGCAGATGACATCCACATCACCGGACGCACAATAATCGTATCGTACAGTTCGTCGATGTAATATTTGTTGTAGATCAGGTTATGAAGCGGAGAAAGCTTAGAGCCTTCAGCCACAGGAACAGTTTTCTTACTCACATACATGACATAGGCAATGATGGCGGCAACTACTGCCACAGCCACTGAAATACCCATCAGCATCCATTCTGTAGCGTGGTCTATATGAAGCGGTGCAACGGCAGCTGCGTTAGCTACCTGGGCATAACCATAAATAGGAGCCAGGTAATTCTGCAGCACATGCATGTTCTCGCCAAATACAGCCGGAATTCCAAGGAAACCGCCGATCGTTGAAAGTATAGCCAGCACAATCAGCGGCAATGTCATCGACATTGGCGACTCGTGCAGGTGACTTCTCTGTGATTCTGTGCCTCTGAATGTTCCGAAGAAAGTTAGGAACACCAGACGGAACATGTAGAAAGAGGTCATGAACGAGGCCAGCATACCTAAGCCCCACAATACTTTACTGTGCTCCCATACATGCGCTAATAACTCATCTTTAGAGAAGAAACCGGCAAACGGAGGTATACCTGCAATGGCAAGCGTACCGATCAGGAAAGTAATAAAGGTAATTGGTAGGTACTTGCGCAAACCACCCATGTTACGGATGTCCTGCTCGTTGCTCATGGCGTGGATAACAGAACCGGCACCTAAGAACAGAAGTGCCTTGAAGAATGCGTGTGTTAGTACGTGGAAGATAGACGATGAAAACGCCATCACACCAAGAGCCAGGAACATGTAACCCAACTGCGAAACAGTAGAGTATGCCAGTACCTTTTTAATATCGTTCTGCGCCAGGCCGATAGTGGCAGCCAATACAGCCGTAGCCACACCAATAATAGCGATAATTTCCAGTGAAGTTGGAGCCAGTACATATAGTACATTCGAACGAAGCACCATGTAGATACCAGCCGTAACCATGGTTGCCGCGTGAATTAGGGCCGAAACAGGAGTAGGACCCGCCATCGCATCCGGTAACCAGGTAAACAACGGAAGCTGCGCACTCTTACCCATGGCACCAACAAAAAGCAGCAGGGTAATGGCGATCATGATGTTAGAATCGATACCACCTGTGTAACGGGCAGCCTCCGCGAAAACCTGCGGATAGCTAACCGAGCCGAATGTGATAAAGATCAGGAAGATGCCAAGCAGGAAGCCCAAGTCACCGATACGGTTCATCACGAAGGCTTTTTTAGCAGCATTATTATAGTTAGTGTTCTTGTTCCAGAAACCGATCAGCAGGTAAGAGCAAAGACCAACGCCTTCCCAGCCCACGAACATCATCACGTAGTTAGAGCCCATTACAAGCAGTAACATCGAGAACATGAACAGGTTAATGAAGGAGAAGAACTTACCGAAGTTCTCGTCGTGGCTCATGTAGCCGGCAGAGTACAAGTGGATAAAGAAACCGATACCTGTAACCATCAGCATCATCAGCAGCGTCAGTTGGTCAATCATAAATGAGAAACCAATTTGCATATTGCCTGCTGATATCCAGTTGTAGTAATCCACCATATAGGCGCGGCTGCCATTAGCGGTAAAATCAAGGAAAAGGTAGATCGAAATCAGGAACGACGCCAGTACGGTGCCACAGCCGATCATACTTACCAAGCCTTTTGCCAGTTTGCGGTTGCCCAGGCCGTTCAGAATAAAGCCCAGCAGGGGCAATATCGGAACCAGCAGACAAAGTAGTGCCATTCCCTGGTTGTTAAGCGGCATTACAATTTCTTGCATCTGTGTATGTGTTTAAGCTAATTCAGAGTTATTTAGAGGCTGTTACCACTTCAGGTAATTCAGCAGTTGCACATCTGTAGAGCGGATGTTGCGGTACGTCATCACGATAATGGCTAGGCCAACGCAAACTTCTGCTGCTGCCACTGCCATAATAAAGAACACGAAAACCTGTGCGCTGGAGTCGCCTCTGTAAGATGCTACCGCCGTTAAAAGCAGGTTAACAGCATTCAGCATTAATTCAATGCACATAAATATGACGATCGCGTTGCGGCGGGTGAGTACTCCTATCACACCAATAGTAAAAAGGGCGGCGCTAAAGAACAAATAATACTCTAACGGAATGGTTCTGATTACCTCAGGTATTTGGTTCATCTTGTATGGGACTGAACGTATTACTGTTAAATTACTGTCCAAAATTGAGTCGCAAAGTTACCCCCATTTTTGTAAAATCCATAACTTATTTCCATAGTTCTTTGGTGAAAAGCAGTAACGTTATAATCTAATTTTTGACGAATAAAAATGCTGTTATAATTTTGAAAAACAATTCTTTACACAATGCTATTTTAAGTTTGTCATACTTTTGCCTCATGATTGCGTAGCTATTCTAAATCCTGACCGTTGCTGCATATGATGTACAAACACCTGTTTTATATATTTATTGGGCTAGCGCTATTCGTGAGCTGCAAATCTGCTGAGCCTGTTACTGCCAATGTAGAACCACCAGCACTTTCTCGTATGAAAAGTATGAAACTAGAGGCGGCTATTGTCAAAAATCAACCCTTGAAGCAGATCCCATCTGCATCGGGTATGGAGTATGTGGAGGGGAACTACTACGTTTTGGGAGATGACTCGCCGTACCTGTACCAGCTGGATGCACAGTATAAGCCTGTGAAGCAGTATACATTGTTCGATTCCTCCGGCTTCAAGAATGGTCGCATACCTAAGTCTGATAAACCAGATCTGGAAAGTATGGCTCACTTTACCTATGGGCGTGATAACATATTGCTGCTGTTGGGTTCTGGTGCAAGTACAGCTCGCAATAAAGGATATCTTGTTAATCTTTCGGATAAGATGCAGGTGCAGGAAGTTGACTTTACCCGGTTTTATACTTTTTTAAAACGTATTCTTGGGTCAAAAGAGGAAGGAGAACTGAACATTGAAGGCCTGGCCATGGATAAAACTTATGCCTATTTGTTGCACCGGCCATTTACTGGTACAAATATACTTTTTAGGGTAGATGCGAACAGTTTTAAGGACTTTCTGATCAGAGGTGGGGATTTGCCAGCAGTAGCAGTATATTATTTTACTTTGCCAGCTATAGGTCAGAGTTTTGCCGGTTTTTCCGGTGCTTATACTTTAGAGGATAAACTATTTATTACAGCCTCTGTAGAAGATACTTCTAACGCCATCGATGATGGTGAAGTATTGGGCAGTTTTGTAGGCGCAATTGACTTATTAGCTTTTCCTTACGCCTCTGATCCAGCTAACCCATTGCAGGTGCCCACGGTGCAGTTAAAAAATAGCGACGGTTCAGTTTTTAAAGGTAAAGCGGAGTCACTTGTTGTGACAGCAGTAGACCAAGGGAAAAAGTATAAAGCAGTAGTTGTAACTGATGATGATCAGGGAGGTTCTGATTTGCTGGAGGTAGAGCTGGTTGTGCATCAGGACCATTAGTTAAGATGATTTGATTGATCAACATTTTTGAGTTGGTCCTGCAGGAAATCTTGTTCATCCTCTAATCCTGCATATCCTTTAAAAAAAAGCGTGTTACATTGCTGCAACACGCTTTCTATACTTAAAAATCGAAACTTCTTATTAGAAATGCTGTTCGCCGCTTTCTTTCTTACCTATCATCACTGCGCCGATCATGGCTACCAAGAACAGGACAGAAGTCAGTTCAAAAGGTAACAGATACTCTGTGAATAACACTATTCCCAGATTTTCAACCATTCCTGCCTGTGAGTTATATGTCTCAGGATTATAACCTACTAAAGAGGCATCTTTCAGTGCGGCAATTAATACAACAAATAACATACCTCCGGCTACAGTACCGGCTACTTTGCTAATCAGAGATGTTTTTATGCCACTGTCGCCGCTTTTGCCAAGGCTCAGGAACATGAGCACGAACAGGAAAAGTACCATGATGGCACCTGCGTAAACAATTATATTTACCACTGCCAGAAACTGTGCATTCAGGAGTACATAGTGACCTGAGATAGTAAAGAACGTAATGATCAGGAAAAGTACGCTGTGTACCGGGTTTTTTGATATTACTACCATCAATGCGCAAAGCAGCGTAAGCGAAGTCAGGAAATAGAAAAGGCTCTCCATTATAGCTATTTCGTTTCAGTGGTTTTCAGAGGCTCAACCAAACGGTCTTTGCCGTAAATAAATTCGTCGCGCTCAAAACGTGCAGGCGCAAGTTTATCGTCTTGCAGGAAAATGGCTGCTTTCGGGCAAGCTTCTTCGCAAAGTCCGCAGAAGATGCAACGCAGCATGTTTACCTCATAGGTTACTGCATACTTTTCTTCACGGTACAGATGCTCTTCGCCAGCCTTACGCTCACCAGCTGTCATGGTGATAGCCTCGGCAGGGCATGCCACTGCACATAAACCACAGGCAGTACAACGCTCAGCGCCGTTTTCGTCGCGCTTAAGCACGTGAAGGCCACGCCATACGTCGCTTCTTTCACGTGTTTGCTCCGGATACTGTACCGTTGCCTTTTTCCTGAAGAAGTGTTTTAATGTGATACCAAGCCCTTGCGCAATAGCAGGAAGATAGGCCCTTTCTGTAAAGGACATCTCCCTTTTCTGCACTTTCTTGCTTCTATTTGATAGTGGTTCCATCTCTATTCTAGTTATGAGTGCTGTCTTATTTGTTTATACCTTAACAGGTATGTTACAGGCAGCATTCAAATTTCGGTACTATAATTTAAAATAAATAGTCTTTCAGCAGAATACCGCCTCCTGTTAACAGGATATTCAGTATGGCTAGCGGAATCAGAATGTTCCATCCCAGCTTCATCAGTTGGTCGTAACGGAAACGTGGCAGCGTCCAACGAACCCACATAAAGAAGAAAATGAACAGGAAGATTTTTGCAAACATAACTGCCAGACCTACTACCGTTACCACATTATTGGCCAATACCGGATCGCTGATGGCTGAACGCAGGTCTTCCATGAACGGGAAGTTGTAAGCGCCAAAGTATAAAGTGGCCATTACAGCTGATGCTACAAAGATGTTGATGTATTCCGCAAACAGGTACATACCTAGTTTCATGGAGCCATACTCTGTGTGGTAGCCACCAATCAACTCGGCCTCAGACTCCGGTAAGTCGAATGGAGTACGGTTCGTCTCGGCAAAGGCACAAATTAAGAAAATCAGGAAGCCCAGCGGCTGATACCAGATGTTCCAATTAAAGCCAGCTTGCTGCTCTGCAATTTCACGCAATGATAGCGAGCCTGTCATCATCAGTACAGCGATCAAAGAAAGACCCATTGCCAGTTCGTAACTGATGTTTTGAGACGCAGCACGAATTGCACCTAGTAGGGAGAACTTGTTATTAGAAGCCCATCCACCTATCATCAGTCCGTATACACCCAATGATACAACGCCAAAGATGTAAAGTACACCTATGTTCACTTCGATAGCCTGTAGCATTAGTTCATGACCGCCAATAATTAGTCGGTCGCCAAAAGGTATCACGGCACTCGACATCAGAGCCACAATCATAGCCACACCCGGACCAAGTATAAATAAGGCTTTACTAGCTTTTGCCGGGATAAAGTCTTCCTTGAAGAATAGCTTGCCGGCATCTGCCAATGGCTGCAGCAAACCCAACGGGCCCGCGCGGTTCGGACCAACACGATCCTGAATAAAGGCAGCTATTTTACGCTCGAAATATGTTGAATAAGTCGCTATCAACAGGGTGATGCCGAAAATAGCGATAATATAGATGGCTTTGTATAATAGGTCTACAGACTCCATTTCTTATTCCTGTGGAAGGTTTTTCTTAGTGGATACTGGTAAGTTTGGTACAATCGGGACGTTAACTACCGGCAACTCATAATGGTTAGCCGATATAACAGAGCCTCTGTCTATGTGACGCGGGCCTTCTATTGTCCAGTCTTTTACCTCTTTCTTATCAAAGCGGCAGGTATTGCAGATAAACTCCTCTACTTCTGCATATTGGTCTTTGCGTGCCGTTACGCGAAGAACCTCCTCGCCACGAGTCCACAAGGTTACTTTTCCAGAGCAGGTAGGGCAGTCGCGATGTGCATCCATTGGCTTTGTAAACCAAACACGGTTCTTGAAGCGCCATGTTTTGTCAGTAAGCGCACCTACAGGGCACACATCGATCACGTTACCAGAAAACTCGTTGTCAATCACGTTCTCAATGTAAGTACCGATTTCAGCAGCGTCGCCTCGTCCCAATACGCCGTGCACGCGATTATCTGCGATCTGATCCGCTGTGTACACGCAACGGTAGCAGAGGATGCAGCGCGTCATATGCAGTTGGATGTATGGGCCAAGGTCTACTTTATTGAAAGTACGACGCTCTTCCTCGTAACGGGTTGCGCTAACGCCATGCTCGTAAGACAAGTTCTGCAGGTCGCACTCACCAGCTTGGTCGCACACAGGGCAATCCAGCGGGTGGTTGATCAGCAGCATCTCTACGATACCTTTTCTGGCGTTAAGTACATCTTCGTTGGTCGTATTTTCTACCACCATGCCGTCCTGTACGTGTGTAATACACGAAGCTACAAGCTTTGGCATTGGGCGTGGGTCTCTGGCAGAACCCTGTGCCACTTTTACAAGGCACACACGGCACTTACCACCACTACCCTTAAGTGGCGTATAAAAGCACATGGCAGGCGGCACTACATCGCCACCAATTTTCCTGGCGGCCTGCAGAATGGTAGTTCCTTCTTCTACCTCTACTTCGATGCCGTCGAAAGTTATTTTAACCATTTGTAATCTTCCTCTAATTGGTGCACAAGTGTAAGTTGTGCTGTATTTGATCCGCTAAAGTATAGCGGTGGTTAATTTTAAACTGTAACTGTGTCTAACTGGCCTCTGTAAACCGCACCCGGAGCTGTTGCTTCTTTTGGATGCTTGATGTGCCACTCAAACTCATCACGGAAATGGCGCACGGCACTTGCTACTGGCCATGCGGCTGCATCGCCCAATGGGCAAATGGTGTTACCCTCGATCTGCTTCGCAACGCTTACCAACAGGTCGATGTCCTGCTGATGCCCGTGACCGTACTCGATGCGGTGAAGCACGCGCTCCATCCAGCCTGTACCTTCACGACATGGGCTACACTGGCCACATGACTCGTGGTGATAGAAGCGGGCATAGTTCCACGTGTTACGCACGATGCACTGGTCTTCATCGAACACGATAAAGGCACCGGAACCCAGCATAGAGCCGCTCACAAAACCACCGTCTGACAAAGATTCGTAAGTCATCAGGCGATCTTCGCCGGCTGCTGTTTTAAGTATAAGGTTTGCAGGAAGAATCGGAACAGATGAACCTCCAGGCACAACAGCCTTCAGTTGCTTTCCTTTCCAGATACCACCGCAGTATTGATCAGAGTAAATAAATTCCTCAACAGGAACACCCAGGTCTATTTCAAATACACCAGGATTATTGATGTTACCGCTGGCAGAGATCAGTTTTGTACCTGTGCTTCGGCCTACACCAATCTTGGCATATTCTGCACCTGTATTGTTCACGATCCAGGGCACAGAAGCAATGGTCTCCACATTATTTACCACCGTAGGAGACTGGAAAAGACCCTTAACCGCCGGGAATGGAGGTTTGTTACGTGGGTTGCCACGCTTACCTTCCAGAGACTCCAGCAGAGCAGTTTCTTCACCGCAGATATAAGCACCACCGCCCGGAGCAACGTGCAGGTCCAGGTCGTAACCTGAGCCAAGTATGTTTTTACCCAGCAAACCGGCAGCATACGCCTCAGCAATAGCTTTCTCCAAGATGCGAAGCACGAACAACAACTCGCCACGGATGTAGATGTAAGATGTATTAGCACCCAGCGCGTAGCTGGATGTGATCATGCCTTCTACCAGTGCGTGCGGGTTTTTCTCCATGAACCAACGGTCCTTGAAAGTGCCCGGCTCTGATTCGTCGGCGTTGCACACCAGGTAACGCGGAACGCCTTCTGGTTTAGCCAAAAAGCTCCACTTCATACCAGTAGGGAATCCGGCACCACCACGACCACGCAGGCCTGATGTTTTCACTTCTTCCACCACCTCTTCCGGAGACATCGTTTTCAGGGCTTTCTCTACAGACTTGTAGCCGCCATGCTTACGGTATACCTCCAGCGTCTCGATGCCTGGTACGTTAATATGTTCGGTTAATATTTTAATTCCCATTTTAGCAGGATATATAGCTTGGCAGTTGCTTTACTGGCTTCTGCCTGATTATACTTTATTAGTTAATGACAAAGGAATTTTTGACAAAGGACAAAAGAGATAACCTAAGTATAAAGTCTTTTGCCAAGCAATCTTTTGTCACAAAGTCTAAGAGATTACTTAGCCCATGTTGGCGTTTCGTGCTCTTTGTTGCGCATCATCTCCAGGAACTGGTCTAGCTTTTCTTCGCTGTCTATGTTCTCGTAGTATAACTCGCGCACCTGCAGCATCGGGCCCGAACCGCATGACGCAAGGCATTCGACCGGCTTCAGGGTAAACATACCGTCTGCAGTTGTCTCGCCTTCTTCAATGTTCAGCTTCTGCTTGATCATGTCGATCATCTGATCAGCACCACGCAGGCAGCAAGGGCCTGTACGGCATACTTCCAATACGTGCTTACCAACCGGCTTCAGGTTGAACATAGTATAGAAAGTAGCCACCTCGTATACTTCGATCGGCTTGATGTTCAGGATTTCAGCAACTTTGTCCATTGCCTCAGGGCTAACCCATCCGCCGAACTCGGCCTGCGCAATGTGCAGGATAGGCAGCAGGGCAGACTTTTGGCGTCCTTCCGGGTAGTGGCT
Organism: Pontibacter sp. H249; assembly: GCF_037892465.1. Taxonomy (NCBI): domain Bacteria; kingdom Pseudomonadati; phylum Bacteroidota; class Cytophagia; order Cytophagales; family Hymenobacteraceae; genus Pontibacter; species Pontibacter sp. H249. The sequence goes on along the minus strand of NZ_JBBKTR010000011.1, from coordinate 101,407 downwards.
GATGTAGCGCTGAATTTCGGCCATGGCCGCATCAGAAAACTTTACTTCGTTTATAGTCTCTGCCATTTTTGTATTGTCACTGGCCAGCGGCCAATGTTAAATGGTAATTGATAATTCTAATTAAGCGTCCAGCTCGCCAGCGATCACGTTCAAGCTACTTAGTGTCAGGATCGCGTCAGCCAGCTGGCCGCCTTTGATCATCTCTGTATAAGCCTGGTAGTAAATAAAGCATGGTCTGCGGAAGTGCAGTCTGTATGGTGTGCGGCCACCGTCTGAGATCAGGTAGAAACCTAACTCACCGTTGCCGCCCTCTACGCTGTGATATACTTCGCCAACCGGAGCATCGATCTCACCCATCACAATTTTAAAGTGATAGATAAGTGCTTCCATGTTGCGGTATACTTCCTGCTTTGGAGGCAGATAGTAATGCGGCGCATCCGCGTGGTAAGATCCTTCAGGCAGGTTTTTGTACGCCTGCTCAATGATCTTTAAGCTTTGCCATACTTCCTCGTTACGCACCAGGAAGCGGTCGTATGTATCGCCTTTAGAGCCTACCGGAATTTCAAACTCAAAGTCTTCGTAAGATGAGTATGGGTTCATCACGCGCACGTCGTAGTCTACACCAGCTGCACGCAGGTTAGGGCCGGTAAAGCCGTAGCTTAGGGCACGCTCCGCAGAAATCGCACCAACATCCGTTGTTCTGTCGATGAAGATACGGTTACGGGTAAGCATTTTCTCAAACTCTGCCCATACTTTCGGGAAGCGCTTCAGAAACTCGTCAATCAGGTGCAGTGCCTTTGGCGAAAGGTCGCGCTCCATACCGCCGATACGGCCCATGTTCGTTGTTAAACGAGCACCGCATACTTCCTCGTAAATATCATATATGTGCTCACGCTCCTGCATCACGTACAGGAAGCCTGTAAAGGCACCAGAGTCAACACCCAAGATAGAGTTACAGATAAGGTGATCCGAAATACGGGCCAGTTCCATCATGATCACACGGATGTACTGCGCACGCTTCGGAATCTCAATTCCCAGCAGTTTTTCTACCGTCATGTGATACCCCATGTTGTTAATAGGGGATGAGCAGTAGTTCATGCGGTCAGTCAGCGGCGTGATCTGGTAAAATGGTCTGCGTTCTGCTATTTTCTCAAATGCACGGTGAATGTAGCCGATAGTAGGCACAGCATCCATAATAATCTCTCCGTCCATCTGAAGGATGTTCTGGAAAATACCGTGTGTTGCCGGGTGAGTAGGCCCGAGGTTCAGTGTTGTAAGCGGCCGTTCTTCTTTGATTGGTAGCCCGTGGTCTTTACGGAACTGCTCAACCTCTGTAAGTTCGGCGGTTTTATATTCAGTAGCCATTATGGTCTCCTTTTTCTGTCAGTTATAGTATGGGTAACTATAAAAACCGGATTAACGTCCGAAATATGTGTTAATCTTATCTTCCCTTGTCTGGTCTTCCAGCGGGTATTGCTTCAGCATTGGGTGGTACTCCATCTCCTCAATGTTAAGGATGCGGGTCAGGTTCGGGTGGCCGGTAAAGATGAAGCCATAAAAGTCAAAAGCCTCACGCTCCATCCAGTTGGCAGTAGCGTAAAGGTCTGTCATAGTTGGCATCACTGGGTCCGAAGCAGGCATAAACACCTTAATGCGGATGCGGTAATTGTGGCGCAGGCTGTGTAATTGGTACATCATGCACATTTCCTTATCGCCTTGTCCTGGAAAATGAATACCGCACATTGTTGTCAGGAAACTAATCTGCAGTTCCTTGTCATCGCGCAGGTATTTTACCAGGTTATGTATTGTGTTGCGGTTTGTAGTGATGGTCATGATACCATCCGGGTTCATTGCATCCCAGATGTTTTCTTCCCCAAACTCGCTGATGATCTTGCCGAGTACGTTTTCGTTCGTAAGCTCCATGCTGCTTATTTAATGTTGTAAGAGGCTAAGAGTGCCTGATATTCCGGAGAGTCGCGGCGGCGAAGCGATTCGCTTTCTGCCAATTCCTGCACGCGCATCAGGCCATCCAGGATCTGCTCAGGACGCGGAGGGCATCCAGGTACATAAACATCTACCGGTACCACGCGGTCAATACCCTGCAACACAGAGTAAGTATCAAAGATACCACCAGAAGATGCGCATGCACCTACGGCAATTACCCAGCGTGGCTCCGCCATCTGCTCGTACACCTGCTTCACAACAGGTCCCATCTTCTTGGCAATGGTACCCATTACCATTAAAATATCAGCCTGACGTGGCGAGAAGCTTGGGCGCTCAGAACCGAAGCGGGAAATATCATAGTTAGAGCCCATGGTAGCCATGTACTCGATACCGCAGCACGATGTAGCAAAAGGCAATGGCCAAAGCGAGTGCTTACGGGCAAGGCCGATAACTTTCTCCAGGGAAGTAGCAAAGAAACCTGCTCCAGAAATACCATCCGGGGCTTCCGCCATGATTATATCTTTATTGTTTGTATCGCTCATGTCGAGATTATTTTGTTGCTCTTAAGTATAGGTTAAACCCGGCTATTAGAACAACGGTCAATCCTCAAAAGTTTAATATTCAGATTACTTAAGTATGCCTTTCTTTATCTCGTAGAAGAAGCCTGCTAATAACACCGTCAGGAAAATCAGCATCGGGATAAAGAACTGCATGCCATACTCCCGGAAGTTAACTGCCCAAGGGTACATAAAGATGATCTCCACGTCGAACAGTACGAACAGGATCGCCGTGATAAAATATTTATAGGAGATTGGCGTACGGGCATCACCCACAGACTCGATACCACTTTCCCAAGCAGCTCCTTTTACCTCACTGGTTCTTTTAGGGCCAAGTATATGCGTTAGTACCAGTGCAAAAATCACAAAGCCGAGTGCAGCTGCAAACTGTATTATTATCGGCAGGTAATCTGATGGTAGGTACTGATTTACAGTTGGTTCCATAACTCTGTAATCGTTTCTTGAAATTTGGGAGCAAAATTAGGTATAAATAGCCATTAATCAAAAGGATAACTATAGTGTAAAAAGAGGGTAAGTTTGCATTTTTGTGTTGATGCAACAGGTTTTTCTGCAGCTTCCGGCATTGCCTTAGCTTCTAATAAAAAAAGCCATACTTTAAACAAGTATGGCTTTCGGGTAAAGGGTTGGGTTTATAATAAAGTGTCGCGGTGCGTACAATTTCGGCCTATGTGCCATGTTGGGGCATGGTATGCGCAGAGCAATGTACAGATAAATGAGGTTGCTTTTAAGTTTGTCTTAATTTGTAGTCTGAAATTATTTGTAAAGAACGATAAAAAGAAGCTGCCGGTAAATACTCCTTTTTGGTGATTTTAGTAAAAATAAAACCCCTGCTTTGGCTAAAGCAGGGGTTTTATACTTTTCTATAGAGAATGTAACTATTTATTTTCGCCCAGGAACGGGTAACGGTAATCCACCGGCGGCACGAAAGTTTCTTTTATAGAGCGTGCAGACACCCAACGCAGTAAGTTTAGCATTGAACCGGCTTTATCGTTTGTGCCGGAGGCACGTGCACCACCAAATGGCTGCTGGCCTACTACAGCGCCTGTCGGTTTATCGTTGATGTAGAAGTTACCTGCAGCCTGATCCAGTTTCTTGGTTGCATACTCTACCATGTAACGGTCCTGGCTGAAGATAGCACCTGTAAGCGCGTAAGGAGAAGTAGCATTCACAAGCTCTACTGTGTCCTCAAAGTTATTCTCATCATATACATAGATGGTAATAACCGGGCCAAATATCTCTTCGCACATGGTAATGTACTGCGGGTTGTGCGACAGCAATACAGTTGGCTCTATAAAGTATCCTTTTGATTTGTCGTAGTTACCGCCTGCTATAATCTCTACTTCATTGCTGTTTTTAGCATTGTCGATATACTTGGCAATCTTATCAAAAGATTTTTCATCGATTACTGCGTTTACAAAGTTGCCGAAATCCTCCGGAGCACCCATTTTGAATGACTTCAGGTCTTCCTGTACATAGCCTTTCACCTCTTCCCAAAGGTTGCTTGGGATATAGGCGCGAGAGGCTGCAGAGCATTTCTGGCCCTGGTACTCGAATGCACCGCGCGAAATAGCTACAGCAAGCGCTTTAGCATCAGCAGACTTATGAGCAAGTATAAAGTCTTTACCGCCAGTCTCGCCTACTATGCGTGGATATGATTTATACTTATGGATGTTCGTTCCGATAGTTTTCCAAATGTTCTGGAAAACGCCCGTGCTACCTGTGAAATGAATACCGGCAAAGTCAGAGTGGTTAAAGATTGCATCACCAGCTGTTGGCCCATCTACATAAACTAAGTTGATAACACCATCAGGTAATCCAGCCTCACGGAACAGTTCCATAATCATTTGGGCAGCGTAAATTTGTGTGTTGGCAGGTTTCCAAACCACCACGTTACCCATCATAGCCACACAAGAAGGCAGGTTACCGGCAATGGCTGTAAAGTTAAACGGCGTAAGCGCAAACACGAAACCTTCCAGAGGGCGATGCTCCATGCGGTTCCAAATACCTGGAGAAGACTCCGGCTGCATATGGTAGATATCTGTCGCATACTGCACATTAAAGCGCAGGAAATCGATCAGCTCGCAAGCAGAATCGATTTCAGCCTGATAAGCGTTCTTAGACTGGCCTAGCATAGTTGCAGCGTTTAAGCGTGCTCTCCATGGGCCGGCCAATAACTCAGCTGCCTTTAAAAAGATAGAGGCACGGTGCTCCCAGCTCATGTTTGCCCAAGCTTCACGCGCAGCTAGAGCAGCGTTAATAGCCTGTTCCACGTGTGACGCGTCGCCTTCGTTAAAGTGACCCAGAATGTGCTGGTGGTCGTGTGGCTGAAGCATCGGCTTCTTGTTGTCAGTGTATACTTTGTCGCCGCCGATGTACATAGGCACATCAATCTGCTTCGACTTAAGCTCTTTATAAGTGCGCTGTAGTTCTTCGCGCTCCGGTGAGCCCGGCGCATACGACTTTACAGGTTCGTTTACAGGAGTAGGTACTTTAAAAAATCCGGTTGCCATTTGTTTTATAGTTACAGATTTAAAGATAAATTCAGGTATAGATGATCTAGTAGAGCATCTATACAAAGGTAAAGCTTATTATTTGATTTTTTGGCATGTAAGGCAGCTGGTTACTTTTTGTGCTCTTGTATGTGTCTCTGTTACTGCTGTATGCGTAAATACTTGATAAGGTAAGTGCCATGAACAGAGTTGGGTATTTGATAGCAATTGTGCTGGCCGCAATATGGAGTTATAGCCATACTGCCAGGGAGGCAGTTTATACTTATGCTGTTGCTAAAGTGTCTGAAACTACTACGGTTCAGGATGAGAACAGTATAAAACGCATGCAGAAGCAACTACTTGGGCCATATAATGAAATCAGAGCCCTTACCTCATCTAATATCTATCACGCTTACTTAACATTTATGCAAAATGTACAGGCAAAGCACAGCAACTGGACGCAAACGGACTGGGCTAATGCTAAAGTTGTTTCGGAGCGCTTGAACAAAAAGTATAATGCACTTTTCAGTATTGTAAGTATCAGCGATAAAGCTCAGATAAAGGTGCTGCAGGGCGAGTTTTTGCAACTGTATAAAAAGAGTATAACAAGCTGAACGCCTATAAGTGAAGGAGGCTGCCCAAGTAAGGCAGCCTCCTTCACTTATATATTATAGTATTGCCTTTAACTCACTCAGGCACATAATTTCGAAAGTCGGCTTCGGGCGTTTTTTGCTCCTGACACCTTCCGGGTTGAAGTATACCTGATCTATGCCGCAAGTCATAGCGCCTTCAATGTCACACTCAAAATTATCCCCGATCATCAGGCAGTCTTTTGGTTTTACCTCCAGTCGGTCTAGCAAGTGCTCAAACATGCGGCGGTCTGGTTTTTTGTAGCCGCAACACTCTGAGGTAACAATCTCTTTAAAATAACCATGCAGCTCCGACGAAGCCATCTTTACATGCTGTACCTCTTTAAAGCCATTGGTGATAATGTGTAATTCATACTTTGGTTGCAGGTACTGCAGTACATCATATGTATAAGGAAATACAGCTTTCTTAGTTGGGCAAAGGTCTGTGTAAGCTTCTGAAATTCCAGCTGGTACTTCGTGTTCCTCCAAGCCGAGGCCCATTAGCGTTTTCTTAAAGCGATACTCGCGTAACTCCTGTTGGTTAATCTTGCCTTTATTGTAAAGATCCCACATCATGGTGTTCACGAACTTATACTTTTTGTAAAAGGAGGAATGATCGAACTTGCCAAAAGTGGCTAATTCAAATTCATCATATAAAATATAAATGGTTTCTTCAGAATTCTTTTCAAAGTCCCAAAGGGTATGGTCAAGGTCAAAAAGTATATGCTTGTAAGTGTTCATAAGGAGAAAATATTACTTAGCTAACGAGCCTTTCAGGAGGATGTTGCTGCTTTATTTTAGGATACCATATTGCTATGCATTAAACCTTATAATAAAACAAAGGTTTAACAGTTATAGCATCGGTCTTTTAGTTAAGGTGCAATCCAGCGGCGAACTTGTAGTTTATTTATGGCCAGTTCGCGGTTAGAGTACAGTATCTGGTAAGTTTCCTGGTCTTTTTGCAGAGTAGCGTCACGCTCCAGATAGTTAAAGATCTGGCTGGCAAAATCAGCTGCTTCATCTTTTATAGTATAAAACACCCATTGGTCTATTTTGCGAGGCGCTACCAGGCTAGCATTGCGTAGGTAAGCCAAGTGTCGGGATGTTTTGGTTTGAGTAAAGTCTAGCACCTGCTCCAGGTCTGATGTGCACATCTCTTTGTTGCGTAGGATCAGATTGAGGATGCGGATACGCGACTCGTCTGCCAAAGCCTTAAGTATTTGTTCGCCAAAAGATAAGCTAAAGTGTTTGAGCCTCATAGTGGAAGTAGGAACGGAAACAAATTTAGGTAAAAGCTGCTATTATAAAATAATAAATCATATAATTGTAAGAAATGATACCCGGACTACATCATAATACAGTGCATATAGATTTTCTGAAGAAAGCAGCAGGGGCAGTTGTAGTCCTGTTTATATTTTTCCTGGCAATTCCGCAGCAAGCAACGGCACAAACAAAGCAGCGTGTTGTGCAGCTTTCCGGTTTCGTGGCTGTTGGCGATAGTTTATACGGTGTGGCAGGTGTGAGCATCTATGTGCCGGGTACAAGCCGCGGCACGCAATCTAACGAGTTTGGCTTTTTCTCGGTGCCAGTAGTAGCCGGCGATAGCGTACTCTTTAATGCACTGGGCTATAAAAAGCAATACCTGATCATCCCTAAAACCTACAGCAGCGACAGTTACTCTATTATTATGCAGATGCAGGAAGATCCTACAGAGCTCCCGACAGTAGATGTATTTCCGTGGCCAACAGAGCGTGACTTTAGAGAGGCTGTGGCAAACGTAAAATTACCCGACGAGGGCCGTGCCATGGCTATGCGTAACCTTGACCCCGAACGCCTGGAAGAATTGTTTAAAACCACACCAATGGATGGAGGAGCTAACTTTAGGTTTTGGCAGCAGCAACAGATGCAGCAACAGCAGAACCGGGTAATGTATCCAACTATCAGCCCTTTTGCCATACCGGCACTTATCGATGCCCTCTTTAAAGGCAATAGTAAATAAAGCCATCTTCTAAAGTATAGCCTGCTGTTTAATATGGCATGTATAGTGTGCAGCCTTAATTCTTAAGAACTGCTTTGTACTCTTTTTCTTAGGTTTATACTTAATATATGCCTGCAAAGGCCTTACAGCAAGTATAAAAGTAACTTACTAATTCTCTCTGCGTTATTTTGCGATAGAGGCGTACTGTGTTTTTGTATGCTAAGACAGCAACTTAAATATTGCTGTAACACAAGACTTATAACAAAATAAACTATGCTTAAACCTGATAAGCTATCGCTTAATATACCTGATACCACCAAGGCCCGGGTGGTAATAATTGGTGGAGGATTTGGAGGAATTAACCTCGCCCGAAAACTTTCTGAAAAACACTTCCAGGTGGTCATGCTGGACAGGCAGAATTACCATGGCTTCTGGCCGCTTCTGTACCAGGTAGCCACTGCCGGCCTGGAGCCCGACTCTATTGCAGAGCCGCTACGCAAAATGTTTGGCAGCGACGATTACAATGACTTCCATTTCAGGCTGGTAAAGGTAACAGGTATAAATTCGGAGGCTAAAACCATAGAGACCATTGTTGGTGATTTAGCTTATGACTATTTGGTAATTGCCACTGGTACCAAGATCAACTACTTTGGCAACGAACAAATTAAAAAGTATGGCTTTCCGCTGAAACAGATACCACAGGCACTAAACCTGCGTAGCCAGCTGCTACAGTGCTTTGAACAGGCAAGTATGACCGTTGATCCTGAAACGCAACAAAGCCTGCTAAACTTTGTGATTGTAGGAGGTGGACCTACTGGTGTGGAAACTGCCGGAGCACTTGCCGAAATGCGTAAACACATCCTGCCAACTGATTATCCTGGCGTAGACTTCAATAAGATGAATATCTTCCTGGTTGAGGGCATGGACAGAGTGCTGCCGCCTATGTCGGCTGAGGCCAGCGAGAAAACATTTAAGTACCTGCAGGAAATGGACATCATAGTGAGGCTAAACACATTGGTAGAAGGCTACGATGGTGAAACCGTTACGCTAAAAGGCGGCGAGCAAATTAAGACCAACACGCTGATATGGGCTGCCGGTGTATCTGGAGCTGTAATACCAGGCTTGCCTGAGGAAAGCGTGGAGCGTGGCAGATACCTTGTAAATGAGTTTAATCAGGTTAAGGGTTATAATGACGTTTTCGCTATTGGTGATGTGGCCATGATGAAAACACCAGAGTACCCAAAGGGGCATCCGGGGGTAGCGCAGCCTGCCATACAACAGGGTAAACTATTGGCTAAAAACCTGAAGCGCATTATAGAGAAACAACCACTAGAGCCATTTAAATATTTTGATAAGGGCTCCCTGGCTATTATTGGGCGTAATCGCGCAGTAGCAGACCTGCCAAACAACATGCACTTAGGCGGCTTCTTTGCCTGGGTTATCTGGCTTTTTGTGCACATTATGTATCTCATTGGTTTCAGAAACAAACTGGTGGTGTTAAGTAACTGGGTTTATAAGTTCTTTACCTATGAGAATAGTACCCGCCTCATCATTCGTCCGTTTGTGCGTAGAGGCGATAGGGTATCGCAAAGCTTTATAAACAAGTATGGTGGGGATTAATATGGTATACTTTAATGTTGTAAAGAACAGTAGGAGAGGTTGATATATATGGATTTTTGCAATAGCCTTTTCTTTAGCTTTCTTAAACTTCTTTCCTTACTGTCATTCTAAAAGGACACAAGTGGAAGAGTGGTTTAGCTGGAACGAAAAAGTATAAATCACATAAACAAAAACCCTCAGATGAAGCATCTGAGGGTTTTCCTGTTTAAGGTGAGATAGAAGTTATTGGCCGTTGCTGCTGCTGCCGTTTCGGCTCGTCGAGCGTTCGCGTTGCATTGGGTTTTGCTGCTCGCGCTGCTGTTGCTTGTAAATATCGAAGCGAGACGGAGCAAGGCGGCGTGGGAAATAGTTGTTCGATAACTCAGTATCGGCAGTTTGCAGGTATGGATCCAGTTCAAAGTTTACCACCGGTTTTTCTGTCACAAACACTTTTGTGATGTCCTCGTTGTTGTAGCGCCAGATCTCGGCAGGAATATTAACGATCTCTTCAGATCCGTCTTCAAACTCCATGCGCACGATCAATGGCATAACCAAACCGCCAATGTTCTTAAAGCTAACCTCGTAGAAGTTGAGGCCAGAATCTAGTGCTTTCTTCTCTGCCGGTGTCAGGTTCTTCAGGAAAGCCTGGAAGCGCTGCTGGTCGGCAGCTGTAGTAGCCAATGGATCGTAGCTGTTGTAGAAGTCTTTAAGCTCCGGTCTTGCATCCAGTCTTGTTTTCGGGATATCCTTCAGGTTACGTTGCTGCGATAGGGTTTGTGGTGCTTTGTTCTGCTGCTCACGCTGCTGTGCATTCACAAATTCTGGGTTCTGAGAATCGATGGTAAACCACTTTATATTCTCGATGGAGATGTCAGTGTGATCGGTAGTATAAAACCAGCCTCTCCAGAACCAGTCTAGGTCAACGCCGGAGGCATCTTCCATGGTACGGAAGAAGTCGGCAGGCATTGGATGTTTAAAGGCCCAGCGCTTAGAGTACTCTTTAAAAGCATAATCGAAAAGCTCACGTCCCATCACGGTTTCACGGAGAACATTAAGTGCAGTAGCCGGCTTGCCATAAGCATTGTTGCCAAACTGCAATACCGATTCAGAGTTCGTCATGATAGGCACCTGCGTGTTTTTGGCGCTCTTCATGTACTCTACAATGTTTGCTGGCTCGCCACGGCGCGATGGGTAGTTTCTTTCCCATTCCTGCTCTGTGATATACTGCATAAAGGTATTCAAGCCTTCGTCCATCCAAGTCCATTGGCGCTCATCGGAGTTAATGATCATCGGGAAAAAGTTATGGCCAACCTCATGTATAATCACAGAAATCAAACCATACTTTATTCTGTCAGAGTAAGTGCCGTCCGGCTCCGGGCGATAACCGTTGAACGATAGCATCGGGTACTCCATGCCGCCCACAGGGCCATGTACCGAGATAGCAACCGGGTAAGGGTAATCTATTGTGTGCTTAGAATATACTTCTAATGTATGTGCAACGGCTTCTGTAGAGTATTGTCCCCAAAGCGGGTTAGCCTCTTTTGGGTAGTACGACATAGCCAGTACATTTTTGCCAGCCACTTTCACCTTCATAGCATCCCAGATAAACTTACGGGAGCTGGCCCAGGCAAAATCACGCACATCTTTTGCGGCATATACCCAAGTTTTCTTGTTGTTTGCCTTTGCTTTTTCTGCCTGAGTAGCCTCCTCCTGCGTTACAATTACAACAGGCTTATTGCTTTTAGCGGCATCGGCCCAGCGTTTTTGCTGTGTAGCAGTAAGTACCTGGCTTGCATTCTGCAACTCACCGGTAGCAGCCACCACGTGGTCGGCTGGTACGGTAATGCTCACTTTGTAGTCACCAAAAGGTAAGGCGAACTCACCGCTGCCCAGGAACTGCTTGTGCTGCCAACCGTTCACGTCGTCATACACAGCCATTCTCGGGAACCACTGCGCCATCTCGTACAGGTAATTTCCATCCTCTGGAAAAAACTCGTAGCCAGAGCGGCCGCCTAGCGCTTTCTGGTCGTTAATGTTGTTACGCCAATCAATACTTAACGTAAAGCTCTGCTTTGGCTTAAGCGGCTGCGGCAGGTCTATACGCATCATGGTGTTATTAATGGTATACTTCAGGCCTTTGCCGTTACGGTCCTTTACCTGCTCAATTTTAAAGCCACCGTCAAACTTTTCGCGTGTGAGGTACTCCACTGCCTGCGTAGACATGCGGTCATTCAACTGACCGGTTTGGGTCAGGTTGGTCATAGAGTTTGGCTCGAAGATATTCTGGTCCAGTTGCACCCACAGGTAGGTAAGCACATCAGGCGAGTTGTTGGTATAGGTAATGGTCTCAGAGCCATTAATAGACTGATTTTTATCGTCTAGTTCTACTTTTATAGTATAATCTGCGCGTTGCTGCCAGTACTCGTGGCCCGGTGCACCAGATGCGGTGCGGTAGGTGTTAGGAGTTGGCAACTCCTGCTGCAGCTGCTTAAACTTAGAATTGTCGGTGTTGCTCTGCGCCTGCGCAAGGGCAGGTCCGGCAAGTAAGCCAAACAACGCTAAGCCTGTCAGTAGGTTTTTCATCAGAGGTTTATGCTTGGGTGTTAAAGTATAGTTATATGTGTGTTCTAAAATATGTTTGCTTCCATGATCAGGATCAGCGAAATACCTGCTGCGGCACTCGAAAGCACCATAATCCAGTCGCGTTTCTTGGCATTGAAGATATTCATTAGTATAAAAGCCACGGCAAGTAGTATGGCTACAATTACCAGCTGCCCTAGCTCAATACCAAGGTTAAAGGCCAGCAACTGCATCCAGGTATCAGAGCCACGGCCAAGCAACGACTTTAGGTAATTTGAGAAACCCATGCCGTGTATTAAGCCAAAAACCACTGCCAGCAGGTTATGAAACGAAAGTATGGTGCGCTGCTTTGTGGCCGCGCCTTTCAGCTTAAAGAAGTTTGTAAAGCAGGTAAAAAGTATAGTTACCGGAATCAGGAACTCAATAAGTGCAGTATCAAATTTAATGATGTTGAACGTAGAGAGCGCCAGTGTGATTGAGTGGCCGATGGTGAAGCTGGTAACAAGTGCCAACACTTTACGCCAGTCGTTTAAAGTATAAATAGCACACAGCGCCAGCAGGAACAGCATGTGGTCGTAGGCCTGCAGGTTAAAGATATGATGAAAGCCTAACTCCAAATACGTGGAAAAAACAGTAGACACAGCTAATGGTTAGATAAATAAGTTAGATACAATATGCCAAGTTAGCTGTTTGAACACTGTAATGCAACAATTACTATGCATGGGCAAGAGTAGAAAGCTGCTAAATATGTAGTTTATTCAAAAAAGTTTATTCTTTGCTTTTGAGATGGTGCTTAGGATATTTTATGAATGTTACAAAACAGCAGCTCTTGCCTTCTGAAAAAATAAAAGATGATACTCCAGTGCATTGCTCCAATATATCCAAGAGTGTGCACCGGGGCGTTCGATATAATCATGCGGTACTTTTTCGGCTACCAGGCGGCGGTGCAGCTCACGGTTATCTTCAATCAGGAAGTCGTCAATGCCACAGTCGATCATAAACTGCAGGTTGCTTTGCTTTAGTTGCGGAACCATATGTACAATGGAATGCTGCTCATAAAGCTGCTGGTTCTCTGCCTTGGGGCCAATTACAGCCTCTATACTTTCCAGCAGGTTTTTACGATCGATGGCAGCAACATTAACAGAGCCGCTCATACTTGCAGCAGCCAGGTACAGCTGCGGGTTACGTGCCGCTAAGTATAAGGCTCCGTGGCCTCCCATGCTTAAGCCGGAAATAAAGCGTCCTTGCTTTTCTTTGATGGTTTTATACTTGCTGTCTACCAGTTGCAGCAACTCCCGGGTAACGAAAGTCTCATACTGGCTGCTTTTATCTACAGGGCTGTTGTAGTACCAGCTGCTTTTACCACCATCTGGCGTAACAATGATAACCTGATACTTGTCGGCCATACTTTGCAGCAGATTTTTCTGAGGCGGCACCTTAAGCCAGTTGCTGAAATTGCCGCCATAGCCATGCAGTAAGTATAAAACAGGGTAAGGACCGTTCTTTTTCTTTTTATAACTCTTCGGAGTTACCACGCCAGCCTTTAATGTTTTCTGCATCGAAGGGCTCTGGATTACAAGTGTATCAACTTTGGCCTGTGCAGAAAGTATGACTAAGGTGAAGAGCAGCAGTAGGAGGTGTTTCTTATGCATAGTTAAGGTTGTAAAAGTATAGACTTCGCAAAATATGTATATCACGGCAATTGCTAAAGTATAATTTGATTTACTAACACTATCCCCTCCCTTTATGAAACCGCTTTGTACAGAAGCAAAGTATAAAGTATATAATTTATCGAGTAAGTATGGTTGAAATACTCCCGAAGTCAAAAGAAAACAAACTGGCTGTGCGCATAAGCGGCGAATTAACCATAGCTGATTTCGACACATACCGCAACCTGCTCCGCGAGCTGATGCAGCAGTACGAAGAGGCACACTTATACTATGAGATGGTGGACGTGAAGTGGGTGCATCCTGTGGCTGCCATCGAGAATGCGCTGTTTGATGTGGTGCACGGGCTAGACTACGGCCGGGTGGCCATGGTAGGAGAGAAGTGGTGGCAGGAATTGGCGGCTAAGCTGATAAGCCCGGTAAAGAAGTATGGGGTGCGTTATTACGACCTGGAAGAGAAGGAGCTGGCAATGCAGTGGGTGTTGGAGGGAGAGCAGAACTGCACATAAAAGAAAAGCGCCGACTGGAACAATACCTGTCAGCGCTTTTGCTCTACTTACTCAATATGAATTCTTAATCAACTTTGTCCTCAATGCTATCTGCTTTTTCTTTGTGCTGCTTTAGCGTAGGCAGCGTTTTAGATGCAAAGCTCTTTACGTTAGTTTCGTTTGCATTTTGGGATTTGGCCTCGAACATAGCGATGTCCATTTTATGAGCTGTTTCCATGGTATCCATATACTTCTCCTCAAGTTCTGCACCTGATTTGTCAGAGACTTTATCAATCATAGACTGGTGCATCGGCATCATAGTAGTTGGCAGTGTAACACCCATCTGAGATGCTACAGACTTTAACTCTTGGGTTGCCTTAGTATGGTGATCTACCATCATCTGGGCAAACTGTTTTACTTCAGGGTTAGTGGCTTTTTGTGCTACCATTTTACCTAGTTCGATCTCCATCATATTGCTGCTTGCTGCAGTCATCAGGAAAGTTGCATCATCTAGGTTGGTTAGGGCAGCCATTTCACCGGCCATATCAGTATTCATATCTGTGGCTGTGCCAGTTGTACCCATGCTACCCATCTCTGTAGTTCCTGTAGTGTTGGTTTCAGTGCCTGTTGTACCAGTAGTTCCTGTTTCGGTAGTACCGGTAGTTTCTGTATCCATTGTTGCATCGTCGGTGCTACCTGCTGCGGTAACAGTTTCAGAAGTTTCATAGGTAGATGCATCGGCATTTGTGCCCGTATCTGCGGTACTACATGCAGTAGCTACTGCTAAACAACCAGCTGTGCAATAAAAAAATATCTTTTTCATAGCTTTTCAAAATTTAAAATACAGCTTATGTATACGGCAGGTATTTGGATGGGTTTATTATTTTAGTACAATTAAAGATGTGTGACATGTGCTATTTATTCTTTTATAGTGATATACTTATTTTTAAAATACAATTTAGTTTAATCGACTGGGTTGTGTTCAAAAGGCTGTTGTGTCAATTTTTAAGTTATAAAAAGTACAATTACTAAACGTAGGTTTAAGTGTGCCCCTGACGCATTATGTGCCAAAAATAAAAGCGACACCCTATTCAGAATGCCGCTTTTTCGCTAAACTTTAAACGTAATCTAACTTATTTCGCAGTCGGAATCTCTACATCAATGTTATTGAACCGGATCTTGCCGCTTTCCAGTACAGCCTCTACTACAGAATCTTTGCTGATGTTGCCAGCCAGAATATCTTTCGATAGCTCGTTTAGCACCTGGCGCTGCAGCACACGCTTTAATGGCCTTGCACCAAACTGTGGATCGTAACCTTGCTCGCCCAGGTAATCCAGTACCTCGTCGGTAGCTATCAAGCGTATACCTGTTTCTTCCAAGCGGTCCTGAATATGGCGGAACTGAATCTGTACGATTTTGCGGATATCCTCACGACTCAATGGACGGAACATCACTAGCTCATCAATACGGTTCAGGAATTCCGGCCTTACCGACTTTTTCAGTAGTTCAAACACTTCATCCTTCGTGCGCTCAATCACTTCGTCGTGGTTAAACTCGTCCATCGTCTCAAAGTTACTTTGGATAATATGCGAACCGATATTAGAGGTCATGATAATGATGGTGTTCTTGAAGTTTACAACACGACCTTTGCTATCAGTTAATCGGCCATCATCGAGTACCTGCAGCAGAATATTGAACACATCCGGATGCGCTTTTTCAATTTCGTCGAGCAGCACCACAGAGTATGGCTTGCGTCGTACGGCCTCCGTTAACTGACCGCCTTCATCGTAACCGATGTAACCTGGAGGCGCCCCGATCATGCGGCTTACGGCATGTCGTTCCTGGTACTCACTCATGTCGATACGCACCATCGCGTTTTCATCATTAAATAGGTAGTCGGCCAGTGCTTTGGCAAGCTCTGTTTTACCCACACCGGTTGTGCCCAAGAAGATAAACGAACCGATAGGGCGTTTCGGATCCTGCATACCGGCGCGGCTTCGGCGCACAGCGTCCGAAATTGCTTCAATCGCTTCTTCTTGGCCAGCCACTCTACGGCCTAGCTCCTGCTCTAAGTGCAGCAACTTTTCGCGGTCGCTTTGCAGCATTTTACTTACAGGTATACCTGTCCATTTAGCTACGATCTCGGCAATGTCTTCAGAAGTTACTTCTTCTTGTAACATGGGATTCTCGCCTTGCATCTGGTGCACCTGCTCCTGTAGTTCTTTCAGGTGTGCTTCGGCTTCCTGAATCTTGCCATATCGCAATTCAGCCACTCGGCCGTAGTCACCGGCACGCTCAGCCTGTTCGGCCTCCAGTTTGTAGTTTTCGATATTCTCTTTCTCTTTCTGGATGCCCTCGATAATCTGCTTCTCGTTCTGCCATTTAGCTTTTAGATCGTCGCGTTTGGTAGATAGCTCAGCAATCTCCTTCGAAAGCACCGTTTCCTTATCCTTATCGTTTTCACGGCGGATAGCCTCACGCTCAATCTCCAGCTGCATGATGCGACGCTGAACCTCATCCAATTCTACAGGCAACGAGTCAATCTCAATGCGAAGTTTGGCAGCCGCTTCGTCCATTAGGTCAATAGCCTTATCCGGTAAAAAGCGGTCGGTGATGTAGCGGTTCGACAACTCCACGGCAGCAATGATCGCATCGTCTTTAATACGCACCCCGTGGTGTACCTCATACTTATCCTTAATACCGCGAAGTATAGAAATAGCATCCTGAACACTCGGTTCATCCACCATAACAGCCTGGAAACGGCGCTCCAGTGCTTTGTCTTTTTCGATATACTTCTGGTATTCTTTTAAAGTAGTTGCACCAATGGCATGCAGTTCGCCACGTGCCAGGGCTGGCTTGAGCAAGTTAGCGGCATCCATGGCACTGTCGCCACCTGCACCGGCACCGATCAATGTATGGATCTCGTCGATGAATAGTACGATCTCACCTTCGGCATCCACCACTTCTTTTATTACGGCTTTTAAACGCTCCTCAAATTCACCTTTATACTTGGCACCTGCCACCAGAAGGCCCATATCCAGGCTCATCAGCGTTTTGTTTTTCAGGTTCTCCGGCACGTCGCCGCTTACAATACGTTGCGCCAAGCCTTCCACGATAGCGGTTTTACCCACACCAGGCTCACCTAGTAGCACCGGGTTGTTTTTAGTACGGCGGCTCAGGATTTGCAGCACACGGCGTATCTCTTCGTCACGGCCAATCACAGGGTCAATCTTGCCGTTGCGGGCCATCTCGTTCAGGTCGCGGGCATAACGCTTCAGCGAGTTATACTTTGCCTCTGCGTTTTGATCTGTTACCTTGGCGCCACCACGTAGTTCCTTGATAGCCTTTTTAAGGTCTTTCTCATTAAAGCCAACATCTTTCATCAGGCCGGCTACTTTATCACGACCAGCTAGTAGGCCTAGCAGCATGTGCTCTATGGCTACATACTCATCACCAAACTCCTTTAAATATGATGTAGCCTTTTGTAAGGCAGCTGCCGCATCGTTAGCCAGGTATGGACTGCCGCCGCTTACTTTTGGATAAGCAGCCACGATCTCATCGAGCTTGCTATGCAGGATGTTTCCGTTGATGTTCAGTTTCTGGAGCAGGAAATTGCTTACGTTTTCGTCTGTCTCTAGTATTGCTTTTAATATATGCCCGGTCTCAATAGCCTGCTGCTGGTTGCCGCCTGCTATCTCGGTAGCCTTTTGAATGGCCTCCTGGGCTTTGATGGTATAGTTATTAAAGTTCATATCCTTTACTCGTTTTCCCCTTAGTTTTAGTTCTACGAGGAGTATAGCAAAGGGTAAACCAATGGTGTTTTAAGATGATTTTACTGTAATTATGACAGGTTGAGAAGTGGAATCTTGATTAAAAACGGACTTTTTGTCTGAATCAGAATTTGCAGGATGAGGAAGGATGAACAGGATTACTTAGGATGGTTTGTAATTATTGTTAAATACTTTTTTGTATTAGAGGCTAAGGGCTCCAAAGTTGATGAGGAGGCCGACAGGGAAATTATAGGCAACGGTGTAATCTTTAGCCTGCGCTAAGTGGATGTCTTCCAAGTTGACCAATGCTGTAGTTCTACTACAATGCTATTCTCAACTATAAAATCTGCCCTCCTGCTCCCGTTCAAAGTTAAGCTCAGCTTGCTGCAGTTCAATAGCCAGACATCGTTAATAAACCACTTCCTGAAAACCGCTACCTGTTGTTTTATGCACTCTCATGGCACAGCCAATAATCTTAAATGTGATATCATCTAATTGCATCATGTACTTCTAAATCCATAAATTCTTTAAAAATTCTCATGCTGAAAATATCCTGTCCATCCTTTTTAATCCTGTATATCCTGATTCAGACCTCTCCCTTAAATACTGCCGCATAATGGTCTGCTAATCTTGTAGGCTCGGGCAATTTATACTTTGTAGCACAAGTCATAGCAATCTCAGTCGCAGAATTTAGATCCATCAGGTGACCAGGAGAAACAAAGACAGGCTTTACATTATCTTTGGTACGGAGAACATTGGCAATGGTATCTCCTTTATACTCTAGTGGAGAGATAGAGCCTTTGGTGGCAGCCGGTTCTGTATACTTGCCTACCAGCACTTTTTTGGCTACACCCATGGTAGGTTTGTTCAGGTGCAGGCCCAGGTGCGTGGCGATACCCAGGCGGCGAGGGTGTGAGATGCCGTGGCCGTCTACCATGATCAGGTCTGGCTTTTGCTGTAGTTTTTCGTAGGCCTTGAGCAGATTAGGCGCTTCGCGGAAGGCCAGAAAACCCGGAATATAAGGCAACTCTACTGCTCCTACATGGTATACTTTCTCTACTAACTCTAGCTCCGGATAAGTGAGCAGCACAAAGGCAGAAAGTATAGTGTCCTCGCCGATAAAAGATGAGTCGCAGCCTGCAATCAATTTTAGGTTGAAGTCGGGTTTTTGAAGTATGATGCGTTCCTGCATCTCGCGTTGCTGCTCGGTAAGCCTGGCAAGTATGGCAGGATCGGGGGTAGGGTAGTCGAAGCGTCGGTAGTAAGGCATCTTTTTGAATTTTGAGTTAAGGATTACGAATTACGAATGAAAGAAGTGATTGGTGTGTGATTATAACTTTATTCACACATCCGCTCATGCATACATTCACAATTAATTAAGCGCTGCAGGGATAGATAATGCGGGCAAAGAGCAGGTGCCACTGTCCTTCTATATAGCCAAAGTGAAACTCGAATGAGGTTTTGGTGTGCAGCACCGATTTTTGGACCAGGGGCAACGTGTCTTTTATACTTTTGATCTGATTGGCAGATAGGTTAGCATAATCCCAGTAGCCGCTCTTTTTAAACTTATCAGCGTTCCATATAAAGCAGCCGTCTTTGCTGTAGCCGGTTTTACCGCCTTCCATGTCTGCGCAATCAAAAGAAGGAAAGGCTTCCTCTACTAACTTGCATTGTTCTATTTCGGGAGCAATGGTAAAAAACGACCTGTTCTTATACTCACGGCCAAACTTCTGTATCTGGAAAACCTGTGTCATTTTAGGCATAGCGCCAGGTTGTTCTATAAGCCACAAGCCATACTTTGGGTGTATAAACTGGTTTAGTCCGGCTGTGTCTGCGTTATGGAGGTCTTCAAAAAAACGGGCAAAAGCGGCATGAAAGTCAGTGGTTGACGAAGTGTCTGGCTTAGTAAATGTAGAGTCGGGAGCAGCGGATTCGGGAGCGCCATCTGTGGTAGAGGTGGCTTGCTCTGTGCTGCAGGCAGTGCATATTAGTAGCACGAGCAAAAGTATAAAGCTGAAGTTTTGCATGGGCTTGAGACGTGTTTATACCTGCAGTACGCACACTGGCAAGTATAGGTGTTGGCTTATTGAACTTCTAAAAGTTATGGGCGTAATCCAAAGAGGGGAATTATGTGTACTAATGGCAATCAAAAACCATAAAAGCTATGGCAGACTTACTTATAAATGAGCAGGTAAATATACCGGTCGGTAATATATCACTTATCGGTGATTTGGTGGTTCCTGAAAACGCAAAAGGACTTGTTATATTCTCTCACGGCAGCGGGAGTAGCCGCTTAAGTACCCGAAACCGCTTTGTGGCCGAGCATCTGCAGCGTTCAGGCTTTGGAACCCTGCTCTTCGATTTGCTAACCCCAGAGGAAGATCAGAACTACGATAATCGCTTCGATATACCGCTTATCACGCAACGCCTGGTAGATGCTACAAACTGGGTGCTGAAAGATGAACGCCTTACAAACTACAATATTGGTTACTTTGGAGCAAGTACAGGCGCTGCCTCTGCCTTAGGTGCCGCTGCTGCCTTAGGCGATATGGTAAAAGCAGTAGTTAGTCGTGGCGGCCGCCCAGACCTAGCCGATGCGGTATTGCCCGATGTGCAAACTCCCACTCTGTTGATTGTTGGGGGGCTGGACGAGCCAGTGCTAAGTATGAACCGTGATGCGCAGGATAGAATGCAGTGCCTGAAAGACCTGGAGATTGTACCCGATGCCACTCACTTGTTTGAGGAACCTGGCGCGTTAGAGATGGCGGCCCAGTTGGCAACAGACTGGTTCAGAAAATACTTGCAAGCCAGCAAACAGCATCCTCTTAAGCAGGATCAACCGTGACGTTTCCGAATGAAAGAATGTGCGAATGAGTGAATATTGGGATGAATGCTTTATTGATCTTTAACTCTCTAGCACTTCACTCTCTGACTTAAATCACTCATCCACAAGTGAAATAAAACTATGAACGTGATACACAACCGTGAGAGTGCAGCACAAATGCTGGCTCAGCGGTTACAGAAGTATAAAGGAGAGGATGGTGTGGTGTTGGCTATACCCCGCGGCGGCGTGCCTGTGGCTGCACCTATTGCCAAAAGCCTAAATATGCCCCTGGAGGTAACACTCACCAAAAAAATCGGCCACCCTGCCAACCCTGAGTTTGCTATTGGCTCGGTAAGCCTTAAAAGTGTTGCTGTTGATAAAAGGGCAGAGGTGCCAGACGAGTACATTGCGCGTGAAGTTCAACGCATCCGGGAAAGCCTGAAACAAAAGTATGAACTGTTTATGGGAAATAAGCAGCACATTCCGCTCAAAGATAAAGTGGTGATTATAGTAGACGATGGCATTGCAACAGGTAAAACACTGGAGGCTACCGTGGAGCTGGTGAAAACAGAGCAGCCGCGCAAAATTGTTATAGCCGTGCCAGTAGCCCCGCCAGAAGCCATTCCGCGTTTCGAGAAGTTAGTAGATGAAGTGGTTTGCTTGCTTACGCCACCTTTTTTTCAGGCTGTAGGACAGTTTTACGAGCAGTTTACCCAAACCTCCGACGAGGAAGTGATCAGGCTGTTAAATGAATCAAACTAACGTATAGTAATTAGCTGCCGATAATAAACCTGCTGTAAAATTGCTGCCTGCCGGCGTATACCTTCACAAGATATAAACGATTAGGCTTTAGGCGTCGCGTATCGATTTTTTCCTCAAATGAGCCACTTGCGTTGCTCTTTATAGTGAAATTTTCTACTGTCTTGCCATCAATAGTATAAATAAACACTTCTGCATTAGAGTGCGGTTGCGAGAACTGCAGCCACAGGATAAATGTGCCTTCGTTAGAGCGGTTAGGGTAAATCTTCAGGTCAGAACTTAAGGGGCGCGTCTGCACATGAATCACTTTAGAAAATTTGCTGCTGCCGTCTTTATCAACTTGCTTAAGGCGGTAGTAAATGTCGCCGGCCGGTGCTGTTGCGTCTAGGTACTCGTATGTATACTGGGTTTGTGAAGTACCTGCACCCTCTTCGATGCCTATTGTGGCAAAATCACCTTCTTTAGCTGAGCGTTGCACCTCAAAGTATGCATTATCCTCTTCCGAAGCCGTTTTCCAGGTAAGTTCTACGCCTTTGCCCTGAACAAATTTACCTTCAAATGTAAGCAGCTCAACAGGTAAAGTTTCCATTGCAGTCATAATCGCATCAAACCACCGCTGTGCCATTTTCTCCTCTCCGCTGGCATTAGGGTGTATCCCATCAAAAGTATCGGCGCCAGTGGTAGCGTTAAAACCGGTATACTGGTCTACAAGTATAACCTTAGATTCTGTAGTATTTAATTCCTGTGCGAGCGCAGGTAGCTGCTCGTTTAAGCGCTCTACGTTTTGCGCAGACCCAGGTCCTACCACCAGTGGGTAAGCTGGTATAAGCTTGGCCAGAAGTATGGTTACTTTCGGATTTTTGTCTCTGATCTGTTTAACCACCTCTCTAAGCTCATTCAGGGTTCCGTCTAAAGGGTGCCCTCTGAACATGTCGTTGGTGCCCAGGTGCATGAGCACGATATCAGGAGTATAGCCAGTTAGCCATTGACTTAGTTTGCCTTTCGAGGGTTGCTCATTATTGCCATATAAAACCTGATCTGTGCTCCAGCCCCAATGCCCTTCATTATCAGCATCAAAAGTCTTACTTTTATAATCGGGCCAGTTAGGGTTGCCGTCATTGTTTACTGCGTGAGATCCGACAAAATCAGCATCAATATTAGCGTCGATCAGTTTTTTCCAGAGTTGATAACGGTAACTGTATTGTGCCGCATTGGCTTGCGTAATGGAGTTGCCTAAAGGCATAATACGTAGCGGAGCAGATACTACTGGTACAGCAAAAAGCAGCGTTAGGCACAAGATTAAAGCGGAAGATAATGCAGTTAAAGTGCGTACCATAAATTTGTATCATTATAATGCTATCAAGCTTATGCTTCACGTACTCATGGAAAAATAGTTGCAGATTATACTGTGCTTTAGAGCCAACACCTGTTAGTACACCTTCAGGCATATTGATTTTCTAGTAAGATTATACTTTGCTGCACTTCTTGATGCAAAGGACAACGGAATTAACCCATAAGTATAAACCTGCCGCACAAATCCCTCCATATCAAAAAGACTCTTATATTTGTTGCCTGATGCAGACGGGTAAAATAGATTAACCGTAAGCCAATTTTATACTTTACGTTAACCTTAATAACAGCATTTTTAACCTGTGGCTTTTGCTGGTAAGCGGAGGCTCAGTAATAACTAACATTTAAAATGGCAAAAAACTCAAAGATTATCTATACGATTACTGATGAGGCTCCTGCGCTGGCAACACGTTCGTTTCTGCCGATTGTACAGGCTTTCACAAAGGCTGCCGACATTGAAGTAGAAACAAGAGACATCTCGCTGGCTGGCCGTATTATCTCGGCTTTTCCGGAGAATCTTTCTGAAGAGCAGAAGCAGACCGACGACCTTGCTTATTTAGGCGAACTAGCTAAAACTCCTGAAGCCAACATCATTAAGTTGCCAAACATCAGTGCGTCCATTCCACAGCTGACAGCGGCTATTAAAGAGCTACAGTCGCAGGGGTATAACATTCCAAACTATCCTGCCGAACCTAAAACGGAAGAGGAAAAAGATATTAAAGCCCGTTACGCGAAGATTTTGGGTAGTGCTGTAAACCCGGTGCTGCGCGAAGGTAACTCTGACCGCCGTGTGGCTGATGCCGTGAAGCAGTATGCAAAGAGCCATCCGCACTCGATGGGCAAGTGGTCATCAGACTCTAATACACGTGTGGCACACATGGAGAGCGGTGACTTTTACGGCAGCGAGCAGTCTGTAGTGGCTGACAAAGCAACAGACGTACGCATCGAGTTTGTTGGTGCCAACGGTGAAACCAAGGTGCTAAAAGAGAAAGTGGCGCTAAAGGAGGGCGAAGTGATGGACTCTTCGGTAATGCATGTTGCTGAGCTGAATGCCTTTTTTGAAAAAGCGATTGCTGAAGCCAAAGAAGAGAATATCCTGCTGTCGCTGCACCTGAAGGCTACTATGATGAAGGTGTCTGACCCTATCATGTTTGGTCATGCTGTGAAAGTGTTCTTCAAAGATACGTTCCAGAAGCACGGTGCTACTTTTAAAGAAATCGGAGTGGATGCTAACAACGGGTTAGGCGATGTGTATGCAAAAATCCAGAGCCTGCCGGAAGAGAAGCGTGCTGAGATAGAAGCTGATCTGAAAGCAGAAATGGAGAAGCGTCCTGAGCTGGCGATGGTAAACTCTGACAAAGGCATTACCAACCTGCACGTGCCAAGCGATGTGATCATCGATGCGTCTATGCCGGCGGCTATCCGTACGTCTGGCCAGATGTGGGGACCAGATGGTAAGCCAAAAGATACGGTTGCTATCATTCCGGACCGCTCTTATGCGGGTATTTATCAGGAGGTGATCCAATTCAACAAAGAGAACGGCGCTTTCGACCCGACGACCATGGGCACGGTGCCAAACATCGGTCTGATGGCGCAGAAAGCCGAAGAGTACGGCTCGCACGACAAGACTTTCGAAATGGCTGAGGCCGGTACGGTACGCATTGTAGATGCCAATGGCAATACGCTGATGGAGCAAAAGGTAGAGCAGGGCGATATCTTCAGAGCCTGCCAGACCAAAGACGTAGCTATCCAGGACTGGGTGAAGCTGGCCGTTACAAGAGCTAGAATCACGAACACACCTGCTATTTTCTGGTTAGATCCACAGCGTGCGCACGATGCGAACCTTATCAAGAAAGTAGAAAAGTACCTGCAGGACCACGATACCAACGGACTTGAGATCAAGATCATGTCGCCGGTAGAGGCGATGCGTTATACTTGTGAGCGCGCCAAAGCGGGTAAAGATACCATCTCGGTAACTGGTAACGTACTACGTGACTATTTAACTGACCTGTTCCCGATTATCGAATTAGGCACAAGTGCTAAAATGCTTTCTATCGTTCCGTTGCTGGATGGCGGTGGCCTGTTCGAGACAGGTGCCGGTGGATCTGCACCGAAACACGTAGAGCAGTTCGTAGAAGAGAACTACCTGCGCTGGGATTCGCTTGGTGAGTTCCTGGCGCTAGCTGTCTCTTTAGAAGACCTTGCTTACAAAACCAAGAATGAGAAAGCGGAAGTATTGGCGGAAGCCCTGAACAAAGCCAACGCCGAGTTCCTGGAGAAAGATAAGTCGCCAGCCCGTAAGGTTGGCGGTATCGACAACCGTGGCAGCCATTTCTACCTGGCCATGTACTGGGCACAGGCACTTGCCGAGCAGACAAAAAACCAAGAGCTGAAAGACCGCTTCACGAAGCTGGCACAGGAACTGACAGACAACGAGCAGAAGATCGTGGACGAGCAGATCGCAGCCCAAGGCAAACCAGTTGACATCGGCGGTTACTACCACCCGGACAACGCAAAAGTTGATGAAGCGATGAGACCGAGCGAAACGCTAAACGCTGCGCTGAATAACTTCTAAGCTGAAGTATAAAGTATAAATAAAAGAGGCTGCCTGAGAGATCGGGCAGCCTTTTTTGATGTATCAAGTTTACTACTGGTTTATAATCGTTAGGGGAAGTAACGCGTTGGTTTAGTTAATATGTTTTATTTTGTGAATGAATCAGTGATTGCCAATTTTAGAATAACTAAAACAATGTATAAACTATGCTCCCTTTAATTAAGAAATTCCGGTCTTACTGGTTAGGCGATGTCAGTTTCGTTGTTTTATTAATTATGCTGGTTGCGGTAGTATTTGTGCTTCCCATTTTTATGGAAAACAGCCCGCATGGTGTATTGTTATTCAACGTGCTGTTGCTAAGCGTGTTCCTGTCAGGAATTTTTGCAACCAATAATTATGGGGTGATGATGCTCTCCGCTATTCTATTTGGAATTCACCTGACATTGCGTATTATTCGCTTCGGTGATAATCCCTATTCTTACTATGTCCTTGAAAATATAATAGCAATTACCAATACTGCAGTATTCCTTTACATTAACTTCCGACTACTGTTTCGTGACCAAAGTGTAAACGTGTATCGCATTATAGGAGCTGTTAATGTTTACTTGCTGCTGGCACTTATGGGAGCACTAACGCTGGAGGTAATTCATGCTGTTACGGGTGTTTCCATAGGAGGCAATGTAGTGCTAACAGGCACAGATCAGGATTATATCCACTTCATTTATTTTAGTCTTACATCGTTGACTACTGTAGGCTTTGGAGACCTCTATCCTGTGAGCACTGCTGCTAAGATGGTGGCTACTAGCTTGGCAGCAGTAGGGATCTTGTTTCCAGCTATTGTTATTGCCCGCCTGGTTGGTTTAGCATCTCAGCGGCACTCATAACCTAATTCTGGTATTGAATTATACTTCCGGTAAACTTGTAGCATGAGCAGCCTTTGAAGTAACCTTTCCTGCTAAACCCTGTTACAGACTATGACTAACTAAGCAGCTATGGAAAACAATACTACTTCAACATTACAAAAGCCAACTATTGTGCTGGCAGGGGCCACAGGAGATTTAGGAGGTCGAATTGCAAAGGCTCTGCTTGAGAAGGGAGCTATAGTGCGGGCACTGGTTCGGGATGACAGTGACCAAGCTAAAGTTTATACTTTGCAAAGGTCGGGAGCCACAATCTGTGAAGTAGATTTCCATAACGCTGCTGAATTAGCTAACGCATGCGAAGGCGCAACCTGTGTGGTGTCGGCTTTATCTGGGCTGCATTATGTGATAGTTGGTATCCAAACTTTGTTGCTAAATGCGGCAGTAGCAGCCGGCGTGCCCCGTTTTATACCTTCCGATTTTGCCATTGATTTTACGAAGTTACCTTACGGCAATAACCGTAACCTTGATCTCAGGAAAGAATTTAAAGAACGTCTAGACAAAACACCTATCGCGGCTACTTCTATACTTAATGGTATGTTTGCTGATCTGCTCACTGGGCAAGCACCTATCGTTCTGTTCCCGATTAAGAAGGTGATGTACTATGGCAATCCAAACCAACTCATGGACTTCACAACAATCCAGAACACCGCTGACTATACTGCTGCAGCCGCCCTTGATCCGAACACACCTCGTTACCTGCGTATTGCCGGCGATGTACTTAGTACTCGTGGTTTACAGAAAGCTGCCAGTAAGGCTACAGGAGAAGAATTTGGGTTGTTTCGGGTTGGAGGACTAGGTTTACTAAATACCATCATCAAGATCACCAAAGCGCTTACACCTACTAGTAAAGAAGTATTTCCGGCCTGGCAGGGCATGCAGTACATGCGCGATATGTTTACCGGCTTGCCAAAACTGGAGCCCTTGGATAACGACCGCTATCCTGAGATTAAATGGACTACCGTAGCCGAGGTGCTGGCGAAGCGATAAAGCTCAGCTTTGATTTATTGCTACGCTGATCTATGTCGCTTTACTTTTTGGTTTTTAAAGTAAGTATAAACTATAGCTGCTAATCCAAATACCAAAGCTGTATAACCATAGCCAGCTAAAAAGCCATAGACTTCGCTTTCTGACCCAAGCAAGAGCATAGCAGTAATAGAAATTATACCTGATAAGAAAAGTAGTATCGCTTTTGTTTTATTTATCCTGTTTTCCATTTTAAAAATCTTGTGATTATACTTTCTAAAAGCATTCTATTTGTGTAGAACCCATACTAATATAGCAATTACAGCAGCGTAGGGTTATACTATTAGACCAACTCCAGATTTGACCAGACAAAGGAGCTCATTTTCTATAACTGTTTGATGCATATGTTGGTAGCCTTTGCTTTTTGTGCAGCCGATAAAGTATAAACACCAATCTGTCAAACGCTGTAGCTGGCATTATTGATTATTTGCTCAGATAACCGCTTTATAGCACTCTAATACCTATACCCAAAGGCCATTTCGCCGTAACACAGAGTCTACGGTTTCTGCTACTTATGATTAGCAGAGAATAATAACTTTAATTCTAGAAATGTCTAAAAATAACACAAATCAGAGAACATACTTCTTGCCTGAACAACTGGAGGAATGCCCGGATGAACGCATAAAGGAGATTCATACAAGTATACTTGATAAAATAAGCGACACCGATTACCCTTGTGTAGGCGCTAAAGCCGCTTTAAACTCCGGGCAGTACCGTTTAGGCGTATATGATAGCATTGGAGCCGACGAAACCACACGCCAGTTAGGCGAAGACCTCAAAAATTATACTTCAGAAACCTTGTCTACTGAAAGCGAATACATGACCTTGATTGCTGTGTTCTCCGATGAGGCAGTAGCTGAAGTGGATTTTGAGCAAAAGCTGTGGCTGCAGCTCCAGAAACTACATGATAGTGAAAAACACCATCAGCTTTGGGACCCTGCTGTAAGCAACAATCCCGAAGAAAGCGATTTTAGTTTCAGCTACAACGGAACGGCTTTTTTTGTGGTAGGCCTGCATCCTAATGCCAGTCGCAAGGCCAGGAGGTTTGCGCACACGGCCCTGGCATTTAACCTGCACCGCCAGTTTGAGCAGCTACGCGAAAAGGATGTGTACGAAAATATGCAAAAGGTAATCCGGGACCGCGAAGTTGCCTACGATGGGTCTGTCAACCCGATGCTTAGCAATTTTGGAGAAGGGCTGGAGGCACCTCAGTACAGCGGCCGCCAGGTAGATGAAAGCTGGAAGTGCCCCTTCCATGCCAGTTTTAATCATCAGACAAAAAAAGAAAATGATTAACACCATAGCAAAACAAACCGGTGCCGCCTTTAAGCTCAGGAAGGGAGACAGGTTAAAAGTAATAGACCCACAAGGAGAGCAGGTAAGCGATATGGTCTTGTTTAATGCAGACGACACGCGTGAGAAGCTGTCTTCTGGCAAAACATTAGATTTTGAGGAGACCATTCTGATAACAAAAGGGCACCACCTCTGGAGCAACCGCAGCCGAAAGATGATGGAGATACTGGAGGATACCAATGGCCGCAACGACTTTTTATTGGCACCGTGCAGCCCCGAAACTTTCCAGATCATGTACAACAACCCTGACTACCACCCTAGTTGTTTTGAAAACCTGTATACCAATTTAAGCAAGTTCGATATTGCCCCAGATGATGTTCCTACAGCCTTCAATATCTTTATGAACGTGCAGTTTGCACCGGATGGGACACTCTCCGTGGACCCGCCGCAAAGCAAGGCCGGCGATTATGTATTGTTGGAGGCAAAAATGGATTTGATTGTGGCGCTAACGGCATGTTCTGCGGAGCAATCCAATAATTATACTTTTAAACCTATCCAATACGAGATTATTTCTGAAAGATAATCTGCGGTAATTGATCTTGTGACGCAGAACTGCATATCGTAGGAATGCATCAGGTGCTAAACTTATATAAGAAAGTATCCAGCACCAGTTATAATGATTATATAAATGAGAACATTTGCTAGTCCAACAATGCCGGAAGTATAGGCAAAAAAAGCCCCTCCTAAAACAGGAGGGGCTTATAAATAAGTACGTAATTCTATCTTTAATCAGCATTAGCTCCAATATTTCCCTGTGCTACTAAAACATCCAGTTGTTCCGGACTCAGGTGCACATTCACATGGCCATCGTAACTCAGCACATCCTCATAACCAAAAGGCGTTTCATCGTCGAGTGCTGCCACGTTAGACTTGCTCATGCCAGTGTTGCCATCAACAGGATTAAATGTTAACACAATACCTCCGCCTTCTTCAACAGAATTCATGTGAATATGTGCTGGATGTACGCCTCCCTCAGGTGTGTTTGCTAGAGAAATGGTAGCTAAAGCTTCGCCGTTTTTTCTCTCTTCAAACAAGATGCTGCCACTTATGCCTGGTGCAGCTGCCTCTGCGAGCTCATACTCTTTCGATTCTCCTGTCAGTTCATTCTGGCCAATGTCGGACTGTGCTACAATTACATCCAGCTGATCCTCACTTAAATGCACATTTAAGTAGCCATCATACTCCATCAAATCCTCAAACGAAACAGGGTTGCCAGCATCGTCTCTTTGGATAATGGTGGTACTCGTACCTGTTGTACCATCAACTGAGTTAAGAGAGATAACAATAGGACCAGTTTCTGCAGCTGAGTTAGCATGAATGTGTGCAGGATGTACGCCTCCTGTAGGAGTTCCAGTTAAAAGAATAGTAATAGAAGTGGTTCTGTCGTCTATTCTCACAAATGTAGCAGTACCTTCAATGGTTTCAACTGCTACTGATTCCAGTTCGTAGACCTTTGTGTCAGGTAAAGGTAATGGAGAGTCATCATCGTCCTTACAGCTGGTAAGGACAACAGTACTGATTATCAACATTAATGTAAAAATGTTGATTTTGGATAAGTTGTTCATCATAGGCTTTACTATTAGGGATTAAAGAATACTCAAAAGCCGAAGCTTATAGTCTTTAACTTACTGATTACCGGATTGTTTTATGTTTTTTGTGAGCTATGGCCAAAATAGTGTGAGCAGAGCCTATAAGGGTTTAAGATAAATTGTACCACTATTTCTAATTATAATATAAAAGTATAAGGCTATGGCTATGTAAGCGTTAGGATAAAAGACTATATATAACCTTAGGAAAACGTGTTTAAATCTGCAATTAGCAGCGTTTGTGATCACAGAGGTGGGACTGCATCAACAGGAAAAGTATAAACAAAAAAATACCCTCTCCTTATTATTGGGAGAGGGTATCTTCTAAAAGAAAATGTATGGAAAATTAATATCCAAACAGTTCTTTCAGTGTCAGTTGCTTTACTTTGCCATACTTCTCAAGCTCCTTAAAGTTTAACTTGTCTTTAGCGCCAATCACAAGTATAGCCTGTGGCTGCGCTTTCACAAATTTCTGCTGGAACTCCTTCAGCTGGTCAAAAGTCATGGAGTTGGCGGTTTGGTATACATCCTGACGGATGTCGTAATTCAGGCCTAACTTCTTGGCTCGCTCATAATCAAACAGTATTCCTGATTTGGTGATACGCTCTGTAGAGATACTGTTGCGTAAAGCAGCCTGTGCGTTCTGGAAGTTTGCATCAGCCAGCGGCATCTCTGTTAATAAAGCTTGCATGCCAGCCATCGCTTCAGATAATTTATCAGCCTGAGCACCTATGTACGATACCAGGTAGTTGGCACGGTCTTTCTTGGCGGCGGGGCTGTAGAAAGAATACGTAGAGTAGGCAAGGGCTTTAGACTCACGCAGATCCTGGAACACAATGCCACCCATGTACTCGTTGTACAAGCGCACTACAGGTATGATGTCTTTGCTATAAGGCACAGACTTGCTCACGAACATCATCTCGGCTTGTACCATGTTGTAGTCTGCCCAGTATACAGTTGGCTGCGTAAAGTCTATCTCTTTGTATGCTTTCTCGGCTGGCACCGGCTTAAGTGTGGCAGGTACATTATGACCCGTATTTAAGGCTGCTACTAAATTACCCGTTTCACGTGGACCGTAGTATAGCACACGATGCTCATACGTAGGGATGCTCTTGATAATATTTACCAGCTCCTGCGGTTTCACAGCTTTCAGCTCTTTCTCGCTTAGCACAGTGTTGAACGGGTTCTTAGGGCCATACTTGGCGTAGTTCATCATGGCCTGCTGCAGAATCACGCCTTTGTTCTTTTTAGCATCCTCGCGGGCCTTCAGCATACCCGAAACCATATCGTTAAGTGCCTTCTGGTCTGGCTTGGCGTTGGCTAACACACTTTCGAACAGGTTCAGGCCTTTTTCGAAATTCTCGTCTAAGCCAGTTAAACTTACATATACCTGGTCTCCGGAAGAGAATACATCAAAAGAAGTACCTAGTTGGTAAAACTCTTTCTGTAGTTGCTCGGCAGTATACTTGTCGGTGCCCAGGTATCTCAGGTAATTTACCGCCATGCCCAGTTTAGGGTCGTTGTTGGTGCCCATGTCCAGTATGTAGTATAGCTGGAACAGGCCGTTGTCCTTATTCTTAGTATAAAGTAGCGGAATGCTCTGCTTCAGCTTAGTTTCGGTGATGTCTTTTTGGTAATCGATGAACACAGGCTGTAGCGGCTGTACCTCTTTCGCCATAAACTCTTTGTAGTACTGAGACTGCACATCACGATTTACAGCTACAGGTGTAATAGCAGGTTTCTCTACTTTTTGTGCATTAGGGTCTTTGCCTGTCTTTTTGTATACCAGCACGTAGTTGTTTGTGAAATACTTATTGGCTACATCAACCACATCCTGTTTGGTTATACTTGCAAACTCTGCAGGGCGGCTCACAAATTTCTGCCAAGGCATTTGGTAGATGAAAGATGTTACAAAAGCATCTGCACGGTTGCTGTTCTCCTCATACGCCTTCATGGTGTTGATCTTGTCGTTGTTCACCACTGCTTGTATCAAAGACTCATCGAAGTTCCCTTTTTTGATCATATCTAACTGCTGCAGCAACAAGTCGCGCACCTGGTCCAGTGTCTGGCCCTGGCGTGGCATGCCTGTCATCCGGAACGTGCCGTAATCTTTCATTGGGGTGTCATAGGCGTATGCCTGCAGCACTTTCTGCTGTTGGTTCAGGTTCAGGTCAATTAGGCCGGCCTGACCATTGTAAAGCAGGTTACTGATCATCTGAATTGCTAAGGCATCTTTGGTGTTAATGCCAGGTGTACGATAGGCGATAGACACGTTTTCAGCATCTGGACCCAATACCTCCTTTACAATCGGCTGCTGAATTGGCTGCTCTTGCGCCACATTAAAGGCTGGCTCTGGCTGCTTCTCCATTTTGCCCCAATACTTATCTATCAGGCGGATGGTCTGTTCAAAATCAATGTCGCCACTCATGGCAATAGCCATGTTGTTCGGGATGTAGTACTTGTTATAGTACTTTTTAATTTCGGTGATAGAAGGATTTTTCAGGTGCTCGATGGTACCAATGGTAGACTGCGTGCCATACTGGTGTGTCGGGAAAAGCGCTGTGTTTATTACCTCGGCAACTTTACGGCCGTCGCTGTCCAGGGTGCGGTTTTTCTCTTCGTATACCGCCTCCAGCTCCGTATGGAAAATACGTGGCACCATGTCGCCGAAGCGGTCAGCTTCCAGTTCTATCCAACGCTCCAGCTGGTTGCTCGGGATGTCGTTGGTGTAAACTGTCTGGTCTACCCAAGTATAAGCGTTTGTGCCCTTTGCACCGATGGCGCTCAGAATCTTGTCATACTCGTTGGCAACGGCATACGTAGCGGCTACACCAGAAACAGAGTCGATCTGTGCATAAATCTTTTTGCGTGCAGCTTCGTCTTTGGTAGCTCTATACTTTTCGTAAAGGGTTTCGATCTTATCCAGCTCGACTTTCTCTTTTTCCCAGTTTTGGGTGCCTAGTTCCGTAGTGCCTTTAAACACCATGTGTTCCAGGTAGTGGGCCAGGCCAGTGGCATCGGCAGGGTCGTTTTTAGAGCCGGCACGCACTGCTATAAAAGTCTGGATACGCGGCGCCTCCTCATAGTCTGATAAGTATACTTTAAGGCCATTGTCTAAAGTATAAATGCGGGCATTCAACGGATCATTAGGAACCGTTTCATAGGTATACTCTTTCTCGGTTGTAGCCGCAGGTGCAGTGGTTTGGTTTGTTGATTGTGTCTGGTAAGCTTCGTTTTTACATTGGGTAAACGTAAAAGCAGACGCAACCAAAAACAGAGATAATCCCTTCTTGATTGTCATAGTTAAGTTGTTAGTGATGGTGTGACTATACGAAGATAAAGTATTACTGATTTAAAAATCAGTATCTAAGCCAAATCGTTGCTTTAAATCTACAATAACCGGAAATTTCTCGGCCAGATAGTTAAACTTGTCCTGTGAAGTATAAAGCTTCCGTCCCTCATCCTGTACCTCAACCACCTCTGCTCTTAGTTTTATACTTCGGTTGCCGGTCTGTGCCTTTAGCTCTCGAAGTATATCAGGGCGAATGGCCGTGAACTGGTCCATCATCACGTGGTTTTCTAGGTGAAGTATAACTTCATTCTCCGGCCCAATGTGGTACTGGCGATTCAGGAGCGTAAACTCCATCATATTCTCAGCCTTTTTACGGCGAAGTATAGCATGCCATACTGTCTTCAGCTTGGCTTCGTCTATGGGTACAGTAGCACCATAGTTCGAGTCATCCTCTTCTACGGCTACAGCAACATCTGCCACGGCAGCCTGGGCATTGCTCAAATCTTTTAAACTAGGCAGTTTGCTCAGTTTTTTAGGCGGCGGCAGCTGTACTTTAGAACGTGGCTGCTCCGGCGCGGCCTGTGCCTTTGGTGGACTAAGATGCGCATCAGGTGTTACGTCCTGGTGTTTTGGTGGCTGCTGCAAGCCCTCGGACGGTATTTGGTTTGGCGTATGCGGTTGCTGCATTCGCTCCGATGGTACACTGCCCGGTGTAGACTGCTGCATCTGCTGCGATGGTACCGTGCCCGAAGTATGGGCAGGCTGCATAGTAGCAGAAGGTATGGCACCTGTATTTCCGGTAGAGGCTGGTGCCTGGTCCGCTACCTTAGCTTTTTTTACGTCTGTCCCGTTTTGTGCAAAGCTCAGGGCCGCATTTAGGTGCGCCAGCTTCATCAGGCATAGCTCCACGTGCAGGCGCTGGTTTTTACTGCTCTTATAGTTGGTATCGCAGGTGCTTACCAGGTTCAGGCCCGATAGCAAAAACGATACAGTAGACTTAGCAGACTGCTCTGCATACTTTGCTTTAATGTTATCTGATACCTCCAGCAACTGTATCGTCTGTGGGTCTTTGCACACCAGTAAGCTACGGAAGTGCTCTGCAATACCAATCAGGAAATTATGTGCATCAAACCCGTTTTTCAGGATCTCGTCGAACAGCAACAGCGAGCCCGGCAGGTTTTGCTCCAGCAGGTGGTCTGTTAATCGGAAGTAGTAATCATAATCGAGTATATGCAGGTTTTCTACGGTAGCCTTGTACGTTACATTGCTGCCCGAAAACGTCACCATCTGGTCGAAGATGGAAAGTGCATCGCGCAGGGCACCATCGGCTTTCTGCGAGATCAGGTGCAGTGCATCTTGCTCGGCCTGTATACTTTCTTTTGTGGCAATACTACCCAGGTGGCGCACCATATCCTCAATCCGGATTCGGTTAAAATCGAAAATCTGGCAACGCGAAAGTATGGTAGGGATAATTTTGTGGCGCTCTGTGGTGGCAAGTATGAAAATAGCGTACGATGGCGGCTCTTCCAGCGTCTTCAGAAAAGCGTTGAAAGCCTGGTTCGAGAGCATGTGCACCTCATCTATGATGTAGATTTTATACTTTCCGGTTTGTGGTGCATAACGCACCTGCTCCACCAGGTTTCGAATGTCTTCTACAGAGTTGTTAGAGGCAGCATCGAGTTCGTGAATATTGAATGAGCTGTTGCTGTTAAAGCTTCGGCACGATTCGCACTCATTACAGGCCTCTGTCTCCGGTGTGATGTTTTGGCAGTTAATGGTTTTTGCCAAAATACGGGCACAAGTAGTTTTGCCTACACCGCGTGGTCCGCAGAAAAGGAATGCCTGCGCCAAATGCTTGCTGCTGATGGCGTTTTTAAGGGTATTGGTTATATGGTGTTGCCCCACCACGCTATCAAACGTGCTCGGGCGGTACTTACGCGCTGATACTACGAAATTTTCCATTACTACAAAGATAATCAATCTGAAGATCAGTTGGGAGTGCTTTTATCCAGTAGTTTTCCAGAGAGTTATCCACTTTTGATTGTTATTATAACACCACATGTATGTAAATGGTTTGCTCTGCTACCTTAACAAACAGAGGCTATTAAATAAGCTTTAAAGTGACTTTTTATTGGATGTTATGGCGTAAGGTGGGCAGGTAAATCAAAAAGTGTCTGCTTTGGCTTTAGGGGCTGCTCGCACGCTATGGTAGAAACCGAAATGTAAAGCCAGTTAAGAGGCCTATTCAGAAATACTTTAAAGAATGTTGTTGTCCTACTTTAGAGCTCTAATTCTATAAGTATAAAATTGGATTAAATTTATAGGTTTTTATTTCTATATGTCTCCTTTAAAGTATAGCGCCATAACCGTGCAGGGACTATTATTAGAGTTTTAGCTCGACGCTACTTATAAGCTAATTATCTGAATATTAAAACATATAGATGTTTGTTTGGTGATTGTAAGATAGGAGTTTAATAATTGATAATCAATATAAAAGAACAGGGTATTTCTATAAACATATTATAAGTATAGTCGTAATTAATTGAATTATTTCTATTGTCTAACTTTAATCAAATTCATTATGGGCAAACAATTACGCATGTACATCCAGCTGGCTGTTATAGTAGCTTTGCTGTTTGGAACCACTCTTGCCTATGCGCAAGGAAACAGACCTCAGGGTAAAAAACAGATTCCACAGGTAGCTAAAGACCATATCAACAAGAATAAGCAGAAGCTTAAGGTAAAAGATAAGGATATAGCAGACCTGGAGTTAAGCAGTGAGTCTGAAAGCAAGAAAAGTGGTGTAAAGCACTACTACATCAAGCAGCAGTACAATGGTATTGAGATTCATGGTGCTATAACAAACATGAGTGTCTCTAAAAGTGGAGAGGTTGTGAATGTTGGTAATCGTTTCCATGAAGATATTGAAAAAAAAGTAAACAGTACTCAACCTGTGCTAGATGCAGAAGGGGCAGTGGCGGCAGCGGCACAGCATCTGGGTGTTTCTATTTCGGAGCCATTAACTGTGCTGGAGAAGACGAATAATAAAAACAGGGAGGTGGTGCTCTCGAAAGGTGGAATTTCGTTGGAAACCATACCTGCAAAGCTTGTTTACCAGCCAATGGGGGAGGGAAATTTAAGACTTGCCTGGGAAGTGTCTATTTATGAGCTGGATGCGCAAAACTGGTGGAATATTAGAGTAGATGCCAGGACCGGTGAGTTTCTAGAAAAAGACAACATGGTAGTGCACTGTGTGTTTGAAAACAATGGCCCCGGCGGCAAGTACCTGCACGATACACATAGCCACACTGCCTCAATGGCTCTTGAAGAAGAACTAGACATGACACCTTACGCGCCTATGGCTGGCCCTGTAAATAATGGCAAAGCCCCAAGCCTGTACGAAGTATACCCCATGCCAGTAGAGAGCCCAAGCCATGGCAAACGCAAACCCATGAACGCAGCCGCAGTGGCAGACAGAACTGCCTCACCAGCTGGCTGGCATACAGCAGGTAATAGCAGTTATACCATTACCAGAGGTAATAACGTGTACGCTTACGAAGACCCTAACAATACAGGTTTTATAGCCAGTAACAATGATAACGGCGCAGATGTAGTGTACGGCTACAGCCCGAATGGCGGAACGCAACGGGTGTTTAAATATCCTTTAGATTTCTCAAATCAGCCGGAGGCTTACAGAGACGCTGCGATTACCAACCTTTTTTACTGGAACAATATTATACATGATGTCTGGTACAACTATGGTTTTGATGAGGAAAGCGGAAACTTCCAGTCTAATAACTTTGGCAGACCCGGCATAGGCAACGACTATGTAATGGCTGAGGCACAGGATGGCAGAAACATTTCTACTGTTCGTAACAACGCCAATTTTGCAACTCCTGTAGATGGCAGACGCCCAAGAATGCAGATGTACCTCTGGAGCGGCATCCCGGATCAGGATTTGTTCAGAGTAACCTCTCCATCCTCTATTGCCGGCAGCTATCAGGCAGTGCAGGCAACCTTTGGCCCAAGACTAAACTCAACTCCAGTTACAGGCAAATTAGTGTTAGCCGATGAGCTCTATGCTTGTGGTGCTATACCTAATGCGGCTGCAATAGCAGGTAACATAGCTGTAGTGTACAGAGGAAACTGCGAGTTCGGTGTTAAAGTGCTTAACGCTCAGAATGCAGGTGCCATAGCTGTTGTAGTAATCAATAGTGCACCAGGCACACCGACCGCTATGGGCGCTGGCGCTACTAATCCAAATCTTATCACGATCTCTTCTGTGATGACAACGGATGTGGCTGGTGCCAGTATTAGAGCTGCACTGGATGCAGGCCAGGAAGTAACTGTTGCTTTAAAAGATGATGGTTCCGGACCTGAAATTGACGGAGATTTTGACAATGGTATTATTGTGCACGAATACGGTCATGGTATCTCGAACAGGTTAACAGGCGGACCAAATACTACATCTTGCCTTCCAACACAGGTTTTAGCTGGCGGCCAAGTACTCACAACAGAGCAAATGGGTGAGGGCTGGAGCGATTGGTTTGCCCTGATGATGACGATGAAAAAAGGCGATACGCCTGAGAAAATCAGAGGAATGGGTACATACGCATCCGGTGAGGCAATAGACGGAAATGGCATCAGGCCAGCTCCCTACTCAACTAGCCTAAGTATAAATAACTACACCTATGGTGCTACAAACAACCCTTCGCTCTCTGCACCTCATGGTATTGGCTTTGTTTGGTCTACCATACTTTGGGAAATGACCTGGAACCTGATTGATAAGTATGGCTTTGATGAAGATCTGTACAATGGAAACGGTGGCAATAACATAGCCATGCAATTGGTTATTGATGGTTTAAAGCTGCAGCCATGTTATCCTGGTTTTGTTGATGGCCGCAATGCCATACTTTTAGCAGATGAGCTTAACAACGGCGGAGCCAACAAGGAGCTTATCTGGAGAGCGTTTGCTAAGAGAGGTGTTGGATATAGTGCCAGCCAAGGCCTAAGCTACTACAGATACGATCAATTTGAAGCCTTTGACATGCCTCCGGCAATGGCTGTTATTAACAGTTCTTCAGAAAATCCTGCACTTGCGGTATCAGAAGTAAGCAAAACCGACGACATGGTGTTAAGCTACCCGAACCCATTCTCTGAGAATGCTACGATCAGCTTTAAAGCAAAAGAGTCTGGCTATACAGTTCTTAAAGTATATGACGTAACAGGCCGCGAGGTAGAAACCCTTTTTGAAGGAGCTGCTGAAAAAGGTACTGCCTATAACTATAACTTTAAGGCAACTGGCAGAGAAAGTGGTGTGTATATTTACAGGCTAGTAAACGGTAATTCTACACGCTCCGGCACAATGCTTTTAATTAAGTAAGTATAGGTTTTAAGTTACCACTAAGAAGCCTGGCTGCTGTGAATTCACAGCAGCCAGGCTTCTTTTATATTATAATAAGATGTAGCTGAACGGATGGTGGATATTAAAATTGCACAGAATTGCAGCAGTTGTACTTGTTGGTTTTAGGATTAATGTGGTTTTGCTGCTTATAAATATATGACTAAATGTTACTTTAAACTAAATTTTAGGAGTTTATTGAAAAGTGTAATTGTATCATTCCTTGTTTAGGTTTGTAGTATAAAAAGTTGCTGGCAAAATATTAATAGGATTAAAGAGTATTAAGGATTAGGAGAGGAAGTTACCTGTCTCTGTTTTTATTCCTGTACACGGGTTATTAGTGAAAGTATATTTAGGTACTGAAATCAAAAGATACTTCACAAAAAAAGATGTTATGAAAAGACACCTTGGCCCCCTGCTAAAGCTTATGCTGTTACTTGCTTTCCTTTCCAGGCTTGAGTTTGTTTTCGGGCAGGCAAATTATGAACTTACGCAAAAGGCAAGCGCAACAGGTACAGTAGGAGCAGCGGTGCAGCCAAAGCTGAGTGATAACTTAAAGTTGAGCGGTGACTCAGGAGCAGGGCGTGCAGCTAAAACCTTTGACACACAACATCACTTTGTTTCCGCAGAACAGGATACCTGGAATTGGCAGCCGAATAATGCCTTAAACCAATCATCTTCTATGAGCAACTCAACAGGTGCCGAGAGGCTGCAACTTAAAGCATCTCCGAAGGTATTTAGCTCTAAAACAGATCTTAGCTTTATGCTGAAACAGAATGGAAAGTATAAATTGGAGATCTTAAACATGCAGGGTACAGTAGTTACTGTGCTCGCTGAAGGCAACGGACTGGCAGGTGAAATGCAGGTTTACCAGTTTAAGAAAGGCAAATTTGCGGCAGGCGGATACATTGCCCGGCTTATCACAGATAACGAAATAACATCTACCCGCTTTATGTTAGAATAGGTAGCCTCTCCAGATTAGAAAAATTAATCTCATCAGTGCCTATACTTTACACATTACAATTGGGCAGAAGTAAGGCATTACAGGCTCCAGATTTGTGAACTCTGTTTGTTTGCTCTTTCAAATCCTATAATCCTGGCAGCCTAATTCTTTGCAAGCGCATTCTATTACATTGTATAAAGTGTGGCAACCACTACTGTAAGACCACTTAGAAACAGCAGGAAAGTATAAGCAAATGCCAGCAGTAAGCATTTAGTAATAGTACGCCAGCGCGTGCTCCTGTAGATGTTCCGCATAGACCGGTAAATGTACCAGAGCATTACGAGAATGCCCAAAAACTGAATCCAGCCGGAAACGAAAGGCAAAAGCCACTTTAGTATGATAAGTATAGAACCGAACAAAAAGAGAAACGAATGCACGTGTATCGAGTAGATCAGGTGCTCTGTATAAAACTTCTTCGACCTGATACTTACCAACTTCAGGATAAGGGCAAACAACGGCAGCAGGATAAACATGATTTTCGGCAAGTGACTTATGAGTTTGTTCTTGAAAAGTTCAAACTGCAATTCGTCATTCTTTACCTTCCTGAATTTTTCGTTGAATGAGTGGAGTGGTATGTTAAATTCACCAAAAGATGCCTTCTCCTTTGTCGCTGCTTCCTTTATTAAATTTCGGTTGCTGGCGGTGTCGTTCACTACCTGTGCATTAGTAAGAGCTGGCTTAATATAATTACCTATGTCTTTAGCTGCCTTTCCTGCAACTGCTTCTGCATTTTGAGCTTTTGCCTGCGGTGATGTAGTTTTTTCAGCAGTATTCTCTTTTAGTATGCCCTTCTCGTTGATGTTGGTGTTGGCCGTAAAAAGAAAAAAGAACAGGATGCTGATGAAGATATACATGCTGATCGGGTTGAGATGCGAGGCCCGTTTGCCAGCAAAATACTCCTTCGTTAGCAAGCCCGGTTTGGTTAAAAGCGGAACCATACTTTTGAAAAACTTCGACTCCAGGTGGAAGTAGTGGCCGACGCTGTGTAGTACCAGGTGTATAAAATTTTCATGCAGATCGAGGTTCTCCTGGCCGCAGCTTGGGCAGAACTTATCTGGTATGATAGCCTCGCAATTCAGGCAATTGTTTTCGGAGCGGTAATGTTTTTTCATAGTTATTTTGGCGGAATGAGCGCAAAAATAACTATTCCTTCAAATTATTGCTCCTTTAGTAGGTATAATATTAGATGACATCTATATTTTGAGCTGCACGCTGGTCAGAGCCATAGGTTTCAACTAGGAATTAAACACCAGCTTAAACGTACTGCCCACGCCTCCTTCGCTCTCTACCTGTATAGTTCCCCTGTGCAGGAGCATGATATGCTTTGATAGGCTGAGCCCAATGCCCGAGCCCTCTTTGTATGAAGTAAAGAAAGGGATAAAGATATTTTCAAGCAGTTCTTCCGGTATGCCGGTGCCGTTATCGTGTACTTCGATGGTTGTTTTCCCGTCCTGCTGCCTCGCTACAAGTATGATCTGTGGGTTTTCCTGTTCTTGTACAGCACGCTGGGCATTTGTGATAAGATTGATCAGCACCTGTTCCAGCAGGTTCACGTCGCCGGTAATGGTCAGGTCCGGGGCAGACACTTTGCAGGTATAGGCTATACCTTCTTCCTCCAGGCGCGGCCGCATCAGGGCATCTATACTTTTAAATAGCTCCTGCACGTAAATAGTAGTCAGGTTAAGCTGTTGCGATTTGTTCAGGTTACGGTAAAGCTGTGTGAAGCGTAACAAACCTTCGCTGCGCTTTTTAATAATGCCAATGCCTTCTTCGGTGTCTTCCAGTAGTTCTACATCTACAGGTGCATCAGGTTCAGAAGTATAACGTTCACGTTCCAAATGCAGGTGTTTGCCAAGCGAGTCAGCCAGCGAAGCGATAGGAGCCACCGAGTTCATGATCTCGTGCGTCATGACGCGGAGCAACTTTTGCCAGGCCTCCGTCTCAGTGGCATCTACAGTGGCGCTCACGTTTTTTAGGGCAACAAGCAACAGGCCGCGGTGCTGCATGGTAAAGGCTGTAGCAGAAATAAGCACCTGCGACTGCCCTGTGGGTAACTTCAGCTTTACAAGTATACTTTCACTGGATTTTATACTTTGCAGCGAGTCGTGCAGGGCAGGATAACGCCTATCAAGGTTGTCTATATTTTTCAGATAAGGCAGACCTAGCATTTGTTTGAAAGCATCGTTTACCCACTCTACTTCGCCGGTTTCCTGATCCACCGCCATAATGCCGGTATCCACTAACTGTAAGATGGTTTGCATATACTGGAACTGCGCTTCGCGCTCAATGTGCAGCTGCTTAAATGTGTTGTTGATCAGGTTAAAGGCTTTGTGCAACTGTTGTAGCGAGGTGTTGGATTGTTCGTTAAACCGCTGTGAAAAGTCGCGTTGTTTTACGGCCTCCAGGAACCTGGCCAGTTCGTTGTTGCTGCGGGTGACGTAACGTGCTATTTCCCATACCTGCGCCATCATAATTAATACACCTGATGTAACCTGTAGCCAGGTATACTGTGTCAGGTATTGCACCGTGACGAACATCATGGCTAACAAAAGTATAAACCGGACTAACAGCCCAAGCTCCAATCGTTTAGATATCATACTTGTTCAGGCGGCGGTAAAGTGCAGTACGGGTAAGGCCTAGTTCTTTGGCAGCTTTGGAGATGTTGCCTTTGTTTTTATCAATCACGCGGCGTATGGTTTCGCGTTCTAACTCGTGCAGCGGCATGCTTGTGTCTGCGGCAAAGGCAGGAGAGGGAGCAGCAGGTGCCATCTCCATAGCAGAGAAACTGAAGTCCTGAGGCTGCAATACGTTACTCTCGGCAAGTATAATGGCACGCTCTACAGCATGTTGCAGCTCGCGCACATTGC
Source organism: Pontibacter sp. H249 (assembly GCF_037892465.1). Classification (NCBI taxonomy): domain Bacteria; kingdom Pseudomonadati; phylum Bacteroidota; class Cytophagia; order Cytophagales; family Hymenobacteraceae; genus Pontibacter; species Pontibacter sp. H249. The sequence continues at coordinate 58,750 of NZ_JBBKTR010000011.1, read as the reverse complement.
CTGGCCAGCTATGCTGTTTTAATTTGTGCAAGGTGGCAGGAGCAAATTCGGGTTCAGGTTTGTGGTTTTTAGTAGCATAGATTCCAGCAAAATGCCTTGCCAGCAGCTCCGCATCGTTGTCCCGGGCACGCAATGGCGGCAGCGTTATTTCTACAGTATTGATGCGATAGATCAGATCTTTCCGAAACAGGTTTTTGGCTGCCAAATCATAAATAGGTTCGTTGGTAGCAGATATCAACCTGATATCGACAGGCACAGGCGTGTTAGAGCCGAGTGGCGTTACCTGCCTGTTTTGCAGCACTGTGAGCAGCTTGGCCTGCATGGCAGGAGATATGTTACCGATCTCATCCAGAAACAAAGTTCCTCCATTGGCTGCTTCAAACCTGCCTTTGCGGTCTTCTTTTGCATCCGTAAAAGCACCTTTTTTAAAACCGAATAACTCGCTCTCAAACAACGATTCTGTTAGGGCGGCTACATCAACACTTACAAATGGCTTACTGGCTCTAAAAGATTTCTCGTGCAGGGCGCGCGCTACCAGTTCTTTGCCTGTCCCGTTCTCGCCAAGTATAAGCACGTTGGCCTCAGTGGGGGCAATTTTTTCTATCTTGTAGAGTATGTCCTGTATCGCTTCTGATTCGCCGAGTATAGTTGTGTAGCCTGCGCTAGCAGTAGATTTATCAGTCTTCTTTTGCCCCTTGGCCTTTAGAGCGTTGTGCAGTGTTTCCAGTAGTTTGTCGTTGTGCCAGGGCTTCACTATAAAATCAAAAGCACCTTGTTTCAGAGACTTTACCGCCAACTCCACATCGCCATAGGCTGTGATAAGTATAACCGTGGCGTCTTTATCTTTGTCTAATATCTGCCGCAGCCAGAAAAGCCCTTCGTTGCCGGTGTTTAGCGCGCTTTTGAAGTTCATGTCCAGGAAAATGACATCAAATTTTTCCTTCGAAAGTATACTTAGCAGGTTGTCAGGATTCTTCTCGGTAACAACTTCTTTTACCTCTGTTTTCAGCAGCATTTTCATGGCGAAGAGCACGTCCGTCTCATCGTCTACTACTAAAACGCTACCTATTTTTCCTGTGGCCATTATGCAAGAATTTCTGATTCAGATACCGAATTTAAGCATTTTATCCGGAGTTTTATACTTGTGTGTTCTGCCAGGTTGTACTTTCATATCGCGATGCCTACCTTAAAATCAGCTTAGTGCAATTTGTCTTATTTTTGACTTCAAAAAGTTGTAACGCTACCGTACAGGTGTCCTCTTAAAATGTGTATCGGAAGCGTACAGTCTTAAATGCGGGTTGTTGCTTAAATGGCTTAAAATCAGCTTTTTTAAAAACTGGCACTTTAATTTCTTAGCTGTACGGCAGAGAGCAGGGCTATACTTGCTACTGTTCAAAACAAAGATCTTTTACCTGAGCCGATAAAATTCTAAAGCTATGTTAAAGAACTACCTCAAAATGGCTTACCGTAACCTGATGCGGCACAAGCTTTTCTCGCTGATTAATATTCTTGGCTTGGCCTTAGGCATGACCTGTAGCATACTTATTCTGCTGTGGGTGCAGGATGAACTGAGTTACGACCGGTTTCATGAGAATATAGATGAACTGCACATTGTATACAGAACTGAAATTTACCCGGGCGCCGATAACCTGACCATAGCTGCACAGACGGGTCCGTTGGCTTCTGCCCTTGAGGAGCAGTTGCCTGAGGTAGAGCAAGCTGTTCGCGTGAGTTTCACGGAAGAGGAGTTGTTTAGTTACGGAGACAAAAGTATAAAAGTGACGGGGCAGTACGTTGATCCAGAGTTTTTTAAAGTTTTTACATTTCCGCTGGCTTACGGAGATGCGGCACAGGTACTCCAGAATCCAAAATCAATTGTTATAAGCGATAGCATTGCGTTAAAAATCTTTGGAGCTACGGATGTGCTGGGGAAAGTGATAAAGCTAAATAACAGTGAGAGTTATAAGGTAACTGGCATCATGCAGAAAGTACCTAAAAACTCATCGCTCCAGTTTGACTTTGTGATGCCCTTTGAAAGATATGAACTTAAAAACCAGTGGTTAAAAAATTGGGGTAGCAATGGTATTTTAACTTTTGTGCAGGCTAAAGCAGGAGCTGATGTGAATGCTCTTAATGGAAAGATAAAGCACTTTCTATATAAACAAAGCGAGAGTACAGATGAGCTTTTCCTGCATGCCTATAGCAATCAGCGCCTTTACTCCGATTTCAGAAAAGGCAAGACTGAAAGTGGCCTGATTATTTATGTGCGCCTGTTCTCGGTTGTAGCTGTATTTATCCTGCTTATCGCCTGTATCAACTTTATGAATTTGGCCACGGCCCGCTCAGTAAAACGCGCAAAGGAAGTCGGGGTTCGTAAAGTCATCGGTGCTGACAAATCTATGCTGGTTGGGCAGTTTATGCTGGAGTCAGTTTTAATAGCTCTTCTGGCACTTTTCGTGGCGATGAACTTAACGGGCTTGTTGCTTCCCGCTTTTAACAATCTAACAGAAAAAGCGGTGCAGTTCGATTTATCAGATCCGACGCTGGTTGTTATGCTGCTGGGAGTGGCGCTATTTACAGGAATTGTTTCAGGTAGCTATCCGGCTTTCTTTCTGTCATCCTTTGATCCGGCGGTAGTGCTAAAAGGTGCTGTAAAGCTAAATTACAAAGCTGCCTATCTGCGCAAAGGGTTAGTAGTGTTTCAGTTTATACTTTCAGGGCTGCTTATTGTGAGCACCTTAGCAGTATACCTGCAATTACACTATCTCAGAAACAAAGATATTGGGTTACAGCGTGAGCAGGTGGTTTATGTGCCAATAGAGGGAGCCCTGGCAGAGCGGTATGAAACTGTAAAACAGGAGTTGTCTTCTATGCCGGGTATCGCTTCTGTGTCAGCGGCTAACCAGAGTCCGCTGCGTATCGGAAACAACACGAGTGATGTAAACTGGGATGGCAAAGAGCCCGGAGAAGAAGTGTCTATAGATGTGATGAACGTAGAGTTCGGGTTGCTCCAGACATTAGGAATCAAGATAAAAGAAGGCCGTGATTTTTCCAGAAGCTTTGCTACTGATACAGCACACTACCTTGTAAACGAAGAGGCTGTAAGAGTAATGCAGCTTCAGGAATCTATAGGGGCATGGATAGAAATGTGGGGCTCAAGAGGAAACATTGTTGGTGTAGTGAAGGATTTCCAGTCCAGGAACATGTGTGGAGGTATCAGGCCGCTTATTATCCGCCTGGATCCTGAAAACGTGAACCGATTGTTTGTGAAAACAGAGCAAGGCAAGACGAAAGAAGCCTTAGCCTCTATGGAAGCTGTTTTGCAGAAGCACAATCCCGCTTTCCCGTTCGATTATCATTTTCTGGACGATGACTTTGAACAGATGTATAAGAGTGAAGCCGTTATTGCAGAACTTACCAACTATTTCGCCGGCATTGCTATCTTCATTTCCTGCCTGGGGCTGTTCGGATTGGCTTTGTTTACAGCGGAGCAGCGCAAAAAGGAAATCGGTATCCGGAAAGTATTAGGTGCATCGGTGGCTGGCATTGTGGTTATGCTTAGCAAAGACTTTTTAAAGTTAGTGCTTCTGGCTAATGTAATTGCACTGCCACTAGGTTGGTACCTCATGAATAGGTGGTTAGATGACTATGCCTACCGAACAGAACTGAGCTGGTGGATTTTTGCCCTGGCGCTTGCAGCAACCATAATCATCTCAATAATTACGCTAAGCTTCCATGCTATTAAAACGGCAGTCTCTAATCCAGTTACTTCTCTTAGAACCGAATAATTAAAAGTATAAAATAAGACTATGAAAAAGCTTCTTCCCCTTTTCCTGATCCTGGTAGCACTTGCAACGAAGGCACAGGTGCCAAACACACTTAGCCCTGCCGATAAAGTATATGGCTTGTCTAAATTCTGGCAGGAGGTAAACTACAATTTTGTGTACCTGGATAAAGTGGACCGCACCAAATGGGAAAACGATTATCGTGATGCAATCACGAAAGTGCAGAATACTAAAAACGACTACGAATATTACCGCGAGTTACAGAAGCTTTGTGCTACGCTAAATGATGGACATACGAACATCTACTTTCCCAAAAGTATAGACTCACTGGTTTATAAAAGTTTGTTTGGTAAGTATAAGATTTTTCTGAGCAACATTGATAACAAAGCTATTATCACCAGAACCAACCTGAGCGCAAAAGATGAGTTGCCGATAGGGAGCGAGATTATCGAAGTAAACGGACAGCCAACTTCTGAATATCTGAAACAACATGTACTGCCCTACATTGCATCGTCTACGGATTACGTGCTGATGGACTGGGCCATTGAGAACATGCTGAGAGGCCTGGTAGGAGAGAAGTATGACATCAAGTATAGAACACCAAAAGGTAAGGTAAAGAGCCTGACGCTGACCCATGCTAAAACCGCAGAGCAGGAAGTATACCCGGCACTAGAGAAGCGTGAACTGCTGGACCTGAAGTGGTACCCGAACGGAACAGCTTACCTGGCGCTGAATGCCTTTCATGATCCTAAGATAAATGAGATGTTTATGCAGAAATTGCCGGAGTTGCGCAAAGCCAAAGCAATCATAGTTGACCTGCGTTACAATGGTGGCGGCTCTACAACTATAGGGCGTGAAATACTAAATTACCTGAGCCCTGATACGCTGCTGTATGGTTCTAAAAACTCTACCCGCCAGCACCTAGCCAGCTTTAAAGCCTGGGGTGTATTTACAGAGCCAAAAGATACGGTTGGGAGTGAGTTTGCAGCCAGATCGCTGAATGCTTACCAGGACAGGCTGATGTATGAGTTCGATTATAACCCAGCCCAAAATAAGGTAAAGCCGAGTGAGAAGGTAATTGTACCAACCGCTATACTTATCGGTCATAAAACAGCCTCTGCCGCCGAAGATTTCCTAATCTACGCTGACAACCAGAAGCACATGATTAAGATAGGCGAGAATACGAATGGCAGCACCGGCCAACCTTTCATGTTCGACCTCCCTGGCGGTGGCGGTGCCCGCATCTGCACCAAAAAAGATACTTACCCCGATGGCCGTGAGTTTGTAGGCTACGGTGTGAAGCCCGACATAGAAGTGAAAATGACGCTGCAGGACTATATCCAGAAAAAAGACCCTGTGCTGGAACGTGCTCTAAAGCATTTGAAAGGACAAAAACTAGCTGCTAAATAAGACCTGAAATTCAGAATAAAACTATGAAAAATTTACAAAAGTATGCACTGACGCTGATGTTGGCTACAGTTGCATCAGCCTGCTATGCGCAAAAAGCAAAAGAACTGCCAAGTATAAAATCGAACTCCGACAGCTATACTTATGTAGTAAATGACACCGATAGGCGCTCTGACTGGAGACTATCTTCGGATACCAAGCCGGCCAGGTTAGAGGTAGAGTGTAAACAGAAAATAAATAAGGTAGGTCTCATAACAGATATAGATTCTGTCTTCTTTGATATCAAGGTCGGTGAAACGGTGCGGCTACACATACTGCAGGCGGGTAAAGAAAAAACACTTGCCGAGATTGTGGGAGTGCCGAAGAACGTGAACTTCACAAAGAAGTATATCAGCGAGCATCAGGGCAAGTTCAGCGTGGAGGTGCCGGAAGTGCATGAACTGGCAAACATATTGGTAGCTATATCCAGGGTTGGGCAGCTGGACTCTAACATGGTGGATATGACCACGCCATACTATAAAGAAGTGATGGCGCATTTCTCTCCCTACAAAAGCCACCCGGTAATGGATGTGGTTAACAAGCACATTACCGCACCATTCGATACCGATAGCTACTGGTACTACTACGGCATAAAAATGAATGCCTGCGCCTATGTGTTCGACAAGAAAGGAAACATCAAAAACGAAGGTATCATACGGAAGATGGGCTTTAACTATCCTGGAGATCCAATACTTGCTAACCTTGCGTTGATCGAGGACTTTGCCAGGAAGTCTGGCTTCAGAGAATTTTACAAGCAGCACCAGCCATACTATCATGAGCTTGTACAGCTGTATCGCTCTCAAAACCCGATTGACCAGCAGCAGGAGTGGCTGGAAGAAAAATTCGGGTTCAAGTATGGTAACTACCGCGTTACATTCTCGCCGCTGGTAGGGGGCGCTCACTCAACCATGAGTTTTGAAGATAATGGCTTCAGTCAGACAGTAATGTTCGTAAACCGGGCAAAGCTCAGCTCAAAGTATAACGCGAAAGTAAACGAGATGAGCAATACGCGTGTGGTATTTACCGAGATTGACCACAACTTTGTAAATCCGGTTGCAGAAAAGTATACTAAGCAGGTAAACCAGGCATTTGTAGACAGAGCAAAATGGGTAAATGATAATATTTCGGGTACCAGCGCTTATGCTTCTCCTGACCATGTTTTTCAAGAATACATGACTTGGAGCCTCTACTCGCTTTACTGCCTGGATAAGTTTTCAGCGGAAGACAATGCCACCTTTATACCCAAAATGGAGCGCCAGATGGAAAAGAGCAGAGGCTTTATCAGGTTCGGTGACTTTAACCAGAAGCTTATCTCGCTTTACAAAGAGAACCCAAAGATAAGTGTAGATGAGCTTTATATAACTATGTTGGATTGGAGCAGAAACCTGCAGGCAAAACTTTAAAAAGTTGAAACCTGACAATACTTTTTAATGTTACTAAGCTAGAAAACAGATAGAAGTATGCCGTAAATTTTATACATTTGTGGCATACTTCTTGAAGTATAAAAAACAAGAATTCGTTCTTTATTTATTGGGGATGACCGGAATTGACAGCTTGTGCAGATTGCGTGTAAGCATGTCGGGTGATGAACGTGCCACCTGTTAAAAATTCGTTCGAACAATAACTGGCGAATCTAATTACGCCATGGCTGCTTAATCTAGGTATTAAGCAATTGCCATAGTCTCGTGCAGGTTTCGTGAAACTGCTTGCACATTAGAGGCTTCGATCCGTTTTACTAGTTTGTGTAAAGGTGCGGTGCACAGGCGAAATTAAGCATCTAAGGAGTGCGCATAGGCTTGACCTAGGCCCGCAAGCTCCCTACAATCCAACTAGCGTCTAAGCATGTAGAAGGCACGACGGTTTCCTTGTCTGGACCAGGGTTCGAATCCCTGCATCTCCACTTTAATGTAAGCGCCAGCCCCCACCATAGGGGCTGGCGCTTTGTTTTTATGGGTTTTTGTGTAATTTAGCGTGTCGGTAGCAGGTGTGGTAAGGGCTGTAAAACGTAACTTGTACGTCACAACTTGCGTTACTGTTTATGGCACTACTGCAAAAATGCTGCGTCACAATCACGTCACAAGCACACGCTATGATCTACGTTACCTTTTACCTGCACCGCGCAAAATCCCCGATCTCCCCGATCTACGTGAGGGTGCACCCGGGAGATTTCCGCGCCTCTACTCACTTATCTGTCGAGCCGAAGTACTGGGCGCTCCGTGGCAAGAAAGTGCCCCGTGGCACGGTCGTCAATAAGTGGCTCAAGTCTGACCATCCCTACGCCATTGAGTGGAATAGGAAGCTGCGGGAGCTTAACGACAAGATCCACACGGCATACTTTGAGGCAGAGCAGGAGGGCAGGTCACTGGCAGAGGTAGACCTGGCAGGCCTGATCAATCCGAACCTGAGCAAAAAGCTGAAGAAGAAGGAGGGGCCGCGCACCGTGCGGCAGTACCTGGAGCGCTGGGCGGAGAAATACGTGGAGCGTAAGCTGCGCGGCATCAAGGATCCGGAGGAAAGAGCCAGGCGCAAAGGCAAGGTGGAAGACTACACCCGCAGTTATAAGCAGGTGGTAGATAAGCTGGAAGAGTACATGCCCAATATCCGGCCGGAGCAGCTCAACGATGAGACCGTGGAGGGCTTTGAGGAGTGGGTGCTGAACCATAAGGATTACAAGGTGCAGTTCTCCACGGTGCAGCGCTACCGCAAGGTGCTCCGCAATGCTATGAAGGAGGCAGGCCTGCCTTACGAGTGGCTGGTGGTTGGAGCCGGCGAGGTGGCCACCAAGTACGACCTTACCTGGGAGGAAGTGCTGCAGCTCAGGGATGCAAACTATAGCAAGGAATCCCTTAGAAGGGCGGCCCATACGTTTGTGATCCAGTGCCAGTTGGCGCTTCGCTTCGGTGATATCTCCTCACTGAAGGCGGCTAATTTCGAAAGAGTAAAGCTGCCAAAGCACGGGGAGGTGACGGTGATCAATGCCACCCAGGGCAAGACAGGTGATACGGTGTATGTGCCAATTCCTCCGGTGGCGGCAAAGCTGATGGAGGAGCACGATGGCATACCGGTGCTGCGTACCAGGTCCGGCAAGATCAGCCTGCAGAAGTATAACGAGTATTTGAAGGATGCGGCAGCGGAGGCGAAGCTAACCAGGCTGGTGAGACAGACCCGAAGCCTGGGCGGTGGCCACATTGAGGAAACGCAGGTGCCGCTGCACCAGGTGCTTTCTTCGCATGATGCCCGGCATACGGGCGCCAGCAGGGTACTGGCTGTGAGCAAGGATCCTGCATTGGTGAAGAAGCTACTGGGCCATAAGGGGCGGGATGTGACAGAAAGGTATTCGCATTATAACCCGGTGGAGGTAGCAGAGAGATTATTAGATGCCTGGGAGAAGGTGGAAATGAAATAAAAAGAGCGGCTGGTGGGCCGCTCTTTTTATTTTCTGTTATTCATTCTTGCTAAGAACAGTCTTAGCTGCAAGATCTAAATACTCATCATATTTATCCTCCTCGTATGTTGTTATAGGAGCATCCGAGTCGGTAATTACCTTCATTGCCTTATCATATCTAGAAAATAAACTTCTTTCTGTTGGCTTAGCGACTAAGATATCAAACTTGATGCCTTTAGAATCTGCCTCTGGTTTAAACATACCTAGTAAGCTTCTCCATTTAAGTGCCTTTGTATCATAATACTGCTCATTTGCCAAGTCTAAGCTTATGGGGGTAATTAGATGGAGGGTTCCATTCTGCCAGCCATACTCAAACTTCTCAGACACCAGATTTTTACTATCTGTTAAAACAAGGTCAAGCCTCATCTTCTTCTCTACTTCCTGAGAATACTCATTTTTTAAAAAGGACTTAACTTTATCTACAATGTACTTATCATCCTTCTTCTCTTCCGATCTGCTATTATACCACCCAAGGTAAAAGTTAGAGAAGTATTCTATAATTGCCTCCTTATCATCGAATAGGCCTTTGCAGGTATCGGAAAAGAATAATGATGATGCATTCTCAGGCAAGAAGTATTGCCCGATAATGAATGAAAGATCGTTTTCTAACCCTACTATTGCCTCTCGGCTTCTATTGAGTTTGTTCGCTCGAGTATCAAATGAAGCAAGGGTTTTCTTAATGAAGTTCAAAGATAAGCCATGGCTGTACATTTGAGACAGGCGGCTTAGCTTATTGGGGAATGAAAAAGCTACCTCGCCATCCTCAAAAAGAAAGAGAATGCCTAGGTTCACCACCTCGCCTATAGCATAGGAGTGGCGGTACTTCAAAACGCTATATTGGAATTTGCCGTCCATCTATCCTATTAAATGATTTAGTAATTTAAAAAATTTTGGCTTAGCGCCAGTTATTTCCTGTAAGTAATTCTGGATTTCATAGAAGTCCTCAGTATCAATTCCATGATCATTCAAGCACGTAACAGTAGCCTCTAATGCCCTTGTGTTAAATGTTTTGAGTAACTCTTGAAACTCCGAAAAATCTACTCCTTTACCCTTCCTTCTTTCTGCCCTTAAGTGTCCGTGGAAAAGATGTCCAGTGTCACCTTCATTGGCAAAAACTTCCCATCCATTTAAGTCAATATACTCATCGAATGTTTTACTGATCTCGAGTGACTTGTCATGATCAATGCACATGTAGTCATTGTTAGTCAATAAAAGATTCGGTTTTATTCTTCGCCTGTCAAAGTTCCTAATAAAAACGTCGAAAGCAAAAATTGTTTGTGCATGTACGAATCCAAAGTTATTAGGATTGAATGCCGGGCCAAATTCATTGTACCCATCTTGAAATTGACACCCAAAGACAATGTCTCGATCAAGGCTGCATACCCTTTCCCGCTGTTTATCATCTAGAGTTGAAATAAAGTTCTTATCTAACTCTATAAGAGCTGGTGGCGGTGTCTGAATATCCAGTTCCTCAGCTATCACAGAAGCAAACACTTCTTTATTTAAATAAGGTAACTGAGCGGTATCTTGTGCGCTAAACAGTTTCAGAACATAGCTATCAAACCCATACGGAGTTTTTACCATAGCTAACCAAGGCCGGGTTGAACCTCCACCCATTACAGGGTTTAGAAGAGATACAGCTTTATATAGAGGTAACAATTTATACTTAGGTTTTATTCCTTTTAGAATTATTTTCTTTTTTCCTCCTTCCACCATGCCTCCCCGGGAACACCTTGGACATGATCCACAGCCCAACTGCCCAGCCGAGGGCGATCAGCAGCCAGTGGTACCAGAGGAGTTGGAGTAGGATCATGGATTGGTTAATGTTTTAAGTGCTGCATCCAGCTCTTGCCTTGCCTTCTCTACCTGCTGTATGGCTGCCTGGGGTATCACAGGCTGCTCCCGCTCACCATCCAATATGTAACCATAGCTTACCCCATGCGGCCGGTAGGCCTGTACGAAACTGGCCAGCACCTGCAGGCTGACATCGGTGCGGGAGTTGCGGACATCAGACAGGTGGTAGGACTTCAGGCCGCAGCCTTCCGCCACCTGGGCGTAGGAGCGTGCCACGCCTGTAGAAACCAGTCGTTCCACCTCCTCCAGGAAGCGCTTCCTTACAGCTTCTTTGTCGTACATTGTTTAGCTATGGTTGATGTCCTGCTCAAAATGGAGCTCTTCTATTTAACGATCCTTAAACCTGGCAACAGTACCGTTTTCGATTACAAAAACATCTCCGCTGGTCTTATTGCCGTAAATGAGGGTTTCCTTTGTTTTAGTTTTGAGAGCTTCGACTTCGATCTTGTCAGGTTGCCTGCCCTTAGAATCTATAACCTGCTCCTTAGTCATGCCAATCCAGAATTCTTCTTTTAGTATCTTGTTTCCAACCTCATCGCCATACTTGGTCAATATGGTGTTTATCCTTTCATGTTTAACCCTTGCTCTTTCTAAGTGAAGATCAAGGTCGTTTAGAGTAATAGATCTTTCTGTTGCTCTCTGGGTATACATGTCCCTACCATCAGATGATAGTAGGTTTTGATTGAATCTCTCCTGTATCAAGGCAATGCGAGTACTGTACTCCTTAGCCTGCTCTGCTTCGAGGGCTTCCTGTTCCTCAGCTTCCTTAACCAATTGAGCGGTTATTGCGGCTCTGTACTTGGCCTTTTTGTTCATTACCCGGAAGATGAGCAGCCCTATAAATACAACGGAACCCAAGCCAATAGCTAAATTCCCATCTTTCTCAATAGCGCCAAAGCTGCTAATTGCCACAATCAACGCTAACAGGATAAGCACAATCGAGAAAAAACCGAAACCGGGTTCTGAAAAGGGTTTGGGTGTATTGCTCGGTGCATAATAGCGCGCCGCATTATTAGAGGAGCGCCTGCTGCTTGATTTGGAGTAAGAAAGCCCTGTACCCGGTATGCCTACCGTAGTTCGCGTGCCTCTTTTGCTAAAATTAACTGTAGCCCCAGGCCTCCCCACAGATGTGCTTATCCCTGACTTACTGAAGTTAAGCCTGACGCCTTGCATCAGCTTTACGCTCTTTCTGAAACGGAAGCCCATTAGCATTTACAGTTAGAGCGGTCAACGTAAGTTTTGTTGTTATTAGAGTTGATATAGTAGCAACCGCCATCTGGACCCTTATAAAGGGGTTTGCTATTGTAGGAGCCGCAACTCTGGCTTCCTGAGCCGCTTCCTCCACCACTCCCACTTCCACTTCGAGGTGTACTAGTAGTGGGGGATGGATCAGAGTCACCTCCACATGATAATAATAAGCCGCAGCTAACAACAGCGGCAAGGGTAAGTTTGTAAAGTGTTTTCATAAATAGGTATTAATGTATAGAGAAAATTAAATGGTAAAAAAATAATATAGTAGGAGGCTATATTCGGGATATTATCTATTTAGTCTGGTAATATTCTTAGGATTGATGCCCATTTGTTTAGCCATGAAAGAAATAATGTCTTCCATCTCCTGAACCTTCTCCTCCATATCATCCACCTTCTTGTAAAGCTCCTCCGCTCGGTTTATCGCAAATGGGGAAAGCTTCCATTGAAAGCGCCACAATTCAAGTATCTCATCTTCATTTAGAGAGAAGTCTCTATGCTGTCGGTTGTCAGACCTGAATCGCACAAACCCTCTCGTTTTCAAACGATTCTTCACGCGCTTCAGCTGAACACCGTGAGTAGTGCTGACTACAACAAACACCTCCAAATCGTTGATGTACTGCCAATCGCTTTTCTCGACTTTAGTGCATATAACATACTCGCTGTCAAAGAAGGTGGGCTCCATTGAATCATTACGAACTTGAAAAACTGCATTTTGTCCGCCATTTAGCATAAACCGAGGCATAGTCATAGGTGCTAGCTCCTCAAAAAACTCTTGTGACTGGTAACCAGCAAGATAATTAGCAGCCGCTTCTTGATTTACAATTGGGATTGTCACATTGTGGCTTACATCCTGAGTTGCAACTACAATTTTCTCTTTCTCTATAATCGAAGGTGCCTGTGCGGAAGGTTGATCTTCCTTAAACATTGCCCCTTTACCAGCAAGAAGCCATTCACTATTAAGGTTCTCTATTGAAATAAATAGCTTCTCCAAGTAATCAGCACTTGGCATGCTACCTCTATAGATGTAGTTTCTAGTGTTCGATTCATTAACACCAAACCTCTCCGAGAACAATTTTGGGTTCAAATTGAAATAACTAATCAGTTCTTCAATCCGCTTATTTATAGACATTTAAAAAATATTTATCTCAATTTGAAAATATTTATCTCAATTTGATTGACTTTTAGTTTCAATTGAGCGTATATTTGAATCAATAACGACAACAACAACGACTAAAGGTAATTAAAATGACTGAAACTTCAACACCGCCACCAATCAGGGAGCTACTGGACTCAGAGCCGTACCTGCCGCGCGTGATCCGCATGGCGCAAGCAGACGGACACTCCGCTCAACGCGCCACCATATCCGATGTGGTGCTGGGAGAGCGCACTACATCCAAGTACTGGAAGTACATCGAGATACTAGCCAAGGAAAAGTACCCTACGCTGTATGAAGAGCGCATGGCATACCTGCGCGAAACCAGAGGTCAGGACAAGGTAGCATAGCTGCTGTACGCTGTAAATTGTATATAGTTAAGATAAAATATTTATATCCTATGCTAACGCCACACAAGACAGTCTCCATCCCGCCGCAGCTGGGCATCAAGCCGAGTTACCTGGCAGAGCAGCTGGACTGCTCCACGGAAACGATCCTGCGCAACATCAAGCGCGATCCGAGTGAACGTTTGTACCTGCGGGCCTTCAAGGTGAGCACCTACGAGTACCGCATCAACTGGGAAGACGCTATCGACTTCATCAGCAGGAACTATGTGGGAGTGGAGATAACGCTGAGACAGTCAGCATAACATCATAAAGAGAATCATGGAATCAACGCTACAGCAAACACAACAGCTACCTCAGCACCAGGTGGAGATGGTCGATAGCCTGACAGCCCTTTTCAGGGAGCGCCTGCTGGAGGAGATTGGCAAAAGGCGCAGGCCGGCGATGTCTTTAGAGGAGGCGCTCGTGCTGGTGGACATCGAGAAAAAGGACATCGAGCTAGCCAAGTGCCGGCACATTCCATCAAAGGCCAGGGAAGAGCACTTCGACCTGCTGGTGAAGGTGGGCATGGGCTACGTCGATTGCCAGAGCATGGCTGTTTCCTACGACTGATAACACAGGCTGCCATGAGCAAGAGAGTGCAATACCAGACAGCGGATGGCGTGGTGCTAACCACTACCGATCACCCGACCTACACCACCCGGAAGCGTGCCGCCAAGATAACGAAGGAGTTGGGGCACAGCACGCTCTACGAGATACACGCGGCACCGAAGCGCCGCTATGACCTGAGCCATTACATCCAGTAAGCAACCCCACTCACACCCTTATAGACACATGTTACATAAAGCAAAATTAAAGGCTTTGGCGCTGGCGGCGCTGGGGCTGACCGGGATAACCCTTGCCATTGCAGCCGGAATGCTGGCCGTTTGGAACCCTCAACTCGATACTGACCTGCTCACCAGCTGCTTTGTTTTCGGCATGGTGGGAGGTGCCCCGATGATTGCTGTGGGCATGTACGCCTACGGGGTGGCCGATGAGCGCCAGCAGGCCATGGGCGCCTACCTGGCGGAGAGAAGGAGGGTGACCGCATGAGCGCGAAAGTGAAGGTGCCAGCGCCTGCCGTCTACATCGGCAAGCTGCGCGACATGCCAAGCATTGTAAGAGAGTTGTACCGATAACTTATATAAATCATGAAACCGAAAAGCTTACTCCCTGCCAACAAAAAGAGGCGATACTATCTCCATAGAGAAGTAAAAAAAACATTCAAGCTAGATGTGCCTTCGCGCATTGTGTTCGTGCCATCAGTGGCGCTGGAAGACCCTGAAGTTATGGACGCTAGAATGAAAGGCTACCTAGGCGAACTATACAGCTTCGGCTATGTAATGCAATTGACCTTTGACCAACCTATCAATTATTGACACCTAAACTATAAAACTGACCATGCAAGATTCTTTACAGTTAGCAGGCACTGCCTGCCTCATTCAGAAAGACAGCAACGCGTATTACCACGCCCAGACTAACTTTATCGGCTCATCCGGCCTGAAGCTGATCAACAAGAAGTCTGTCTTCCATTACTTCAACCAGCCGCCGCAAAAGCAGTCTTCTACGCTTGTCTTCGGTTCTGCCTACCATACCCTGGTATTGGAACCGGAGCAATTCGAAAAGGAATACTACTGCCTGAACGACTGCGAGAAAGTGGCAGAAATCGGGGGAGCCAATCCAAGAGCCACCAAACTATACAAGGAATGGCGCGCAGAGCAGGAGGCCCTGAACGAAGGCAAGATATGTCTCTCCTTGGATGACTACCAGAAGTTGATGGACATGCACAAAGCCCTGTTCTCCAATGCCAGTATCAAGCAACTCTTCTCCAAAGGCACAGCGGAGGTATCGCACTACGTGGACTATGCCGGTGTGAACGTGAAAGTGCGTCCCGACTACCTCAAGTCGAAAGCCATCGTGGACCTGAAGACATGCGAGGATGCCTCACCGGAAGGTTTCAGCAGAGCCGCCGCCAACTACGGCTACCACCTGCAGGCAGCCCTGTATTGCGATGTGCTGGAGCATGCCACCCAGGAGGAAAGGCTTTTTGTTTTCGTGGCGCAGGAGAAGGAATATCCCTATGCCGCCGCCATCTACAAACCAACCGAAGGCTTCATGGCGCAGGGCCGCTACGAGTACCAGCTGGCGCTGGATAAGTACACCCAGGCGCTGAATTCCGGCCTGCACCATGGCTATGAGATGTATGCGCCAGAAGAGGCGCAGGGAGTGATTGAATTGGATTTACCGGCTTACGCCTATAAGGAGAAACTGTAACATGAAATACACGACTAACCAAGAGATTGAACTAGACATCACGCCTTATGAAGTTGCTAGGCTTTTCTGCAATATGGACGGAGATGAGCAGGCGCAGTTCTTTTCAGAGATTGGAGAGATAACTGTGCGTGAATGGGCAGCCCCATTTTGTATCCAAATGGCAACAGTAGAAGGATCCAACTTCCTGCAAGACAAAGGGCGTGACGTGATGAAAACTATAGGTGAATATTCAGAGAAACAATAATGAGCAACATCGTCAAACAACCAAGAGATATCATCGCCTCAGCCAAAGCCAGGTTCGAGGCAGTAGAGGGTAACAAACTGAGCTTCCAGAAGGAAGCCGGTTTTGCCCTGCAGATCCTGCAGAAGAATGCTTTCCTGGCTAAGACCAACCCGGAGAGCATTAAGAACGCCATCATCAACTGCGCCCTCACGGGCCTTACCTTAAATCCGGTATTAAAGCTGGCCTACCTGGTACCCCGCAAAGGGGAGTGCATCCTGGACCCTTCCTACATGGGCCTGATCAAGGTGCTCACGGATGCCGGCAGCGTGAAGAATATCTATGCCGAGGTGGTGTATGAGCATGACTACTTCTACATCGAGCAGGGCACCAACCCGAAGATTGACCATAAGCCGGAAGTAACGGGAGATCGAGGCCGAAAGATAGGCGTGTATGCCGTGGCTTTTCTACTGCAAGGTGGTTACCAGTTTGAGTTCATGCGTGCCGACCAGGTGAACGCCATCAAGTCACGCTCCGAGATGGGCAAGAAGAATGACGGCAGCTGGAAAACCGATGAGGATGAGATGTGGAAGAAGACCGTGGTTAAGCGCCTCTACAAGTACCTGCCGAAGTCGGAGATCAGCGAAGCGGTGGTGAATGCCCTGCAGCTGGACAACCAAAACAACGGCATTGACTTCGAGGCAGAGCGGGCAGCCAGAGCCAAAAGCAATGCCTCGGCCCTATTCGATGAACATGAAGACGTGACGGAGCAGCAGGCATTGGAAGAGGCGCAAGAAGAAGCCGCTGCCTGATGAAAAGGTTCATGAACAGGCTCCGGCTAGCCCTGGCGGTGGCCGGATGCCGCAAACCAAGACAGCGTGACACCGGAAGAGCATAAGCGGTTCGTGTACCTGAGCATCCTCTGGTGCCGGGTGCGCGCCCGCTTCCTGGCCAGCAACAGCCGGGCCGAGAAGAAAAGGCTGCGGGATCGGAAAGAGAAAATTGAGGCAGAGCAGGAGGCTTTGCTGCAGAAGGAGGCTGAGAATGGAAAAGGAGTACCCGGAGCGGTGGAGGCTGTGGCAGTTCATTGAGCGGCTGCAGAGGAGATCGAGGCAGAGACTGCAGCGGCTTACGGTGCCCATGAAGTGCCTGAGGTGCCCGACCCCTATGCAAAGCCCATTGGTAGAAATGAAAGAAGAAAAGCGGAATGAATTATATAGAGCTAATAAACAACTTCTGGCAGGCTAATAAGGAGCATTGCTTCACCGGTAACGAAACAGCATTGTATTTCTATTTGGTGCATACATGCAACACGTTAGGTTGGAAGAATCCCTTCAAGCACTCCAACGGATATATCACCGGCACGCTCGGCATATCTGAGAAGACGCTCATTGCCTCCCGCAACTCGCTCAAGCAAGCTGGCCTCTTGGACTTCGACTCGCATAAAGGCCGAAGGATACTTACTTCTTACAACCTAAAACCTGTAAAAATTACAGGTTTTAGGACAGGAACAGGTAAGCTTTTCGGGCAAGAACAGGTAAGCTTTTCGGGAGCTAACGCTTCAGACAACATTAAACTAAACCAAACTAAACCAAACATTACTAAAGAAGATAAAGAAGCTGGCGCTTCAGGTCCTTCTGAAAGCAACGTTTTGGATGGTGCTGCTTTCCCTGCACAACCGAAAGAAGAAAAAGAAAAAGGTTGCGCCGAAAAAGAAAAAGAAGAGAGCCACCATGCCTGGTACCAGAAGTACAAAGACGCCTGGTGGCAGTTCTACAAGGATCAGAACAACGGGGAGGAGCCGCCCCACTCGTGGCGCAATCCCTCGCTGTTCAATGGGGTAAAAAAAATACAGCAGGATTTGGCTGCTGTATTTGATGGGGATGAGGAAAAGGCCTATCAAGAGTTTGTGTACATCCTTTCAGGCTGGCAACACCCTAAGAACTACCATCGGGACAGGCTGAAGCCCATTCAGATACACAACCACTTGGTTGAGATTCGAAGAATCTTACGAACGCCTGATACAAAAGTTACAAATAATCATCAATCAGTACAATCACAATTCGAAAAGCGTGTAGACATCGCCAAGCAGGTGCTTTCAGCGGTGGCCTACGATGCGGAAGGGAACAGAATATGAGCACAGCTTTAACTATAAAACATCCGGAGAGCGCAGGCGTGGTGCAGTACCAGAGCGCCGGCAGCCTGATCTCCTTCCTGCCCACTCAGAAGACCACCCCTGCTGACCTGCAAATCATCCAAGCCATGAACGGCAGGAAGGTGAGCGCAGTCAACGATGCGGAGTTGGATATGGTTATTACCCGCGCCTTCAATAAGGCATTGCTGCTGCTGGGGCACAAGCACCAGTGGGGGGCTGCAGAAGAGCAGACGCTTTTACTCGGGGACCTAAACCGCCTCCTCCGTCAACGCTACAGCTACTACACCATCGAAGAGGTGGACCTGGTGTTTAGCATGGGTGCCCGCGGGGAATTGAAGGTGAAGCCGACCGACATCGTTTTTCTGAACATTGAGCAGATCAGCTCCTGGCTGAGAGTCTACAAGAATGACTGCAAGGCCAAAGCCATCCAGACCTGCAACCGGATCGAAGAGCTGCCCAGGCAAAGGGATTACAAGCCGCTCAGCTTCCTGCAGGAAGGCGTGGAGAAAGCCGCATCCGATGCGCTTACAGAAGACGACCTGACGCACCTGACAGGCTGCTACTATGATCGCTTCAAGAAAGCCAAAGCCTTCTCCATGCCATCGGAGAAGATGTGGGAGATCTACCATGAAGAGAGGACCCGGACGGAGAATGCAGCCATCGCCAGCGGGGAGGCTTTTGAGCCAGGCAAGAAGATCCAGTTCAAAGCCTATAAAGCCAGCCTTGAAAAGGGCGTGGCGCTCTCAGACAATATGTTTGAGCAGAAGGCGCAGGGTGCTTATCGCCGGCGCATCATGAAAGCGGAGCTGGAGCTGCTGGCATTTAACGAAACGGATATTTCAACGCTGGAGATATGACCGACATCACCACCAAGATACATGAACTGAAGCGGCAGGTGAATCTCCTGACCAGGAAAGCAACCAGCGCCAAGGTAAAGCACACGCAGGATAAGTACTTAGCCGTAGCAGCCGCCAAAAGACAGCACCTGCGCGATCTGAATCAGTTAAAGGTTCTCTTCTAGCCATGACCAAAAGCAAAGAAGTCATGACCGCAGCAGAGGCACGGGAGTACTTCGCTAGCGGCGGCAAAGCCAAAGCCAAGATCACCCGCAAGAAGTCCGCCGCTGATATCCAGCTGGAGCAGGCAGAGCAGGAGCACCGGATCAAAAAGCTGCAGCAGGCGACAGGCCAGCAGGTGATCGCAGAGCATGCCTTTCACCCTGAAAGGAAATGGCGCATTGACTTCTTCCTGCCTGAGAGCAACATCGCCATCGAAGTGGAGGGCGGTGTTTGGACGCAGGGCAGGCATACCAGGGGCAAAGGCTATGTCAATGATCTTGAAAAATACAATGCCGCACAGGCCATGGGTATCATGGTGCTGCGCTTCACCCCGGAGCAGCTGCTTAAACCCAAGGCTTTAAAAACCATTAATCAAACCATCCAATTTAAAGAGACATGACACAGGTAGCCATATTCGCCAGAGTCAGCAAGGGAGGGCAGGACTACACACGCCAGGTGAAGGATCTGACCGACTACTGCACCTCCCAGAATTACACCATCGTAGCCACGCTGGCAGAGAAGGTCAGCGGCGCAAAAAGCAACAAAGAGCGCAAAGCCATACAGGACCTGCTCACTTTGGCAAGCACCAGGCAGGTAAGCAAGGTGATCGTCTGCGAGGTGTCACGACTGGGCAGGAAAACATCGGAGGTGCTGCAGGTGCTGGAGGAACTGACAGAGCTTGGCATATCAGTCTATGTGCTCAACTTCAACATGGAGACCCTGACACCAGATGGCCGCAGGAATCCCATCGCACACTTGATGTTTACCCTGCTGGCTGAGTTCGCACGCATGGAGCGGGAGGTGATCATTGAACGCATTCATTCAGGACTAGAAGAGGCGAGGCGCAAAGGCAAGGTGCTGGGCAGGAAGAAAGGCTCTGTAAAGCCGGTGGATCAGTTCCTGAAAGAGAAGAAGCGGGTGGTCTACTACCTCAACAGCGATAAGGATTACAGCATACGGGAGATATCCAAAATATGCGGCGTCTCCAGCAATACGGTACAAAAAGTAAAAGCAATACTGTCACAAAAAAACTGAAGATAAAATGAGCAAGAAGCAGCTAACGTCAGACATTGCCTTTTTAGAGGAAATGGAAACCACGCTTTCAGAAATCAGCACGGATAACGTGCATCAGAAAGATAAACTCGCCACAATGATAGGTGATTGGAAAGCAGAAAAACAAAAGGAGCTTTCAATAATAACCTCTCCGTGTAATTGCAGATTTGCGATGAAGAAAAAGAATTATGACGAGTGTGGCAATTGTGGTGGTGTGTGGTCTACACGAGCAAAGAATAACTAATAATTAAATGGAACATAAACATACACCTGCACCTTGGCATCATATCGAATATTCAGGCTATAGCCAACTGCATGATGGCGACCATTACGGAGCCACTAACCTACTGGATGAAGATGAGTGTAGTGCTGCACATTTCAACGGGAAACTGGCAGCGGCAGCACCAGAACTACTGGACGCTTTAGAGATTCTGCTTAATGACTTTGAGCATATAGTTAAGAATGCAAAGGGGCAACCTGCTTATACCTTAGCGAAAGAAGCAATTAAGAAAGCAACCGAATAACTAATGATTAAAACCATGACAACAACAGCTACAGAAATCAAAGAAAGGCCAATCCTGTTCAGCACTCCTATGGTGCAGGCAATAGTAGATGGCACAAAGACACAAACCAGACGTGTCGTTAAACATGGACTTTCTGATTCAACAATGAGCAAGCCAGATATAAAAGCATCTATAACCGACAACGGGCAGATGGTGCATTTCAAAGTGGTAGATGGCAAGCTCCGTGAATCTTTTTGCGGCATCAAATGCCCTTACGGTCAAATAGGTGACAGGCTTTGGGTAAGAGAGGCATGGGACTACAGCGATAGCCTCGAAGAGCCTTACCTATACAGGCAGAAAGAAATGGAGGAATGGTTGCCTGAAGTCTTTAACCGGATGAAGTGGAAGCCTTCAATACACATGCCTAAAGAAGCATGCCGCATTAAGCTTGAAATCCCTAACATCAGAGTAGAACGCCTGCATGATATTACTGAAGAAGATGCCATTGCTGAAGGTGTACTTTGGGTAGATGCTGTACCAGGCGGTTTCTCAGGATGGAAAGATTACAGCGGTAAAAATTTAGCTCCACTAGAATCAGCTAAAGTCTCTTTCAAAACTCTTTGGATAAGTATAAACGGCAAAGAAAGTTGGGATGCAAACCCATGGGTATGGGTTGTAGATTTTAAGAAAACAGATCAATCGAACTAAGAAAAATGAGAAATGACAATTTACCCTTTGTACTGCTAATGGCAGTTTTGCTTGCAGTATCAGCTTTCTTCTTAATACCTAAAAATCAGCCAGAAATGAATTCTGATTTTGAAGTTAAAGCAGGTCAAGTTTGGAGATATGTCTTACACGAAGACAACCCATTCAGAGAGCCTAAAACCTATGATGCTTTGATATTAGATGTTAAAGGTGATTACGCTCTTTATATAGAGAATGGAGATACTTTAAGTGGTAGAAAATCATGGTTTAGGTTTTACAAGCTCATCAAAAACTAATAATTGAATATGGAAGAACTAACCATCTACAAATTCCAAGCAGAACACATACAGGACACGCTAAGGCTTGTATCCAGACTGCTAAAGTCAGAGAGCAAAACAACATCTATGGACAGGGATATTGTTCAGGCAAAGGCAATGATTGAGAATTGTCTTGCAGGTAAAATAGATACTCATGTACCACGCCTTTAACTAATGCTTTATGCCAAGACTTTTATACAATAAAATATTCCACAACGATAGCGAAACCAAGCAGGAATATACAGACAAGTGGGCAATGGATATACGCAAAAAGAGAGAAGAAACAAGGCGTAAAAACAGAGCCAAACGCAAAGCAAAATCGAAACCGAAATACTAAAGTCATATATGATACACGCTGATGACATTCGCTTTGACTTTGTTAGATCATTGAACATGCGTAACCAGCACCATACCCTAATGCGCAATAATGAGTTAGGCCTTCAGATGGAGACAATTTCTAACAAAACCAAGTGCGGTACAGGCATAACCAAGTCTCGCTCTTATTATTTCATTGACAATGATGAGCGAGAGTTTCTAACAGTTGAAGATTTAGTTGACGCTTATAACGAGAAGTTCAAGCTGGATGGAGAAAGTCCAGAGCATGAGGTTAAGTATATAAAGGTTTACGTGAAGAGGGAGAATTTAAATATACCAGCCACCACAGACCAGATGGTGTGAAATGAAAAGTTAACCGGATGAAGAGGCTAAGGGTGAGAATTCTTAGCCTCTTTTTATTTGCCTGAATGTTTAGTTAATTTACTATATTTGTTAGGTAATTTATAGTAAGTAAACTATATGGCAGCGCCAAAGGGAAATCAGTTCTGGAAGTTGAGAAGCAAGCACGGAAGAGACAAGCTTTTTGCCTCTCCTGACTTGCTGTGGGAGGCCGCCTGTGAATACTTTGAGTGGTGCGATAAACACCCGTGGATAAAGAAGGACTGGGTAGGGAAGGATGCCTTTGAAGTTGACAGACCTACCCAGAGACCTTACACGCTATCAGGCTTGTGCCTGTACCTGGATGTGAACACAAAGTACTTTAATGATTTTAAGAAGGCAGGACGCGAAGATTTTTCCGAAGTCCTTACACGCATAGAGGAAACCATCTACACGCAGAAGTTCGAGGGGGCCGCTGTCGGCACTTTTAACGCCAGCATTATCGCGCGGGATTTAGGACTTGCAGACAAGAAGGAGATATCAGGCGAGGTGGAAACAAAGCAGCAGGACCTGAGCCACCTGAGTTATGAGCAGCTGTATGAGCTCAAGTATGGAAGAAAGCCAGAGCAGCTTTGACATAGCCGTTAACGCGGCACTCTGCAGGGAGTCCTTCTATGAGTTCTTTCGGGATTTCTGGGACACGATAGAGGCGGTGGAGCTGGTGCCAAACTGGCATATCAAGTTCATATGCGATGAACTGCAGAGAGTGTATGAGACATGGGCCAAGGGGCTGCCGCAGGATGATGTGATCATCAACGTGCCGCCAGGCTCTTCGAAGTCTACCATTGTCACGCAGTTGTTCCCAGCCTGGCTTTGGGTGAAAGACCCGAGCATACGCCTGATCTCCTCCAGCTATGCAGCTGATTTAAGTATAGCGCATGCGGTGAAGACCAGGGACTGTTTGAAGTCTGACAAGTTTCAACGCTATTATCCTGGACTGATCGAGTTCAAGAAAGACAGTGACGGTAAGTCTGCCTTTAAGAATACAAAGAAGGGGGAGCGCTTCACCACCTCAACCGGAGGTAGGGTAACGGGTATGCACGGGGACTTTATCATCAATGATGATCCCATTAATCCGGAAGAGGCAGAGAGCAGCAATGCCCGGAAGACAGCCAACCGCTTCTCTGGTACCACGCTCTCCACCAGAAAGACCAACAAGAAGCGCACTGTCACTATCATGGTCATGCAGCGCCTACATGAGTCAGACCCAACAGGGGACTGGCTGAAGAAAAAGAAGAGTGTAAACCACATCTGCCTGCCGGGTGAACTTTCGGAGCATGTGAAGCCGGAAAGAGTGCGCAGGTACTATGTAAACGGTCTGATGGATGTGAACAGGTTGGATAGGGCAGCACTGGATAAACTGAAAGAAGACCTGGGCAGCTACGGCTATGCAGGTCAGATCGGGCAGACACCTACTCCGGACGGGGGTGGAAAGCTGAAGAAGGCATGGTTTGGAAAGATCACCTGGGAGGAGTTTCAGAAGCGCACACTGGGCAAACCGGTTGTCTGGCAGTTTGATGCCGATACGGCCTATACGCAGGATCAGAAGAATGACCCGAGTGCCTTTATGGCCAGCTGCTACATGGAGCCTATCCTGTACATACGGGATGTGCAAGAGGCTTGGCTGGAGTTCCCGGAGCTGGTGAAGGAGCTGCCAGCCTTTGCCATGCGCAACGGTTACTCCAACCAGAGCAAGTTGCACATAGAGCCGAAAGCATCCGGCAAGAGCACGGTGCAGACCTTGAAGCGCGAAACGTCGCTCAACATAGTAGAGGCTCCTGCACCTGACAGCGATAAGGATAGCCGCGTGAATGCCATCTCTCCTTTTGTGGAGGCTGGGCGCGTGGTGCTGATAGATGGTAGTTGGAACGATAACTTTTTAGGGCAATGCGCCGCCTTTCCGCTCGCTGCCCATGATGATATGGTAGATGATCTGGTGCAAGCCATCAACAGGGTACACCAGCCAGCAGGAAAGAAATTCAAAGCCAAGACAGTCAAACGATGATAGGCTATAGACTTAACAACGATTACCGCGCCTGTAAGACCGAATGGCAGGAAGTGACACTAGGCGAGTACATGCAGGCCATGGCAGGCTCCATGACAGCGGCTATATGCGTGCTTGCAGGCCTGAAGCTGGAAGAGTTCCAGCAGGCAGACGAGCACTCGCAGCACCTGCTGGCCGAGCTTATCGGCGGGTTGCTGCAGACAAAGCCCGAGGCTGTCAAGCAAGAGTGGATGCCCGCAGACTTGGGGGCTACAGCGATAGGGCAGTTGGAACTATGCCGCCAGTACCTGCGCCTGAATGAGGAGCTGCCAGAGCAGGCTTTCCCTTTCATCTATGCGGTGTACCGTTGGCCCTACGATTACAATGCCTTGCTGGCTATCAGCGGCGCGGGATTCCCGCAGCAACTGGTGGATCAGGCCAAGGCGCTGCCCTTGCCCGAGGTGCTGGGCGTGGTGTACCACGTGCTGGCAGAGATCGAGCGAATAGACAAGCGCTACAGCCCGATACTGGACAAAGAGCCGGAGGCAGAGCAGCTACTGGCAGGCATCGAGAAGTTTGAGAAGTACGGCTTTTACCCGACGCTATTAAACTACTGCGACGGTGATTTGACCAAAGCAGCCGAACTGCTGGAGATACCGGCCTACGTGTTTTACACGGCTTTGTGCGTGGACTCTGAGAAATCGGATTACGAGAAGAAATACAGCGAGATAATAAGCGGCAAATGACCTACGCAGCCTTAGAAGACCTGATCAAGCAAGTGGCGCTCGGCATCCTGAACGGGGCCGGGCACTTCCATTGCGGCAATGACGAAAGCCTGAAGCAGGCTGTGGAAGACCACGGCTATCCGGTGATTCACCTGGACCCGATTGCAGGCACCCGAAACATTGAGTCGGGCAATAAGACCGCCAACATCGCGCTTGGCTTCTTTGAGCAAGGCGGGGAGGATACAGCGAGCGCTGAGCTGCAGGCCATCTACAAACGGCAGGAGCTTGCATCGGCGGAGTTCCTGAGTATGCTGCAGGAGGAAGACGGAATCGGCGATATCACCGTGCGGGATTCCCTGGTTCGCAATTACACCGTGCACCAGCTAACCGGCATTGCCTGTGAGTTCACGCTTAAACTGCCCATAAACCTATGCTTCTAGCCACCAAGCTAAGACTGGACCGCCTGGGTGAGAAACTGGTCAGCCAGCTATCCGAGCGCATCGCCACCACCGACACCGGGCAATACCTGCCAAGAGCCGAGCGCGAGAAGCTGGCCGCCTCTGTGGGTTATGAGCTGACTGATACCGAGTTCAGTATCTACGGCTCGGAGTACCTCTACACGCAGGAGACCGGCAGAAGGCCCACGGTCAATAACGGAGACGGTGCGGTGCGACGTTACGTGCTGGCCTATATCCGGGAGGAAGGGATTGAGCCCAGGGGGCAGGATAGAAACGGCATGCCGATAGACGAAGGCACACTCGCCTACTTCATATCGAGGAAACTGCATGAGGAAGGGGGCAAGCCCTGGCGCAACAGGCAGCACACCGGCGTGATATCGGGTGTGATCAACGATAAACTGATAGAGCAGGTGGAGGCATTGCTTACCGAGGCCTACACCGCAGAGATAGCAGAATACTTACTTGAAGCAACAGCCTAATGGAGATACTGGAGAGACCCGCAACCTTTAGCCCCGTGGGTGGGCGCATGCCTAACCCGGTGGTATACCGCATCGCTACTGACAGCGCCTACGTGAAGGCGGTTATCTGCAATGCGCAAGGAGAGGCGCTGAGCCAGACAAGGGCCAGTCAGCGCCAAGGCGAGGTGAGTATTGATGTGAGCGGCTTTCTGCGTGCTCAGATGAAGCTCACCATACCTGCAGGTGCCTTAACGGTAGAGCCTGCCCACGGTTCCTCTGTGGCCTTTTACTGCGTGCTGGAGGATGCCCAGGGCAATGTGCTGGACGATAGCGCAAACGTGCGCCATGCGGTGGCTGCGGCCCTGCCTTACAATGTGTCGGACTATTCAGGCTACACGATTTGAGCAAGCTGTTTGCCACCGGATTCGATAGGGCAATGGCCTGGGAAGGCTACCCGCTCACGCTGGCCATTAGCCTTAGCCCAAGTGTGGTGCAGGCGCTGTACTTCGAGCGGGTGTACTCGGATATAGCAGGCAATCAGCTGGCTATCCGCTCAACGCTCATTCCTGAGAGAGGCTTGCTGTGGCTGACAGAATCGGGGCCTTTTCCGGTGGGCACGCACCGCATGCAGGTATGCGTGACCAACCAGAACCGCGCGACTGAGGCTGATCCGGTGTTAGATGTTCCGGAGACAATAGACGCCTTGCCAAAGTTTGCCACAGCAATGGAGGTGCCCAGGCTTTTCGGGGAGTACCCGCTGCAGCTCTCCATGGGCGTAGGCTCAACCCGGCAGATGGTGTATTTGGAGCGCGAGTACCTGGACGCACGCAGGCAGACCCTGGGCATACGCTCCGATCTGGTGCATGAGCGCAGCATGCTGGTGGGCTTTAACATCCACGTGCCGGAGCCTCTGGCGGGTACCAGGTACATCAACGTGTGCCTGACCAACCAGTACAGGGCAACGGAGCAGGCCTCCACCTTAGAATACAATGTCTTAGAATATAACGAACTGGAGTATAACTAATGCCGACAGAACTAGAATTACTGGATGAGCTACTGGCCGATGAGAGCACAGCCGGCTCCATCGACAACACCATCAAGGTTTTCCCGGATGAGTCAAAGCTGGATGAAAACAAGACCAGCGGCAGGAAGCACCGCGCCTTGCTAAAAGCTGTTGTCACACGCCTGAAGGCATGGGTAATGGCAATGCTAGAAGGCAAGGCTGACCTGGTAGATGGCAAGGTGGCAGCAGAGCAGTTGCCAGAGTTCAGTAGCAACTTCACCGCTATCTCTGAGAACCAGCACGGCACGCACCCGGCCTTCTCCTCGCAGCATCAACTCAACGTTTACCTGCTAGGTGGCCAAGCTCCGACACCGGACACCACGCCACCAACCGCGCCGCAGGGCACAATCATATCAAACATTACTGAAACCGGCTACACGGCCACGGCAGATACTTCAACAGACGAATAAATGGTACAGGGATACAACTTTTACGAAAATCTAGGATCGGGCTTTATCAAGCTTAACGCTGAATTACTCGCAGAACCATCCTTCACCCGCACAGGACTTGTCGCCAGCACCTCCGGCAATTGCTACTTCACGGCAGTAGACGACAGCGGAAACGAGAGCGCACCGGGACAGGCAGCCAGCTTCACCACCCTGGAGGCGCAGCCGGAGCAAGAGCAGTACAGCTACTTCGCGCAGGGCTTCAACCAGGCCGGAACGGAGGTGCTAGGAACGGACGTTAATTTGCAGTTGGTGGATAGCAACTGTCTGGAAATAACGACAGCCACGACATTTAATGTTGCGGGGCTGGTCAGCACCGACACCATCGAAGTAGCTTCAGGCTCTATTATGCCGACATATTCCGCAGACGGTGTACTGGCCGTGGGGACAGGCAAACTATACGGACTGAAGATCACGCACACAGGCGAAGCTACTCCGTTTGTAAATTGCCCTGTAGCAGAGGGTTTTGGCGCGGTGTTGTACAACATAGCCAACAGCCAACTGCCCTTATTTATTCCGGCTAATACTTCTGTATGGGCTAAGCAGGATAACTACCATTACAACCTGACTAAAGGCTGCAGCAAGAAGCTGGCAATGGGTAAAACAGAGGCAAGGCTTACAGGGCTATCGTTGCCTACAGGCTTTACCGTTGAGTTATGGTTTGAGCACTTAGGCGACCTTAAGGCTAAGATTGCCGCGGCCGCGAATTACTTAATACTGAACTCCAACATAGCAGGTGGTAGCATGATGCACTTTAACAGCAATCAGCTACGGTTGCGCATCACAGGCAGCGCCTGGAATTACTTCACCGTGGGCGCGAACGCAAAGCAGGGGGTAAACCATTTATTGGCCTACATAGACTTCACAACGGCCGGCAACAGCAAGGCGGTGTTGAATGGCGTTAACCTCGTTTCCGCGAGCCAAAACCCAGCGGCGAACGCAGCGCCTACCCAACTGTGGGTAGGCGCTGCTAATAACTCCGCTAACGATACGATTTACCACCGCTTGCGCGTGTTTTCGGGCAACAAAACCACAGAAGCCGCAAGCCTGTTTAATAATGGGGTCTTCAACAGCGCATACACTACCGATTTGCTGTATGATTTCTCCACAGATGAGGTCGGTGTTAAATCGCACACGTCCGGCTATGGCGATTTGAGGCTAAGGGAGGGGAGCGGCAAGCCAACCAGGAGAGGCTTCGTCTATATTCCAGCCAAAGATACGCAGGCAACAGCAAGCGGCTTTAGCCTGACAAATCCATCTGGCAGCTACCATAACGGGTCAGAAACCAAGTTCAAGCGCAATAGCGCTGCAAATGATGTTTTGAATTTCTTTGCAGATGCAAACGGCACCGCGATAGCCAGACACGTAGACGAGCTGCACTATAATCACCCTTTCGGCGCTGAAAAAAACCGACTTTTAAAAAAGGTTGTGGGGAATTCCGTAACGCTGGATCTGTACAGCCAGCCGGCCACAGCAGGGCAGGTAGCGGCTACAGGAATACCCGCCAATATCGCGCCTATTGTCTTGCTGATAGGCCAAAGCAACGCGCTAGGCTGGGATAATAAAAACAACTACGCGGCCGAATATAAAACCACGTTCGACAATATCAAGATTTGGGACATCGAAAAGGGCGGCGGCTTTGTCCCGCTGAACTTCAGCACCACCAACAACCAGCAGCCAGCCGGAAGCGCAAATTTGCGAATGGGTTTAGAAACGCCCTTGATGAAGCGCTTGGCAGACCTGACAGGGAAAGAACTGTATCTGATAAAATATGCTTTAGACGGTTCCTCACTAGCCGATCAATGGCGGCCGCAAATAGTCAATTGGAATACGGGTTACCACACGGAAAAGATGCTGCAGGCTGTGCAGGCTGCCAAAGCAGCCTTGATTGCAGCAGGAAAACTGCCCAAGATCATTTGTGTGGTTATGTTCCAGGGGGAAAACGATGCAGACACGCAGGCGGATAAAGACGCTTACTATGCGAATTTAAAAGAATTGATATACCTCACAAGAGAGGAGGAATTAAACCACGCCCTGCCCTGGATTGATGTATTGATCAATGCTAATCTAAGCAGCTCTTCTTATCCTTATACCGCCGATATTCGAGCCATAAAAACACAGGTGGCAGCAGAGGACAAACACTATAAAACTTTAGACAGCACGCCTATTTATCAAGCCGCTGGCACCCCAAATGACACGCACATGAACGCGGCGGGTTACACGGCGCTGGGGATTGACCTGGCGGAAAGGATATACTCCGGGGAGTTGATTAGATAAGCCGAAGCCTAACTTTTCCCGTCCTACTATTACCATAGCGCATACCACAACTTTGCTCTCCACAATTGGGGCAATGTTACGAGACCTTCAAGAAATGAGCCTCACCAGAATTTTAGAGATGAAACAAGCCCTTTGGGAATATAGCGTGTGTGCCCTGCTCGCTGCCCGGCCTCGATTGCCTGGAATACGTGGGAACCCTTTACACCTGAATTTGGAGCGGGGCACTTGTTACGAGACGTTTAAAGCATAACTAAAAGAAACGAAAAGCTAAATGGCAGTAATCAACATCCAGGCGAGCGCCTCCTGTGCCAACGGCGCGGGGGTGGTCAGCGGCTCCTTTTCCTCCAGTATCAACCAGGACTACACCGTCACGCTGGAGGCTTTGCCGGTGCTGGACGGGCCAGAGGGCTACACCCTTGACGGCGGCACCTTTTCGGGTACGAGCGGCAACATTTATATTGAGGGACTGGAGAACCGCACCTATACCCTGAGGGTAACCGGGGCAAACGGAGACACCGAAACGCAGCCGGTTACCATAGCATGCGGTCCCAATTATCCTGCTGACGGCACCTTTCTGCGCAACGACTGCAACGGTTACGATCTGCAACAGGTATTGGCAGATGGCAGCGGAGGAGAGCGCTGGGGTAATGTCGTGGAGCAGAACAGCAGTACATGCGGCTATGTGCCTGAGCCAGAACCTGAACCTGAACCAGTGCTAGGCTGCACCGACCCGGAGGCGGATAACTATAACCCCAATGCCACGCCAGGCAACGCTCAGGCCAATGCCTGTACCTACCCTCCTAAAATCTTTACAGAGGTAAAGGTAGTGGAGGTGACAGGCTGCACCAAAGGCGTGTGCCTGCGCTGGTTCAACAACTTGGGCGGCATCGATACATGGGTATTCAGCGGGAAAGTAGACAGGCCGTTTGCCTCTGAGGCATCGGGTGAGTTCAGCTATGCCAACGGATTGAAAGCAGCCGCTTCCAAAGC
Source organism: Pontibacter sp. H249 (assembly GCF_037892465.1). Taxonomy (NCBI): domain Bacteria; kingdom Pseudomonadati; phylum Bacteroidota; class Cytophagia; order Cytophagales; family Hymenobacteraceae; genus Pontibacter; species Pontibacter sp. H249. The sequence continues at coordinate 28,033 of NZ_JBBKTR010000011.1, read as the reverse complement.
CGGGCAGCCAACCATGACGCTGCGCACAGCCAACCTGAGCTACGACCGCTACCAGGCGCTGTGGCAGCTGTTCACATCGCCTATGGTATGGATCCACCACCCGGACAACAGCACGGAGGAAGTGTACGTGCTGCCTGCCGCTGTGCCTGCCATGCCTCTGGGAAGAAACAGCTATGACCTGACCGTTGAGATATCCAAAGCACCGATCAATACCCTTAGAAGATAATGGATCTGTATATAAACGAGGAGCGCGTAGACCTGGAGCCGGGGGCCATCTTTGCTGTGACAGTGCAATCGAATGATATTACTAAGCCGGACACTGTGCAAAGCACTTACTCCAACACACTGACTGCGCCTTTCACTGAGCATAATAACAGGATCATGGGGAATGCGGGCGACGTAAGCTCACTGACAGACATCCCCTATACAAAGCTGGATGCGAGCGTCTTGCAGGATGGGGCGGAAGTACTCCCCTTGCCGAAAGCTTACCTAAGCGAGGCCTCACAAAGCGGATACGAGCTGCAGGTTTTCTCAGGCTCTCTGGACTTATTCGAGCGATTGGGGGATAAAAGCATTCGCGACCTGGATATGAGCAGGTTCAACCACGTTCGCGATGCCGCCACGGTCAGCGCCAACACGAATAATACCGAAGGGTTTGTCTATGCTCCTTATGCCACCGGCAAGCCCTTTAATGTTTCCGGGGTGTGGGCAGAGGAGATGTACCCCTCCGTTTATGCAAAGGCGGTGTTTGAGCAGATGCTTGCCGAAGCTGGGGTGAACTACTCAGGCGTTGACGATGTGCTGTGGGAGAAGCTGGTGCTGCCCTTCTCCAATGAAAAACCGTTGCACAGCCAGCAATGGCAAAGCACTAGGAGGTACTCAGACGCGCCGCCTGTGGATCTATTCTTCAACCCTTTCCTGACCGTGCCGGATTATGGCGTGCTGGATGTCTGGGCTGATGCCACGATGACGCACATTGACTCGGTGATGACACCGGAGCTGTGGATCGTGCTCAAGCGCAACGGCATGGAGCTGGGCAAGCACACGCTGCAGATGACCATGCCGGGAAGCTACTCCCTGAAAGCCTCGTTTCGCATTGAGCCGCACGAGGACCTGAGCCAGCTGGTGCTGGAGGTCAGGCCGATCAACTGGCAGGACCTGGGCACCCCGCGCTCGCTGGGCATGTTCTCACGCGGGTACCGGATGGGAGAGGAGGCTTTTTTCAAGACAGAGTGGGATGTGGCGCTGAACCTGCCTGATATCAAGCAAAAAGATTTTCTGAAATCCATTCGGGCTTTGTTTGACCTGATGGTCACTTTCGAGCCTTACAGCAACACGCTGCACTTTACGCCCTTCAATAAGCTGGAAGAAAACAAGGCGTCAGCGCTGGACTGGAGTGATAAGCTGGTGTACGTGGGCAGTCCGCAGGTAGCGGTGTCTTACCGCTTTGGGGACTTTGCGCAGAAGAGCTGGTTTCGCTACAAGCAAGACGAGACTGGCGGGAACGGCGACAGCTACCTGACTGTTGACAATGCCCAACTGGAGCGGGAGAAGAACATGGTGGAGCTCCCATTTGCTGCTTCTGCAGAATCAGGGTGGGGTATCGTAGTTCCGCTGTTCTCTCCATTAGAAAGCCGGGAGTTTGACCATGAGGTGTCAGACATTGCAGCGCGTAACGGGCACGGCGCAGCAGATCGGGAGCGGGTGCTGGTGCACAATGCCAGCGGCGACCCGATGGTGCGGGAAGGCTGGGCGATCTATGAGCGTGTAAAGGGGCGCTATGACTCCACGGACGGCTGGTGCCTGCGACAGCAGGAAGGAGACTTCTACCAGGCGGGAAAAGGTTCTCCCCGGCTTGCCGTAACAGGAGGGGAGGCGCAGGCTACATTGCGCCTCACGAGAACCCAGGCTGAGACACGCCCTACATTACGGCTTGACTTCACCCCGATCAGCTTCCAAGTGTTGCTGCCTACTCGTTACACCTCCCTGCAGGGAGTGCTGGAGAAGTGCAAGGGCATTACGCCTTACTTTACGCTTAACGTGCAGGATGTGCAGGAGTATGACCCGAGCATTCCGATCTGGCTGGATCAGTTCCAAGGCTATTTTTACCTAAACCAGATCACAGAGTTCACAGGGGAGGGGCCGACCGAGTGCCAGCTGTGGCGACTGTAAAACATAAGGTTTTTTGAAACTGATATCAGGGGAACATGTATATTTGCACTTCGCATTTATTTGGTGGCAACCAAAAGCATTTTTTTTCACCTCGGGGCTTCGGCTTCGGGGTGTTTTATTTTCAGTAGGATATTAGAGTTGTTATACTACATGAAACTTAGTAAGTGTAGTTGATTTACTGTGAAATGCGCCTTCCTTTTGCGCTTAATCCAAATATTACAATCTTCGTATACTTACCATTGTACAAAACAATCCCATGAAGAAACTGATACTCTCCCTGCTGTTTATCCTGCCGCTTGCTGTAATGGGGCATAACCTACCCGTGGCGAATGGCAAAATTACTTATTCCGAAGTTGTTTCCGCTGAGGGATTGACGCAGGAGCAATTATACCAGCGATTGCGGGAGTTCTTTACTGTTCAATTCAAGTCTGCCGACGATGTGATTCAGATGGATACGAAAGACAAAGTGATCGGCAAAGCTTGGCAGGATATTATTGTAGACGATGGCAAGGTTCAGGAAAAAAGGAAGCTGTGGTATACTGTGAAGCTGGAAATGAAAGAGGGGCGGTATCGTATAGAGTTAAGTGACTTTCACATGCAGCGGTACTGCCTGCCTGCCTATGGCCCTTGTGAGCCTCAAACAAGGTTGTTCCCTGCCGAGCAGATTCTCTCCCCTCAGAACCAAGTAAACAAAAAAGGTAAACCGTCTGTTGGTTACGCCTCTTTTGAGCGAGAAATAGAAAAGGCGGCAACTGCTCTTATGGCTAACATAAAAGAAGCTGCCGCTCAATCCAGTGACTGGTAATTACTGGTTGGCAATTCTGGCAGTTGCGGCGTCTTTCGCCAAGCCGCTTTTTACATCAGTAACCTTAGTGTAAATATTTACTTGCCTCATGGCCGTCGCAAGTTTGTTGTAGTCGAATCCCGCCATGCTTTGGCCGCCAAGCCACTGCCTGGTGGCAGGCGGCTGCACATAGCCGCCTGTGGCGTAGCCTCTCACACGCTGCTGCTCCAAGCTTTGGAAAAGACCCGGGTTTTGGTTCACCATCCATTTCGGAGCGACATATTCCCCTTCGTGCACCACGCCTGCGACACGGTATCCTGAGTGATCTGGCGCACCATAGCCGGAGCCAGTATAACCACCCTCTGCAAATCCTCCTTTTGGTGGGGAACTTACAGCCTTGCTGATTTGAGCTTTAAAGATGGCGAATGCCCCTTTGATCAAACCGGCTAAAAGCGCTGCCTTCACAACACCCGCTGTTCCTGCGGTCGCCACTGACTCAGGCGAAGCCATTGAAGAAACAGTGGCTTTTAAAATTGCCTCAGCTGCAGCTGCCTGTACAGCTTTTTCTATTGCGTCAATCGTAACCATCAGCACGCCCTGCGCGAACCTCTGCAAGTCTAATCCTTGCTGATCCAAAGAAGATGCAAACATCTCACCTATATTGGTAACAAATGCAGCTGTTTCCTCTGCCTGCCTATTAAGACGATCTGCTTCTGCTTCCGCCTGTGCCTGCGCATTGGCTTCTACTCTATTCTGGTTCTCAATCTGTTTATCAGCTAGGTAATTGCTGATTTCTATTCTTTTGGCGGCAATCGCTTCTTCTTGTCCTGCAATCTTTCCGGCGAACTGCTCTAGCAACATTAACTCACGCTGCAGCTGCATCATCTTCATGGTTTCCAGCTGCCGCTCATACTCCTGCGCTGAAACCAATCCTTTGGCACGCCGTTGCTTCAGGTCTAGTTCCTGCCTTTCGGAAGCACGCTGCAGCAGCTTCTGGGACAACTCAAACGCCGCCTTGCTCTGGCGCTCCGTTTCCTCAAACTCTTTTGCCTGCTGCTCATTTCGGAACGCTTCGCGCAGGTTCGCCTCTTCCTGCAGGTACTTGGCCTTGATAGCATTTACCTGCGCCTGCGTCAATCCTTCCGCCTTCAACTCTATCTGCCGGCGTTTGTCCAGCATCTGAATGCGCAGGTTTAAAATATCCTCTTCTGAATTCAGGCTATTCTGGGTGCGAACCTCCAGCAGCGCGGCCTCTGCTTCTAATTGCTTGATAGCGGCTTCTCGTGCTTTGGCTGCACCTTCCTGGCGCAAGGCATTGAGTTTGTTCTGCAGCTCAATAGACTTTCCGATGCTGTCCCTCTCGATGGCGGCCAGCTTTATCTGCTCCTCGGCCAGCTTATCGTTATCTGCGGTAAGGTTATTGGTCAGCTTCTGCTCGGCAATCATGTTGGCGATCTTGTCCTGCTGCAGCTTCAGTTGTTTGCCCCGCAGGTCCTCTTCCAGGGCAAAGGCTTTGCGGGCTGCATCAGCACGTACGGACTCAGATTTAGTCGTGTCCTCTGCCACCATTTTATACTTCTCAATCTGGGCGTTGGCTCTTTCCCGCTCCACGTTCAAAGCACGCTCCGACTCTCTCAGGCGCTGGTTCTCCTTCTCAATGGCCTCCCCGGCTTTTCGGGCCTCGTTCAGTTCTTTGGTAAAGGCCTTGGCTTTGGCCGTGGCATCGGTGATGCCGGTGCCCACCTGCGTCACTCCATCTTGTATCTTGGTGAAGTCCCGGTTGATAATGCCATCGATAATGACTGCCAGCCCTTTGAAGCGGTTGATCAGGTTTTCCAGTAAGAGTTTTCCCAGCTTCTCGGCCGCATCGCCCAAATCCTCGAAGCTGCCCACGAAGTCAATCACCTTTTTGCCGATAGAAGACAGGTAATCGGTCAGCACACCCAAGACAGTCGTGAAGCCCTTGGTTTTCTGGTTCACCCAGTCAATGCCCTCCTGTGTCTTGGTCAGCCACGAGACCAACCCACCCAGGAGCAGCAATACTGCTCCGATGCCGGTAGCGGCCAAACCAAGGCGGAGCAGCTTGAGCATGCTCACATTCCCTGCCATGGCATTCCGTGTGAGCTGCAGCGTGGCCGTATAGGCGGCTTTGGCCTGTGTTGCCTTGTCGGTGAAGGTGGCAATAAGCCCGGTGCCGTCTACAGCCTCCAGAATGCTCTTGGTATAGGAGCCTACCTGTCTTCTGGTGTCACCGATTTGCTGTTCCTCCATCCGCAGCTTATCGGATATGGCCAGCGTCTGCGCCTCCAGCTGTTTTCCAAGCTCTGTGTTCTCGCGCTCCTCCTCGGACAGGGCATTGTACTGGTCGGTGAGCAGGGCCAGTTGAGCACGCAGCTGATTTACCGAACCTTCTGCGTCCTTGTCAGCTTTCTTCTGCCTTTCCAGCGCCTTGATCTGGGTGTTCTGCTGGGCGGTCAGGTCTTTTAACCTGGCTTTAAGCTCCACCTGCTGGGCTGTCTGCTCATCGGTGGCACCGCCTGCCAGTTTGATGGCCTTGGCCAGTTCCTGCTGGGCGGCTTTGGTGGCGTTGATCTCCTTTTGGTAGTCAACTATTTTCTTCTTGGCTGCCTCCTCGTCTACGCGGATGCGCAGCAGCACTTCCTTTTTTTCGTCTGCCATTAGTTAATTACCTCCCATCCATCAGGGAATATTTGATACTTAGTCCAAAACTCATCTAAGAAAGAACCGTGGCTGCAACCATCTTCTGTTTTAAGAGTGCCGTTCTCCAACTTAAGCCATTCTTCAGGAGTGTAGTATTTATGGCGCACTTTCTTACCTTGCAATAGTGCGTCTTTGGCTTCCTGCCTAGTTAGATTATCCATTAGTAAAATCGATAAGAAAACGTGAATGCTTCTTTGGTAAGCCTAACCGCTTTCCTTTTATAATTACTCCAGCTCAAACTTGTATTCCAATCTGTCCACTCTAAGACCATCTGAAGAGGTATAGTGAAAACCCAATGAAATGGCAGAGTTACTACTTGAAAGATCATTACTGGGACAAACAGAAGGATCACTACTAAACCTGCAGCGACGCCTCTTAATATTTTGCTCTTTATAGTCATTATAAGATGTCAATATTTAGCAGTCTCAAACTAATAGAATAGCCAAGCACTATCCTTCCTATGTAGCCATTGCGCCTACTGTAGAGGCAGTCATTGGCCTTCTTCATAAATACCCAATTCTTCTTTCTCATTCACTTAGCTGTTTAAAGGTTCTCGATTGGTAGCTTCCTGCAGCTGCTTTATCTCCAGCGTGGTGCTGTGCAGCAGGGCAGAAGCCTTCTCATCGGTGGGGTTGTTTCTAAGGTAGCCCGACAAAGCATAGGCTTCATTGCACAGCTGCTTCAGGCTTTTGGAGGTGTTGGCGCTCTCACTCATGGCAGCAGCTGTTACAGGCTTTCTTAGGCAGCAGCTTCTCGTTGTCCACGACAGCGGCCAGGTGAATCTTCCCTTTGGCGATGGCCCACAGGTAAGGGCGCAGGAAGGCGTTGATGGTCTGGTTCTCAGCGGCGGCCTTTTCCTTCAGCTCGCGCTCCAGTTGCGGCAGCAGGCGTACCTCTACCCTGCTTACCCCATTTTTCATGCTCATAAAACTTTGGCTAAAAGTTGTGCCGGTGTAGTGCCGGCTTTATGTAGTGAAGTTACTAAATGTAAGAGTGATTATATAGTAAGTTTACTAAAATATTTAGCGAAGAGTGTAACCTTATGGCAAAGCACATAAACATACCCATCACAGGCCCCATCGGCGAGGGAGTAGACGAGTACGGCTACCCGGTCTATGGTTTCATGGCCTACATGGTGGACTGGTACCTGGGCTACAACTGGGAAGACAACTCCATCGGCTCAAGTGAGCTGGAGCTAGTAACCTTCCGCCTCAACACCAACGGTGGCTGCGTGATTCAGGGCTTTGAGATACTGGCCAAGATGGATGCGCTGAAGGAGAGAGGGGTAAAGGTGGAGGTGATCAACGAGTCACGCGCCTATTCGATGGGTTCGCTGTTGCTGCAAGGTGCCTCCAAGGGCCTGCGCAAGAGCCGGCCTTACGCCTTGTTCATGGCTCACAAGCCTTGGGGCGGCTGCGAAGGCAACGCCGACGAGATGCGCAAGTATGCCGACTACCTCGACAAGTACGAGTCTCCCATGATCACCATTTACGCTGCCGCCTCCGGTAAATCGAAAGAGGAAGTGGCGGATTTCGTGCGGGAAGAGCGCTTCATGACAGCGGAGGAAACCAAGGCGGAGGGCTTTATCGATGAGATACTTCCCCTGGCCATTGAAGGAGTCGCGCCCGAGCAGGCAGAAAAGAAGGCGATGGCTTTCTACAATCCCAAGAGCAACCAATCTGAATTAAATAAAATGGCTATTACAAAAGAAGAGAAGGGCTCGCTGATCTCCGAGATCGCGGCTATGTTCGGGCTTAAGCCAAAAGCCCAGGATAAACAGACTCCTAAACCAAAGGCCAGCAACAAACCAACACCGAAGCCAAAAGCCGAAGTGGTGGAAGTAGTCGCTGCTACAACTGAAACGGCTGATGGTGCCACAATCCATTATGAAGGCGAAGAGCTGGAAGAAGGCACAGCGGTATTCGCTGATGCGGAACTGACCGAGGCCCTGGAAGACGGAGACTATGATTTGGCTGACGGCCGCACCATTGAAGTGGTGGAAGGCGTGGTGGCCAACATCACAGAGGCTGAGGAAGAAGAGGAGGAAGAGGCTGAGGCATCCGCTGACAATACCCCGGTGGCCTCCAAGAAGCCAGCACCGAAAGCTGCAGCAAAGGGAAAAGAAGCAGACAAGATCAAGGCCCTGCAGGCGCAGCTCGACGAGCTGAAGAAAGCGGTACCGGGTTCTGGCAACGCCGGAAAGAAAGGCACTCAGAATTTTAGCGAGGGCGGCAACAAGCCCAAAGCCAATGATCCATGGAACAAGGTTGCGGGCAACATCAAAAAGAAGTACGGAAAAGCTAATTAATTAAGAAAATGGCAGATAAGAGCTTATTCAACATCACTTACGAGTGGAACGGGCAAGAGGCAGATGAGATATTCGCCAAGCCCATCTTTACAGACCCAGAGCTGCTTAAGCAGTTTCGCGTGGTTCCGAACGTGAAGAGCAAGAAGCGTCTTGCTGTGGATTCCATTCTGCAGAAGATTCTAAAAAAGAAAGCCGGTTGCGGTCGCACGCCATCAGGCGAGGTGATTAACATCAGCCAGGTAGACCTGGAGGTAACGCGTGTGGGTGTGGACCTGGAGCAGTGCGCTGCTACGCTGGAAGACTCCCTGTTGGAAGACCAGCTGAACACGGGCAACGATATCTACAACCTGGATGGCACGGAGATCAAGGCCTACATTGAGAAAAAGGTGAAAGAGGCGCTGGCGCTGGATATCCCACGCGTAGGGTACTTTGCCGACACGGCCCATGCAAGCGCAGACTACAACCAGTTCGACGGTGTGTTCAAGGTGCTGGCGGCTTATGCGGCGACCAACCCGGGCATGAAGATCGCCAACCTTCCTGCGGAGCTTCCAAACGAAGACACAGAGGAAGGTGCGAGAGCGGTTATCGCCCTGTTCAAAGACTTGTACAAAGCACAGTCTCCTGTGTTGAAAGCCATTCCGAAAGATCGCAAGAAGTTCCAGGTGAACGATGAGATCCGTGATGCGCTGATCGATGCTTATACCACCCTGGGCGGCAAGGCAAGTGGCGACATTTACCTGAAGCGCACACAGGACGGTGAAGGCGTGGATAGTGTGTTCTACAAGGGCATTGAGGTAGTGGGTCATGTGCATTGGACAGAGATCATTGAGAGTGACTTCGACGGCTCCGAGCAGTGGCGCATGATCCTGACCGACACGCAGAACATCTGCCTAGGCACGGACCGCGTGGACGACGCCATGTCGGTAGAAATTATGTACCACCCATACCAGAAGGTGAATACAATCGATGCAGAGTTTAAGCTGGGCGTGCAGATTCTGTGGCCTGAGCTAACTGTGTACCGCACTTCACCTGTTGTGGCAGGTTAACGAAAGGAGGCTAGGATATGGCAGAATGCGCACCATTAACGGGGGTTACCAACCTTAACCCCTCCTGCGGTGCCCTCCTCAAAAGGGGAGGCGCTGACAGGACTTATTATATACTGGGTATCTCGCAGCTGCTGGAGTCAGCTCCAATTGTGATGGACCCGGTTACCAAAGAACTAACCAGCATCGCCTTCAAAGAAGGTGAGCACCTGAAGAAGTTCAAAGGTAAGAAGCTCAAGAACTCCACCAAGACAGGCATGGAGCAGACCGAGAACGGTCCCTCTTACGCACACGGCGGTACGTTCGTGGCCTATTTTGACTCACAGGCAGAAAAGGAGAGTATTGAAAAACTGGCACTGGCAGACGACCTGGTGCTGATCGTGCCGCTTAACTCGGGACACTTCGAGGCACACGGCCTGGTGGCTACCTACGGCCTATCGGACGGCTTGATCATGACGATACCGGAGGGTGGCTCTGGCGTGCAGTACGAGGACTCAACTGCTTTGCAGCTGGTCTTCGACGGCAAGTCTGACAAGCTGCCGGTGTACTGCAAGTTCGCCGAAACCCGTGCCGAGAGCATCGCTTACCTGGAGGGGCTTCTGGCTCCATAGTTTTCATAGTTTAAGGTGAAGGTTGGGGCCGCTGCCATGTGTGGTGGCGGCCCTTCTTTTTAAGCACATGAATCAGCTAACCCAACAATTGCTAGCACGCGCACAGGCTATACTTAACTCTCCAACGCGGGACTACAGCGAGATAGGCAGCGTGCACAAAGCCATAACCGGTGTGGACTATGATTGCAGACCCTGCAACGAGCGTCGCATCATCAACACTTTAGAAACCTTTGTAAGACAACCAGAGCGCTACGCCTTGCGCATCCAAGAGGCACAGAACGAAATGGAACAGCCAACTACAACTAACTACAGATTCTCAAAGAACGCCACCAGCAAGCTCATTGTCCTGGTGACAGCGCACGGCACCATTGCCGTGAGACCCGATAACCTGACCGACGAAAAAGCGGAGATGGTGCTGGCCCACAAAGCCTATGCCCACAACATTGAGCGCATCCCAGGCACAGAGCCGGAAGCTGATGCTGCTGATACTGATTCAGAAGAAGACAGCACAGGCTCAGAAGAAGGAACTACCACAGGCGCTTTAGCCCCTAACGGCAATATCATCGAGGTGCAAGCACCTGGTGCCGGTGAGGTAAAATCAGGCACAGCGCCTGAGCTAACCTTAGAGGAGGCAAGAACTCGCTTTTACGAGGTGACTGGCACCAAGGCCGGCACCCGCAACCTGAAAACATTGTTGGCTGCCATCGCGGCGGCGGAACCCAAAGCATAGCTAAGTGAAGAAGGGCAAAGGTAAATACAAGGCAAAGCTGGTGAAGGCGGCGGGGAAACCCGCCACCCAGCCTGCGGCCGACAAACCGCAGGAGATCGGGAGCGCGAAGGTGATTGACTACGGCAAGGGTAACAAGCTGCCGCAGGAGATCGTCGCCACGTTCCTGGCCTCTCCCACGGCCAGGCGTTGCTGGCTGAAGCTGAAGAAGTTCATTCAGGCAGACGGGTTCTCCGACAGGACCGCAGCCGCTGTAAGGGTAAATCCGCTGCAGCGAGCAGATGACCTGTTGCCGCTCATTGCCTGGGATGCCGCACCCTTCGGATTTGCCCTGCGGGTAAAGTACAACCTGGGCCATGAGGTGGCGGAGGTATACCACGTGCCCTTTCATACGGTGCGCCGGTTGGATGATGGCCGCTTTCAGGTCAACCCGACACTTGGTACCGACAAGTATAAAAAGGAAGAGGATGAGATACTCGATGCTTTCGACAACTCGCCGGAGGCCATTGCGCGGTGCCTGAAACAGGTTGATAAAAACGGTAACGTGCAGCCGGGGCAACTGCTCTATGTCTTCGAGGAGACCTCTGCGCACCCGCACTACCCTGAGCCAGCGGCCTGGGCTGCCAAGGAAGACATCTTATCCGATACCGAGATTCAGCGTGCCGACTACAACGCCATCCGCAAAAGGGTAAAACCGAATGTGGGCGTGTTCATCGCCGGTGACATTGACGATGAGACCAAGGATGAATCGGGCAAAACCGAGTGGGACTACATCGAAGAGCAGGTCAAGAACCTGACCGACCCGGAAGGGGAAGGCGATGCGGTGGTGTTCAACGGTGAGAGCAAGGATGATTGCCCGCAAGTACTGGACATGCCGGGCATGAAGAACACGCTGGCCATGGATGCCAAGTCCGAGACCATCCGCAAGCGCATCTGCATGGCTTTTGGCCTGCACCCGACGCTGATCGGCATCGATACCACAGGGCAGCTGGGCAACACGCAGCAACTGCTTAACATCATCCAGCTCACGCAGCAGGAAGTGCTCGACATTCAGGGCAAGATCCAGCGCACCTTTGAGATGCTCTTCCCTTACCAAAACATCGACTGGACGCTGAGCAGCCTCAACATCATCAAGGCCATGCCCGAGCAGGCATGGCAGGCGATGACAGAGGATGAGAAGCGCAATTTCCTGGGATTGCAGCCATTGGAGACAGAGCAGACCTCGGAGGGGCAGAAGACATTGAATGCCCTCAACTCCCTCTCACCGCTGGTGGCAACCAAGGTGCTGGAGAGTATGACAAAAGAACAGATACTGGACCTGGTAGGTCTGAACACGACTAAAGAAGAAACAGCCAATGCCGCAGCAACTAACAAAGGAAGATTTCCTAAAGCACGTGCCGCTTTCAAAAAACTTATCGGAAGGTAAGCTCACGCCCTACATCCAGGACGCGCTGCTCATGGATGTGAAGCCGCTGCTGGGGGACCTGTACACCAAGTGGCAGGATGGCACGCAGCCCTTCATGGGTTCTGCCGAAGACGGTATGGAAGAGGTGGATTTGGTGAAGGCTGTGTGGGTGTTCAACGCCTACGTGCGCTTTCTGCCTTTTCACGGCATCAGCGTCACCTCCTCGGGCATCACCAAGTCAAAAGACACGGAAGGTACTTATGAGCAGGCCTCGCACCAGGAGCGGCAGCAGGTCATCGCCTCCTACCGCTCCAAGATCAGCTACTGGGAAGGGGAGCTGGGCAAAGCCATCAAAGCCATAAACGGTGTGGGCAGGCCCATCAAAAGAAAAAGCAGGATAGGTATTAGAGTAGTGGGGACTAAGTCGTGATGAGGGAATACATACAATGTGCTGTGCTGGCCATCAGCACGGTGAAGTTTGCAGAGGTCGTGAACTGGCTGCCTGCCCCGGAGACGGCCGCACAGGCGGCGGTGCTGGCGCTGGTGTCCGGTTTTATCGGTGCTGCCGGTAAATGGCTCTTTGAGAAAGCAAAAAAGAAACTAAGGTTATGAAAAAGGTTTACCGCTGGGTGATGCGAAACAAGTGGCGCAAGTGGGGCACGATTGCCCTGCTGTGCGTGGCTATCAACTATACTTTACTTATCGCGGGTGTGATCGAGGCCAATGAGTTTGAAGTGATCACCACCGCTATTGTCACAGTCATCAGGTTATTTATCGGCATATGAAGATAACACTACAACAGAAGCAAGAACTGGCCAGGCAGTTCGGTATATCGCTGCCGATGCTGCAGGCCTTCCTGGAGGTGGAGAGTGCCGGCAGCGGTTTCTTCTCCGACTGGAAAGGGCAGCCCCGCATCAAGATCCAGTTTGAGCCGCATTGGTTTAAACGTCTGCTGCCAGGTGATATACTGAAGAATATCTACGAGCTGTGGGATAAGCAGGAGAAAGGAAAGGTAAAGCTGACCGACACCCAAAAGCTGTTGCTCCATAACTGGCAGATCGCGGTATTGAACAAGGTGGACGTGCAGCAGGCCGAGTGGCAGGCTTTCAACTGTGCCTTTGCCATCCATCCCGATGCCGCCATGCAAAGCGCCAGCTGGGGCTTGGGGCAGGTGATGGGCTTCAATCATAAGATGCTTGGCTTTGCCAGTGCCGGGGAGATGGTGGAGGCCTTTAAGCGCAGCGAGTACGAGCAGGTGAAGGGTATGCTCCACTACCTGGAGAACAAAAAAGGCATGATGGCCGCTATCAGGTCCCTGAACTGGAATAAGGTAGCCGAGCTTTACAATGGCAGCAACTATGCCGCAGGGGGATATCATATCAAGCTGGCCAAGGCCTATGTGAAGTACTCTAAAAACGGGCAGATCGCATGAGAAAGCTATATTCCCTGCTGCTTCTGGTAATGACATCAATGTCGCTACCATCTTGCCTGACTCCCAGGCTTGAGACGAGCCTTATCAGCACGGACAGCCTACGGTATACGCCGGAGGAACTGGACCGGCTGGCAAAATTCAATGTCTTCCTTACGCCGATCAACGACCATCAGGCACTGTTGACGCAGCCAGCGAAGAGGCAGGGAAAGCAGAAATGGAAGAACGTGGGTAACACTGATAATTCGCAGCACAAGTCGAACAACACGGACTCCAGACAAAAAGACATTGGCAATATAACCGCAAAAGATGAGGCCATCATCGGTAACGATAATGCGCCGGTAGAGGCGAAGAAGCATGCCATTGTAGGAGATGGCAATACGACAGAGGAAGAAGCATCTCTTTGGTGGCTATGGCTGCTGCTGGGAGTCGCTATAACAGCAACGGGTTTGATCTGGTGGTACCGCAAATATGGTTAGTTAAGGTAGAGTAGTTTAATGTTTAGGTGCAAAAGCCCGGTCCTATGGATCGGGCTTTTTCGTTACCTTTGCCGGCATGTTTATGCACAGCGGCTTTTACCGGAACGGGGAGGATGCGGAGTTTTTCTATCCGGAGGTGGAGGAACTGGCCCTGCGGGTGATGGAGACAGCCACTTTTTACGAGAAGTACATCAACGCATCGGGGTTTGTGCTGGAGTTCCGGAATGAGGCATACCAGGTGAGGCTTGTGCTGGAAAGTTTCCTGGAGGGGGACTGCCAGATTATAGCCCTAAAGAAGCACCGCCGATAGGTTTTGCAAACAGTTACGGCACGCTTTACGTCACCTGTAAAAACACATCTATTGGTAATCAGTTAGTTAGGGGTGTTTCGTGAGTCCCTGCATCTCCACAACACCCCACAAAAAAGGGCTTTAGCATATTGCTGAGGCCCTTTTTTATTTACCCGGTTAAACATTGGTTAAACCCTTGCTTAAAAATCCCTGAAAGCCGAGCTCAGCAAATCGTCCTACTTCGTGCCTGTAATGCTTCGGGTAGTCATCTAAATAAAACTGCTCTTCATCGAATTGGCCCGAAGCATACGTCCTACCAGATAATCAGCTATTAATGAATTTTTAAAGTGCAAAAGAGCTATAACTTTGGTAACAATTGTAGTTGGGCTTATTATTATACTTTAATTGATATTCATTCAACAGCATTGAAATTATGGATATTTTGTGTAAACAAGGGTTTTGATGATGTTTTGTGTATATTAAATATAATGCATTGGAAATATATTTATATTTTAAATAAAAAATATTAAATATATTGAAACCTTTATTTTAAAGTATAGTTATAGGTGTTATAAAATAATTTATATAAACCTATATCTCTATACTATAATGGAACCCTTAAAAAAATTAACTTTCTTTCTGGCTTTAGCAATTGTTCTTGCGCCTTTTATCACTTATGCTCACACAGCAGATGGAGAAGTAGTAAGCAAGTATGAAACAGCCTTAAAATCATCTAAAGAAGGAGTATTCAGCTTCATGAAGAAAAAATCTAATGATGATTATTACAAAAAATTAGAGAAGAAGCGTCGGTTAGCAAAAGCGCATCGTAAAGCATTACTTCGTAAGGCAAAGAAGTCAAAGCGTCAATAATATCTTGTGTCTTGGCTCTGTTTATTCATTATCGGCAGCCAACTTTAAAACTTTAGCTCTGCAGCAGCTGCTATGCCTTCTGCTGCAGAGCTTTTTTCAGCTATCAATACAGCATATTTTAATGAGGTTATGAAGCATATTTTTTTGTTTATAGTTTAATAATGTTTAATTGTACTTAGCTACATTAATATTGATATTGATTAATTTTGTGGCAACTTAATTTAATGAGGGCAAGTATTAATTTAACTCAACTATTTCCTGTACATTACCCTTTAGAACACCCTTACTATGATGAGTTTAGTAGAAGATAAGCAAACGCTTTTTAGCGAAGTTGAGAAAGAGCTTGCCAGCCAGGGCTTTCATATTCAGAAAAAAGATTTAAACAGGCCATGGGGTGGCTTTTTTGTAATAGATGAACAGCAGGCGCCACGTTTTGCTGAAAAATATTTTGATCAGGTGGCAATAGAGGATTTAAAGATTTCTGGTAAACTAAGTCCTAAGATATTAATTGTTGCTCCAGAAAAGAGATTATCGTGGCAGTATCATCACCGGCGTGCCGAAATTTGGAAAGTACTAAAAGGCGAAGTTGGCGTAGTTACCAGTGAAACTGACGAAGAAGGCGAACTTCAGAAGTTATCTCCAGAGTCGCTGATTACGTTAAAACAAGGTGAAAGACACCGCCTTATTGGGTTAGATGATTGGGGAGTGCTTGCTGAAATATGGCGGCACACCGATGCAGATAATCCGTCTGATGAAGATGATATTGTGCGCCTTCAGGATGACTTTGGCAGATAATATACAATAAGCCTATAAAAGCAGAAAGCCTCTCGTTCGGGAGGCTTTCTGCTTTTATAGGCTATTAATAATGTAAATCCTAACACAGCAGTAACCGCAATTTAAATAAGGGTTATAGGTAATGAGTAACATGGCCAATTTTATAATTATGAACAGCGGCACCAACTACCTCATTACTTTAATAATATAGATAGTTGCTATAATAAACGACTGTGATACCTCTGCGTACACTAATAAGAAACAGAAGGCCAGGCAGGTCACTAAAAAACTTCTTACAACTTTCTTAACTAATTGTTCTTTCGCCAACGCTATCAATGTGTTTAACTATAGTCAAGCATTTGTGCCTACATTAATGTATTACGCCAAGTAATAGCATTTAATAAAGCTGCTTTACTTCTTAAAAAAATGAATTTTAGTGGATGCAGTTGAAGCGGTGCAATAAGGTGCATTATCTGGCGTTACTTCGATTTTAAGAACCAACTTATTTTATGAATTTTATACTTGGCAAAGGGGTGCTGGTGTTAACGCTTGCACTTGCTATGGCTTCCTGCTCATCTTCTAAAAAGAGCAGCGATGGACGCATAATTGTAATCGATGGAAAGAATGTCCGTTCAGGAAACTCCCACAAAGATAATGGCTTACACAAAGGTTGGTATAAAAATACAAACAACCCACATCACCCTCGCACTACAAATCCAGGGCATACTAAACAGAAAGCTAAATCTGGAGGTAAGCCACATGGAAAAGGGAATAGCCACGGGAAGAAAAAGTAGCAGATAAGCATTTTGGCTAATGAAGCGTCGAACCATAGGTTTCGACGCTTTTTTTATGCCTCTGCACCATTCAGCGGCGAATATGTAATAAAGATATAATTGTATAAAACCAATATAATTTTATATGGTATATACATCCTTAAGTTTATTGTTCATTTAAAGCTTGAACTTGGGTAAGGTTAAAAATTTATGTCTATGCGTGTTTTCTCTAAAGGGTTACTTGTGTTACTAATTGGTGTGATGTTAGCCTCCTGCTCGCCACTTGGCAGGAGCAATAAAGCTATTGTTGTAGATGATGATGGCAGAAGCATGCGCTTTAGCAATGGACGCCAAGAGAGCAAAAACAAAAAGTGGAACAGCTCTAAAAGTATAAATAAGCAGCAGAAAAAGCGAAACAAGTCTTTTACAAAAAGAAGGCGTGGCTAAAAGTATAACCCTATTTAAAATATCCTAAACAACAGGCTACCGTATATGCGCTTATGGTAGATTATAGCAGTAGCCACTATGCGCGCACCCCGCGCAGCGAGAAGCTTAAGTGGGTAGAGCACATGGTTAAAATCATGGACAACCAGTTTCGGTTTCCGGGCACGAACTTTAGATTTGGCCTGGATCCTATACTTGGTTTTGTACCTGTTGTCGGTGATCTTGCCTCCTTTGCTATCTCAGCGTCTATTGTAATGACAATGGCTCGTTACGGTGCAAGCGGTAAGGTAGTAGTGCTGATGCTGTTGAACATCACCTTGGATGCTTTGATCGGAAGTATACCTATAATTGGTAACATATTCGATTTTGCCTTTAAAGCCAATGAACGTAACGTACGCATGTTAAAAGCTCATTACGAAGAAGGCAAGTACCAGGGCAGCGGCAAAGGGATACTGCTAGGCGCGGCTGTGGCCATCTTAGCGCTGTTTGTCTTTTTGCTGTGGGCACTGTGGCAGTTGGCCGAGTGGGTATACCATATACTGACAGGTTTATTCTAGGCTCTGCCCATTTCTTTAGCAAGTTTAAGTGCCTTAAGTGCGCTTTCTTCTTTGTCTTTTATCTCTAACATAACATCCATATCCAAACCTTCGGTTTCTGCCATAAAATCATGAAACAGCTGCTCGTGTATACTTTGGGTATGCTTTCCCTTGCGCTCTCCTAACGCCTGCGAGCTGTAGTCCATCATTAGAATACCGTCTTTTTCTGGGTGCCAGGTAGTAGCTGCCATTTCTACGGCCTCGCGCATGGGTTCTCCGTTGTTTACGCACTCGTGGTGAAGGTTGTCGAATATGATAGGCATACCGGTAAGTTCGTGCAGGTACAGGCAGTCCCTGAGGCTATAAGTACGATCGTCGTTTTCTACGCAAAGGCGTGCTTTCACGGCATCGGGTAACTGGGTATGATATACTTCGGCAAAGCGGCTAAGTGCAGAGGGTTTATCGCCGTAAGCGCCGCCGCCGTGTATCTGTAGTTTAGCTGTAGAGTCTAATCCCATCATGTCTAGTATACTACCTTGGTATACCAGTTCAGCTATGCTGTTCTTTACAGTTTGCTCATTTGGTGAGTTCAGTACCACAAACTGGTCGGGGTGCATGGAGATGCGCATGTTATTGCTTTTAATATAATTGCCCAGTCTCCGGAACGTCATCTTAAAGTGCTCCTGCCAGTTGTATTGGTTAATTTCATGCGATGCAAAGGGAACCAGGCCAGAACTAAGTCTGAAAAACATTAGCCCGTGCTGCACATTATACTCTAGTATGCGGCGCAAGCACGCCAGATTCTGCTCTACGGTTTGTATTAGCCGTTCTTCAGAATACGAGGCCAACCTAAAAGTACGTGCCGATGTGCAGTCTAAGGATTCGTTAATGCAAGGGTATCCAATCTTCATAGCAGATTAATTTGTTTCTCTTAACCTACGCAGGAAGCAATTGTTTAGCTGACTTACCTGTAACTGGTGCTGTCTTTAAAAAAGCTGTTATACTGTCTTTCAGCTTCTTCTTGTGCTGCTTTTAGCCTATTTAATTCTAGCTGCCTATGGTAAGCAGCCTCGGTGCTTTGCAGTTTTTTAAGCTTACGTTTTTGCTTTCCTTCTTTAGAAAAATAAGAAACTGGGTTCCATAAAATGGTAGGCGGTGGAGGAGGTGGAGGCGGAGGCGGCTCTAACCCCGGAATATAGCCAGGCCGTTGCACCAGCATCTTTGGCTTTTCAGGCATATTTCGAAGCGCTTTCCTGATCTGGTCTTCGGAGGGCATGCTGTTAACCTGTACTTCCTGCAGCAGTACGCTATCCTCTTGCAGGATTATTGTGAGTCGCAGTTCTGTTGCTGGCTGTTGCTTTATGTTATAGTATAATGGCTTAAAACCTACTGCACGTACCAGCAGCGAATCGCCTTGCTGTGCGTAAAGTTTAAATTGGCCTGCTATATCTGTAACAGTTGCTACCCTTGATTTAAGTACTAAAACACCTGCTCCTGCAACCGGCGTTTGCTTGTCTGGCTGCAATACTTTGCCAATAACTTTTATCTGCTGCGCACTGGCTTGTAAAGTATAAAACAGGAGCAAGAATAAAAAAAAAGTATAGGTGGCTTTAAGCATTTACTGTCTGTTTTCGTGGCTTGGTATAACTAACACGAAAACATAGCAGTTTTATTATATTTAGTGAATGCTATTGTTCTAAAAACCAGAGAGGCCTGCAGTAATGGCAGGCCTCTCTGGTTTATTCGTATCCTTTATTATTCTTAAAAAACTTGTTGTACTCTTGCCGTTCCTTTTCCCGCCGCTCTATTTCTTCGAGCAGGAGCAGCTCTTGCAGCTTACGTTTCTCTTTGCCTTCTCTGGAAAGCAGGTCGTACAGCAGCGTTGCGGGACTCATAATGGTAGCAGGTGCTGGTTCTGCTGGCGGGGGTGGCTCAAGACCTGGTATGTAACCTGGTTTCTTTACCTGGCTGGTGGTATTTTGCTTCATGTTACGCAGGGCACGCTGTATCATTTCCGGCGATGGGCGGCTTGTTACCTCCACTTCGCCCAGCATTACACTATCCTCCTGCAGCACAATATTTACTCTTATCTCAGAAACAGGCACTGGTTTGGGTAAATACAAAAGCGGTTTAAAACCAATGGCGCGTATCATCAGTGTGTCCTCTAGGGCAACATCAATCAGGAACTTGCCCTCTTCATCAGAAATTACGCCTAAGTTTGAGTTTACTTTTACAATGCTGGCACCCGGAATAGGAGTTTTTTTATCAGACTGTACCACCGTGCCACTTACCCGTAGCGTGCGTTGTGCCTGGGCATGGAGGCTTACGCATAACAGCAAACATGTAACACTTAAGTATAGGTAAAAACGGAACATTTAGTATAGGTTGGAAGGCAGCGTTCAGAAGCAAACCTTATTTACTACGCCTGACTTTGCTAAAAAGTATGCGTGCGTTTAAATATTGTTTGGGAAAGATAGTTTAGGATTAACAAAAATGAAAATGGCAGGCTATAATCTTTTATAACCTGCCATTTTTGTGTTTTTATACTTACTGCTTTGCTTTCTTTTTCTCGACAGCAGATTTGTCTTTGGTGCCAGACTGTTGCTCGCTGGAGCTGCCGCTGTCTGTAGTCTTTTCTTTAGAGCGTGCATCAGCATTGTTCTTGCCACCTGTTACCACATTTACGCTATCCTGTACAGTACGCATACTTTGCTGCTCCAGCGGGTCTGTAGCACTAGTCACATCTTTGGTATCTCCTGCCTGCCCAGTCATGCGAGCGGTTTCATTTAAGTTAAATTGTTCTACTATATCACTTACGTCTTGGCCAGGTTTATAATATACTTTAACCATCTCGGTAGCCAGTTGCCCGTTTGCTGGTACGGTAGCTGTGGTCATTTGTATCATGCGAGATAGGGAGTCTAGGTTCGAGTATGGCCTGATATGATTAGGATTAACACTTTCATCGTTGTTAGATTCTTCTGTTTCAAAAGAGGTGCCACTATCTTCTATACATGAACTCACAAAGAAAAGTATACCTGCAGCCAGCATAATATTTAACGCCTTTTTCATGATTTGCTTTGGTTTTTAAGGTTTGATGCCAGTTTTACTTATTAAGAAACCAGCATAAGTTTTACTTCAGTTTATTACGTCCTGTACCTTGTTATGTTTGATTATGGAGGCTGCCGGCAAGTATCGCAGAACGAAAAAAGCCGACACATTGGCCGGCTTCTTTGCAAAATATGATACTTAAGATTAAGCTTTCTTTAACTCAAAAACTGTGATTTCTGGTAAGAAACCAACCCTGCCAGGATAGCCTATAAAGCCAAGGCCGGTATTTACATACAGGTGCTGCTGCCCTTTTTTGTAGAGGCCTGCCCACTGCTTGTATACATACTGCACCGGGCTCCACTTAAATCCTGGTATGTTTACGCCAAACTGCATGCCGTGCGTGTGGCCCGAAAGCGTAAGGTCAATATCGTTATACTTTTGGTTAACCTCGCCATCCCAATGAGATGGGTCGTGGGAGAGGAGTACCTTAAATGGTGTGCCTTCAGTGCCTTTATAAGCATCTTCCAGGCGGCCATACTTCGGAAAGCCAGCCCTGTTGCCCCAGTTCTCTACACCAAGTACAGCAATCTTTTCACCGTCTTTCTCGATAATGCGGTTCTCATTCATCAGCAGCTGCCACCCCATTTGTGAATGCGTTTCGATCATGCGCTGCAGGTTCTCCTTCTTGGCAGTTGGATGTGGCCACTCCCGCACATAATCGGCATAATCATGGTTCCCGAGTACAGAGTATACCGCATCTTTTGCCTTAATCTGGCTTAGTGCCGGAATATGATTCTCTACCTCAGAAGCCAAATTATTAACTAAGTCGCCGGTAAAAAATACCAGGTCAGCCTCCTGCTTGTTGATAATTTTAACAGCTTCCTGTAAAGGCTCTGTGGAGGTAAAACTACCTGTGTGCAAATCTGAAATCTGCAGCATTTTATACCCGTCAAAAGCTTGTGGCAGGTTCGGGAAACGGAGCGTTACCTTTTTAACACGGTAGTCATAAGCGCCCTTCACCATGCCATATATAAAAGCAGACAACGGTATGGCTGCCACTACAAGGCCCAACTGGCTTATAAATTTGCTGCGCGACGGATCAAAAGAAGTTTCGCTGCTCAGGCCGTTAATAGCAAGCTTTCCTACCCGCAATACATCATCTACCATTAAAAAGGCTATTACTACCAGCTTAGAGGCAAACACAATAAAAAGCGTGCTGGCCAGGTAGGTTTGAAATGTGCTAGGTGGAGTGCCGCGTGTGGCAGAGGCAAGTATAAAGGTGCCTGCCGTTATGGCAAAAATTGCCCAGTAAGCAATGTGTAATAGTCGCTGTGTAAATGGCGCCAAGTGCTGTGTTACAGTTCGTACTGCCTGGAAGACATACAAATCGACCAGGAAAAGGAGCAGGACGACGATGCCAAAATTCAAAATTCGTTGTGTCATATTTATTTGAAACTGCTACAGGAGCAATGCCTGCGCGAGTATAACTGCTTTAATAAAAAGATGTTTAACCTTCGATTGCTATTCCTGAACTAATTTTACTTAAAAATAATTGCAGAAGCATCTTCTTATCATCAAATTTTGTACCGTAAGTGAAACAGACCGAAGCTACTGCCAATGCGCCATACGTGCAGCCGCTAAACATTAAAACTTGGGCCGAAGAAGACCGTCCCCGCGAAAAGCTCCTGCTAAAAGGCAAAGCCGCCCTCAGCGATGCCGAACTTATAGCCATACTTATAGGCTCTGGCACTCCCAAACTGACAGCCGTGGATGTAGCGAAACTTATACTTACTGCAGTTGGCAACGACTTAAACGAACTGGCGAAGCTCTCGGTAAAAGACCTGATGAAGCACAAAGGCATAGGAGAGGCAAAGGCCATTACTATTGTTAGTGCCCTGGAGTTGGGCCGCCGTCGCAAAGAGACTGCCGCCGCTGCCCGTACGCAAATCACCTGCTCTACCGATATCTACAACTATATTAAACCCCAGTTGCTCGACCTGCCCCACGAAGAGTTTTGGATTATACTCCTGAACCGTGCCAACATTGTGATGAAGAAAGAAAGTATAAGCTCGGGTGGTGTAGCCGGTACCGTAGCTGACCCGAAGATCATCTTTAAGAAGGCGCTGGAGCAGCTGGCTAGTTCAATCATCCTGGTGCACAACCACCCCAGCGGCAATATTAAACCCAGCGCCGCCGATATTTCCCTCACTAAGAAAATGAAAGAAGCAGGTCAGTTTCTGGACCTGCCCGTGCTGGACCACATTATTTTTACCGATAATGATTATTATAGCTTTGCCGATGAAGGACTATTGTGAGTTTAGGAGTTAGAGGGTTTGGGAGTTAGAGAGTTGAAAAATAGTAATATGAGTGGGGGAAGATTGAGTAATTATGAGTTTGGGGAGCAGTTTAAGACGCGCACCAAGTCTTATGGTTTAAGGGTGATAAAACTTTTTCAGGCTTTGCCTAAAGATGCGGAGGCGCAGGTTCTGGGTAAGCAGTTGCTTCGTGCTGCTACATCTGTTGCTGCAAATTATCGTGCAGCATGCAGGGGAAGATCTAAGGCAGAATTTGCTGCTAAAGTTGGCATAGCATTAGAAGAGGCAGATGAGTCACTCTTCTGGCTCGAAATGCTTGAAGAGAGTGGAATTATAAAACCCATACTTCTAGCTGCCTTAAAGCAAGAAGCAGATGAGCTTACAGCAATACTGACTATCGTTAGAAGGAACGCTGCTAAAAAATAATAACTCTCTAACTCCCAAACCCTATAACTCCTAAACTCTATAACTCAGGAAGTATCTCTTTAACTCTACCAACTTCCCCCGTCTCTAACCTAACCTTAATCCCATGCGGATGATTAGGAGAATTGGTGAGGATGTCCTGCACATAACCTTCAGTAAGATCGCCGGTGCGCTGGTCTTCTTTTAGCACAATATTTACCCGGAGGCCGGACTTTATGTTTGATCGTTTTCTGCCGTCCATAGTTTTAGTTTACGTGGCAAGTTAAGTATAAATCGCTTTACTACCTGGTTCGCTGGTGTGCTCCCACGTCCAGCGGTTTCTTCAGGGGCAAAGGGTTCAGGAAGAAGTCATGCTGCCCAGGATTAAATTGCAGCTGTTCTGGCCATACGCCTTTACCATTTAAAGGAGAGTGTGCTTTTAGCTTATACGCTTTTGATGAAACCAACTCTCCAGTGTAACCTATCGTTTTTCCTTTACCTGCTTTCCTAAGTTTTGGCTTTCGCATGAACAGTTCTGATGCCGTTATCATACTTGTTACCTTTTGTAATTGCTCCAGGCTGGTATATGTTTTATCACCCCAATTAAATTTAGGAGGTGCACCCTTACTGTAGAAGCTGTTGTTACCAAAGCTAATTAAGTTAGTTGTGTCTTCTACAGCTAAAAGTGCGGCGCCGTTTTCTGTATAAAAGATGTTATTCCATACTTCTACATTATGTAATCCGCTGCTCATTACGCGTAAACCACCTCCGGTTGGTACTATAGCTCCGTCTGCATAAATGGTGTTGTTGTGGATGTATAGATTATTGATGCCGCCGCTGTTATTGAAATCAGCTACCCATAAACTGATGCCTTTGTAGTTGTTTTTACGGCCATCGTTTTGCGAGATGTTGTATCGGATGGTGTTGTGGTGCATGGGCCTGGCCCATTCGAACTGCGCTACTAGGAAGCCAGGACCATCGTTGTCGTGGGAGTAATTGTATTGCATTACCGAATTGGTAGTACCACCATCTAAGTCGAGGCCGCCGCCGTCGCAGCCGCTGCCGGCCTGCATGTTGTATACTTCGTTAAACTGGATAGTAACCGCATTGGCATCCCAGGCCCAAATGCCCACAGGTCCGCCGCAATGCAGGTTGTTAGCACCGCTGCTGTGCACCACCGAATGCTCAATGGTGGCTCCGTCTACATCCGACAGCACAATGCCACTGCCGCTGTGCTTGTCTTTTTTTTGCAGTCCATAAATGTTGTACACATGGCAGTTGCCAACGTAGATGCTCTGGTGCGAATAACCTTTCTTTCTCTGATCGAAATAGCCCCAGCTGGTGATGCCCTCTGAACCGACAGCATGCACAACGGCATTTGTTATACTTACATCGCTGTAGCCGCTGTTACCGTTCCAACTGCCAATAGCAATGCCAGCATCCCGAAAGCCTGTTACCTCCACATCGTGGATGCGCACATGCTGTAGCTTGGTGTTGTTAGGGAGATCGTTGTAAAACAGGATGCCGCTGTTCTGGTTAGTCTGGTAGCCGCTGCCGGAAAGTATAAGCTTGCTGATCTCAAGGTAAGCAACATTGTAGGCGTACAGGCCATAGCTGGTGTCGGGGGCTATGGTTGCTTTGCCTGGGCCAAAAGAGCTGATAAGTACAGGGTGTGTTCCCTGCTGCAGATTATCTCTATGAAAGTACAAACTACCTTGGAAAACCTGCTCTCCCTCAAAAAGTATAGAGTCGCCGGGGTTGAACCTATGGCTGTTAACTTTGCTGATGCTGCGCCACGCACTAACAGGTGAGAGGCCGGTATTCTGATCGTTGCCGGTGCTGCTGATGTAGTATGATTTAGCGGTTACACTCATGCTGAAAATTGTTAGCAAAAGTATAACCGCTACTGATTTTATACTTGCCATGCACAGCTGTACGCTTACAGGTAGGTGGCTGGTTTTATTTTGTAACGAGGTTCAGGTACTTCTCCTCGCCACCCTCTACAAAAGGATTATCGGCAGTAGCCACTTCTACTTTTTTTACAGAAGCAAGCTCTACTAACAGCAGCTCCGGCTTTTGTACCATTTTACCATCAATGGCAACTTTTAACTGTTGCTGCGCTGCCGGCACCTCGAAATGTGCATATAGTACAGCTAATCTGCTCAGCTCTACCTGCTCCTTCAGAGTAATAATCACGGCGCCTTCTTTCGCCTTGTCGCCATACTTTGCTGTGGCTTTCTGATCTTTGAGTATATCTATACTTTTGATCTTATCCGGCTCCAATACAAAGGCGCCCATGGCTGTTTCCTTCCCGTTTAAAATCACAAGTGGGTTTTGAGATTCGGATCGGGTATAAACTTTTATGTCTGATTTTGAAGGGGTTTGCGCATAGGCGCCAAAGCTACAGGCAAATATGCACAGGGCGATCAGGTATTTAACAGAGGAGAGATTAGTTGTTTTCATATTGCTTTGTTTCTGTATTGTGGTGCTGGCGGTCCTGCTCGTTTGCATGCTTCATGTACAGCAGAATACCAGCAACCCCGGCTGCGTGTCCGGCTAATATCAGGTATAAGCCAGTGTTACTGTCCGGGGCATGTATAAATCTAATAAAAGCTCCTGCAATTACCAACAAAATGGCTGCCTTGTAAAGCAGCTTTTCAAGTGTTCTCGGTCTCATATTACTACTTATGCGTTGAACAAACCTTTACTAAGCGCAAATACTAAATCAATCATTAATGAGTATATTTAGTACTTTACAGGGGTGTTATATGTGTAAATTTAATAAAAGTTTTTATAAAACCATTGAAATTCAGAAAGATGTGTAATTATGTGCTTAAAAAGCATATAAGATGTTATTGATCTGGCTTAGGGCTGTGATGCTAGGTTGGATACATGCAGGCTACGCAGCATAGAGGTTTTCTTATTCTGATGTTCCTGCATGCGCACTAAAATATCATGCAGCATTTCGATGGCCTGTACAACATACGGACCTTTATTCAACATTACAGAATCTGCGCGTTGGGCCATGGCTGCATCGGTTATCTCGGCCCTGGATGGGCGCCCTTTCTTGGATAAAGTTTCGAGTACCTGGGTGGCCCATACTACAGGGATATGCGCTGTCTCGCAAAGCCAAAGAATCTCTTCCTGCACCTCTGCCAAGCGTTCCCAGCCGCACTCTACTGCTAAATCGCCGCGTGCTATCATAATACCAGCTGGGTAGCATTGCATGGCTGTTAACAACAGGTGGGGCAGGTTCCTGAATCCCTCTTTCGTTTCGATCTTCAGCATCACGCCCAGCTTTTTTGCTTTCAGTTTCTTAAGCTCCTGGTGCAGGGCCTCTACTGTTTCCGGGTGACTCACAAAAGACAGGTTTACGATGTCGGCGTGGCGGGCTATAAATTGTAAGTCGTGTTTGTCTTTCTCACTTAAGCCTTGTATATGCAGATTACTTTCTGGCAGATTTATACCCTGGTCGGCACGAAGCTTACTGCCTGTTTCGTTGGCAGAGGTAATTTTAACGAGCAGCTTCTCTTTGCTTACCTCCTCAATAACGCCGCTAATTTTGCCGTCGTTAAAAAGTATAGGCTGGCCAGCCTTGGCCTGATCAAACACCTCAGGTAGTGTGCAGGCAATATGTGCAGGCTGCACCATGTGGCCTTTTGCATCGTATTGGGCAGGCTCTCCGGGTATCTGCTCCTTGGTTAGCACCAGCATGCTGTCGTTTTTAAGTATAAGTGGTGAGTATACGGCAGGCAGGTCGCCTACTTTGGTCGTCCTGTCGGCAACCGATTTACTTTTGGCTTTCAGCTCGGTGCCGGTAACAATGTAGGACGTTTTGAAAAGATGTGCCACACAGCCATTATCCTCTTTCCGGACCACCCGGAAGGTGCGTTTTCGGCCACGGGTGTCCTTGAAGTTTATCCGGTCGTTCTCCAGCAGCTGTGCCACCCAATCGGCATCTACCGGAAGTACAGCGTCCATGTTTTTAGGTGGTTCGGCGCCAGCTGGGGCTAACCATACTTTCGCGGCTTCCATTACCTGTCCTAAATCGTTCTGCACCGGGTGTATGGCACGCATCTTCGGCCCTTCCTTTAACGGTCCTGTTCTCAGCTTAGGTCCCATCAGGTCGATGAGTATTTTGCAACTGATGCCGGTTTCTTTTTCTGCCTGCCGGATCAGTTGCACCATCTTCAGCCATACTTTTTCGTTATCGTGGGCGCAGTTTATGCGGGCACAGTTCATGCCTGCCTTCATCATTCTTACGATCAGCTCATACTCCTCTACCATATCGGCGGCGAGGGTAACCATAATGGTGGTGCCACGCTTTTTAGGCTTAGGGCCAAGCAGGTCTTCTGTATGCGTGGCGAGCAGCTGTTTGTTCTCGTTAAACGACACCGCCAGGTGCTTTGGCGCTGCCTCGCATACTGCTAAATGGCACAGTTGCTTTCGTACCGCCTGCAAACTTGCCAGCACATGCCCCTCTGCACGGCCCAGCGAAGAAAGGCCTAGTTCCGCCAACTGCTGCTGTAGTTCCCGGATGTCGTTGTGGCGTAAGGCCAGGTAGTGCAACAGGTTTTTGGCACTCTTTTTAAATTCCGGAGCAATTTTCTCTAACGTAGGGGCAAATTTTTTCTCCAGCGCAATTGCCTGCTCATATAGCTGCTCCAGCTGCTCTATCAGGTGGTTGTAGTCTGTCTTCTGTTGCTTGGGCATGGTTTGTAAACACTAAGCTCTATATGCTTACAAACTGAAGATAGGGAGGGAGGGTTGTGGGGAGGGAATATAACGTAAGATTAACAGCCGAAGCAGGATATTTTAGATCAACAGAAAGAGAGGAATTAGTTGGTGCTAGATTTTTGGCTTTTCGTTTTTCTCCAAAGCACAAACAGAAGTATAATCAGAA
>NZ_JBBKTR010000010.1:0-172436 GCF_037892465.1 Pontibacter sp. H249 | reverse complement strand
TCAGAATGGTAATAATTGCTGAACCTACATACACAAAAAGACTAAAGATGTGAGTACTTTGCCCCTGTAGCTCCCTTAAAGTGGTTAATTCGCGCTCTTGATCCTCTAATTGTCTATAAACATCTAGTTTAGGCGCACCCGTATTGTGCTCTTTCAAAGTTGTTGTATTCTTATTAAGTTCTCTGAGTTCTTCTAACTCATTTTCTGAGACATTAGATAGTAAAGATGTCCTTAAGCAATAAGAAGATCTAAGAAAACTATCGTCAGGATTTTCATCTGCATAAATGAGATACTTCTGTCCGTTTTCGAAGTCAAAATCGCAAGAACCTGACCCGTAACTTATAAACGTTCTCATTGCAGTACCTTCCTGATGTTTACTTTTGAAGGATTCTAATATTCGAATGGTCGATGCTGTAACCGGTGTTCCGTAAGATGTATAAAACTGACTTACACTTTCCACCTGGCCCAAAAATACCTGATTAGACCATTCCCAGTTTTTCTTTACTGTGGGCGGTGATGTACACGTGCAAGCTATGGCTTGCTGTATAGCGACCAAGAAAAGTATAAGTGTATAGATTAATCTCATAAATGAAGAGTAACAATAGTATAAGCCAGATCCCACATACTAGTTACCACTTTTAAATCTAAAGTAAAAGCAGAACCTCCTGCACAATTTATACTTACATCCTCATCAAAAATTTCCGACCTTTGCAAGTATAAACATTGCCAATCATGAAACGAGCTCATAAGCTGATCATACTTGCCGGCGTGGTGCTGGTGCTTTTCTATTTTATGAAGGATGCCTTTTTTAACGAGGAGAACTACACGAAGCCTTTGTTAAAAGAGCGTGAAGACAAAGATCTTTCATTCAGAGGCCAGGCTAATTCTCCTTTGAGTGATGATGAGCGGCGTAATTTTAAGAATCTGATATACTACGAGCCAAACCTGGATTACCGCATTAGGGCAGAGGTAGAGCAGCTGGTGAAGCAGGATACCTTGCTAATGCCACTTACCAATGGCAGCTACGAACCGTACCTGCGATACGCTTTAGCCAAATTTGAAGTACAAGGGGGGCCGCAACAGCTCACGCTCTACAAAAAACTAAGCGAAAAAAAAGATCAGCTGTTCGTGCCGTTTACCGATAAAACCAATGGTTTCGAGACTTATGGTGGTGGCCGCTACATGGATGTACCTTTTGAGGAGGGAGCCAAAACCGTTGTGCTGGACTTTAACCGCGCCTACAGCCCTTTCTGCGCTTATAATCCGGAATATGTTTGCCCGGTGCCGCCAAAGGATAACTTCTTAAGTATAGCCATTCCGGCAGGGGAGAAGACGTACGAGAAGCCTGAGTAACCCCTCCCCAGCCCTCCTAAAAATAGGGGAGGGAGTTTTTTTTGCTCCTGATACTGGCGCGGGTATCTAGCCCGTGACTTTGGGTGGGTGCGAGTCTTCAGACTCGCCTATCTATAATACAGAATTAGATTATCTCTGCTGTTCGGGGCTTCACAGTTTCGGACCAATCTGCAGGGACATCCTTGTCCCCGTGATTGCAGCGCCGATACCAATCACTCCTAGTTCCTCTCCCGAATCGATTCTGATCTTTCTTTGAGCTTGCAGAAGTATCATTTCCTCTTTTGTTGTCATCCTGTAAGGATCTTGGTAGAAGGGAGGTTAAGTAATGGCTATGAAAAGAAACCTCTCCTGAATGAAACGTGTCTACTTTTTGCAGGCTTTTCGCCTGGCCGGCTGGGCCCTACTTTTTGTCTTGACACAAAAAGTAGGCAAAAAAGTCAAGACGCTCCAAACTCGCTGAACGCTCAGACAGTGGACCGTCGTTTGTGCACCTGGCTAAGGCCGTCATTTTATAGTATCAACGGTTATTTATACTTTGTCTCCAATCGCAACAGCCGCTAGCTAAGAAGTGTCCTTCCCAGTCCTTGGGTTGAGCGCCTTCTATTGTTGCGGTGCCGAACGGAGTGAGGCAGCCCGCAGCGCAGCTAAAAGAGGGCCCCTACCCCCGGAGCAGCTTCAATAGACAGCGCGATGCCCGAGGACGAGGCTTTGCGGCCTTGAGCACACCAAAGCCAGAGATGAAACAAGACGCAACTAAGACTGAGGATGAAAGTTAGCTCAATAGAATAGCAGAAAGTATAGTCATGTAACACTAAGGAGTAAAACCATCTCGATAGAATAGCAGAGTTACTATTGCTTAATTTACTTCACCAACTATAAACCATCATCATAATTTCCCCTCCCTTGCGACACTAAACAGAATAATGTTTAATTTTGGAGAACATTGGCTTTTGCTACAGAAGCTATACTTTAACAGACACAGAACAATAACATGCTGATATCATTCGACTGGCTTAAACAACTTATACATACAGATAAACCCGCAGAAGAAGTAGGTGCTTTATTAACAGGCGCAGGCCTGGAGGTAGAGGCTATTCATACTTTTGACCAGGTGCAGGGCGGTTTAGAAGGCATTGTGCTGGGAGAGGTGCTTACTTGTGAGCGTCATCCGGATGCAGATAAGCTAAGTCTGACCACTGTAGATATTGGCAATGGTGCACCAAGCCAGATCGTGTGTGGTGCTCCCAATGTGGCGGCTGGTCAGCGCGTGGTAGTGGCAACCGTAAACAGCACACTTTACCCAGCAGGCGGAGAATCCTTTAAGATCAAGAAGTCTAAGATTCGTGGCCAGGTGTCGGAAGGTATGATCTGTGCCGAGGATGAAATTGGCATTGGTACGTCGCATGCCGGCATTATGGTGCTCGATACCGACCTGCCAAACGGAACACCGGCTGCTGAGTTCTTTGGGTTAGGCTCTGATAAAGTGTTTGAGATTGGTTTAACACCAAACCGTGCTGATGCCGCTTCGCATTATGGAGTCGCCCGCGACCTGCAAGCTTTGCTAGATATGCCGGCTGTACTTCCGGCTACAGATGCTTTTAAAGTAAATAATACCTCCAAGCCTATTGCAGTAGAGGTGGAGAACACAGAAGCCTGTCCGCGCTATGCTGGTGTAACTATAACAGGTTTAAAAGTTGGACCGTCGCCGGAGTGGCTGCAGAAGCGCCTGCGTGCTATCGATCTTTCTCCAATTAACAACATAGTAGATATTACAAATTATGTGCTGCACGAACTGGGGCAGCCGCTACACGCTTTTGATGCAGATAAGATCAGAGGCGGTAAAATCATAGTTAAAACGCTGCCAGAAGGTTCTGTACTTAAAACCTTAGATGGTATAGAGCGCAAACTAAAAGCAACTGACCTGATGATCTGCGACGCGGGAGGCCCAATGGCGATAGGCGGCGTGTTTGGTGGAGAGGACTCCGGCGTGTCTGAAGAAACAACCAGTATTTTCATCGAAAGCGCATACTTCTCTCCGGATTGGATTCGCCGTACAGGTATGGCGCATGGTTTAAAAACCGATGCCTCTTTCCGTTTTGAGCGTGGTACCGACCCTAACATGGTAATTACTGCCTTAAAGCGTGCTGCTTTGCTGGTGCAGGAAATTGCAGGTGGCGAAGTGTCTTCTGAGGTAGTGGATGTGTATCCGACACCGATCCAGAACCGCGAAATTGAGCTGAACATTGAGCGTACCCATACTTTGATTGGCCAGCACATTGGTGTGGAGCGTATCAAAAGTATACTTACATCGCTGGGCATCGAGATTATAAGAGAAACTGAAACAGATTTAACCCTGTCGGTGCCGCCGTTTAAAGTGGATGTTACCCGCGAGGCAGACATAGTGGAAGAGATTCTGCGCATCTACGGCTTCAACAACATCGAGATGGACGAGAACCTGGGTACTACTTTTCTGGCCAAGTTCGCTACGCCGTACGCTGAAGATGTGACAGACACCATCATGAACTACATCACTGCCAACGGTTTCAGCGAGATCATCACTAATTCTATTACCAACTCCAATTATTACAAGCCAGCTGGCGATGCAGAGGTAGAGAGTTTGGTAAAAGTGCTGAACTATAACTCTGAAGACTTGGACGTTCTGCGTAAAAGTATGGTTTTCTCTGGCCTGGAGGTGCTGCGCCGCAACATTAACCGCCGTCAGCGCGACCTTAAGCTGGTAGAATTGGGTAAAGTATACGAGCAGATAGACGGTGAGTATAAAGAAAGCCGCAAGCTTGCCCTTTATATGGCAGGCAATGTAACTGCCGAAAGCTGGAAACAGCCAAGTATGAAAACCGCTTTCCACGACCTGGCAAGTGTGGTGCAGAATGTGCTGCGCAAGTTAAATGCCGCTGAGTTTGAAGTACAGAACCTGGAGCAGAACAACTACATGCGCCAGGGTATCTCTTACCAGAAAAACGGCACCGAAATAGCCCGACTGGGTTTGCTGGATGCTGGGCTTTGCAAGTTTATGGAGGTAAAAGAGCAGGTATGGTATGCCGAGCTAAACTGGGATTACCTGCTGAAGAAGTATAAAAACAAGCTGGTAGCCGAAGAGCTGCCGAAGTTCCCGGAAGTACAACGCGACCTTTCTTTGGTACTGGACAAAAATATAACCTTTGATCAGGTAAAACAGATTGCCCTGCGCACCGAGCGTAAACTGCTGCAGGATGTGAACGTGTTTGACGTGTATGAAGGCGACAAAATAGAGGCAGGCAAGAAAGCCTACGCCGTTAGCTTCACGTTGCTGGATAAACAGCAAACCCTGACCGATAAGGTGATTGATAGTGTGATGAATCGCCTGATGCAGCAATTTGAGAAACAACTGGGAGCTTTTATCCGCAAATAGTGTTATGGCAAAGGAAGCGCAATTACAACAACTCCAGCATATTGAAGATAAACTTCGCAAGCTGATCTCACGCTACGCCGATGTGCAGCAGAAGCTGGCGCAGGCCCAGGATGAAATTAAATTTCTGGAAGGTGTGGTAGAAGAGAAAGAGCTGCAAATAAAAAATTTTCAAAATCAGGATAATATTGTTAAAATTGTAGATGCGATAGCAGGAAATCCTGCAAATTCGACAGAGTTAAAGCTCAAACTAAACGAATACATTAGAGAAATCGATAAGTGTATCGCTTACTTACAAGATTAAGCATCAGCTAATAAAGCTCCTTTAGAGCTGGATTAGAAAGCTTAAGCAGAGTAAGCATCACCATAAAAGACGCAACGGATGGGTGAATTATCTATAAAGATTCGCATCGCGGAACGCGAGTATCCGATGCGGGTAAAAGAGGAGGAAGAGGAAAGATTAAGAGTTGTCGGGAAATTACTGAACGAGCGCCTACGTTTTTTTAAGGACCAGTTCGGTATCCAGGACAAGCAAGATCTGCTGGCTATGGTAGCTTTTGAAACCATGGTGGAGAAGCTAAAGATGGAGGAAGAGAAATCTGCTCACCTCGCTAAAGTGGGCCAGCAACTTAACGTACTCGACGATCTCCTGTCATCGACAAATAAATAGGCTATAGAGTAAATTTATACTTCAGATATAGCTTATACTTTCGTTTAGGGCCCTGAGCCTTATCCCTATCTTTTTGCAGGCACCGGCTGTACGTTTTTATCAACCATAAAACTTATAGTTATGCCCAATATCCTTTATATTATAGTAACGGCCGTCGTAGCGCTCGGAGTGGGCGTATACATTGGCCGTTCGCTGCTGCAAAAGGTGTACAAGCAGCAGGAGGATGCCGCGCGCCAGCGTGCTAAAAACATCATTCGCGAAGCCGAGATCAACGGCGAGAGCATCATGAAAGACCGTATTCTGGAGGCGAAAGAAAAGTCTCTGAAGCTGAAGTCGGAGTTCGAGGATGAGATGAACAAGAAGAAAAACATCATCATCCAGAACGAGAACAAAGTGAAGCAGCGCGAGCAGCACGTTTCCAAGCAGATGGAGGAGGTGAAGCGCAAAGAAAACGAACTGCACAAAGAAAAAGAGCACCTGAACACGCAGCTGGAGCACCTGAAGAAGCGCAAAGACGAAGTTGAGCAGCAGCACGAGGAGGTTGTTGGACAACTGGAGAAAATTGCCGGACTTACTGCAGCCGAGGCGCGTGAGCAGCTGGTAGAGGCGCTTAAGAACGAGGCCCAGACACAGGCATCATCGCACATCAAAGACATTGTAGCACAGGCTAAGCTTACCGCTACCAAAGAAGCTAAGAAGATCGTTATCGAAACCATTCAGCGCACAGCAGCTGAGCACGCTATTGAGAACTGCGTGTCGGTATTCAACATCGAAAGCGACGATATTAAAGGTAAAATTATTGGTCGTGAGGGCCGTAACATTCGTGCACTAGAGGCTGCAACTGGTGTCGAGATCATTGTAGATGATACTCCTGAGGCGATTATCATCTCTGGCTTTGATCCGGTTCGCCGTGAGATTGCGCGTCTGTCGTTGCACCGCCTGGTAGCTGATGGTCGTATACACCCGGCTCGTATTGAGGAGGTTGTATCTAAAACCCGTAAAAATATTGAGGAAGAGATTGTAGAGATCGGTGAGCGTACTGCCATTGATCTTGGCATCCACGGTCTGCACCCGGAGCTGATCAAGATGGTAGGACGTATGCGTTTCCGTTCGTCTTATGGCCAGAACCTGCTGCAGCACTCACGTGAAGTGGCTAACCTTTGCGCTACGATGGCTGCAGAGCTTGGCCTGAATGTGAAGCATGCAAAACGCGCCGGCTTACTACACGATATTGGTAAAGTAACCCCAGACGAACCAGAATTGCCGCACGCGATCATCGGTATGGAGCTTGCCAAAAAGTATAAAGAGCATCCGGATGTTTGCAATGCCATTGGTGCCCACCACGATGAGGTGGAAATGACTGCAATGATTTCTCCATTAGTACAGGCTTGCGATGCTATTTCCGGTTCAAGACCAGGTGCACGCCGCGAGATTATGGAGTCTTACATCAAGCGTCTGAAGGAACTGGAAGAAACTGCTATCTCATTTGAAGGTGTAAACCAGTGCTATGCCATCCAAGCTGGCCGTGAGCTACGTGTAATGGTAGATGCAGACAACGTTTCTGATGACAAGGCAGCACAAATTTCTTTCGACATCTCGCAAAAGATCGAGAAAGAAATGCAGTATCCTGGGCAGATCAAAATTACGGTTATCCGTGAGATGCGCGCCATCAGCTACGCCAAGTAATTTTTTAGCTTAAGTATAAATTAAGGATCAACCGCCTGCTACTTCTGTGGCAGGCGGTTTCTTTTTGACCATAGAGTAAGTGAATCGAATCGATAGAATTTTTTTCCGCAATTGATTAAATACATTAATCACTAATAGAGATTAGCCAACCGGCACTACCTGCTCCTTTTTCCTGTTTCGGATGTCTTCTGGCAGTGCGGCTAGTATTTCCTGCTGAAGCGCCTCTATCAATTTCTTTTTTAAGAAGCTGCGATGCACCACAAGACTTACCTCACGCAGTGGCTGTGGCTCCTGAAATAAACGTACCAGCTGGCGCTTAGAATCTGGCATCTCCAGCACCGATAGCTCCGGCAGTAGCGTAAGGCCATGCTGTGTTTCTACAATGCGCTTTAGTGTTTCCAAAGACCCACTTTTATAGTCTAAGTTGCTGCTTGGCGAGGCTGAGCCACCTCCCCGGTTGCAAATATTTAATACCTGGCTTCGGAAGCAATGACCTTCATTTAGCACCCAAAGCTCATCCATATCCAACTGATCTGGTTTTATACTTTTTTGATTAGCCAGCGGGTGGTTAGGGTTTATATAGGTCACAAATGCTTCGTAAAAAAGAGGTAATTCTTTTATACTTTTATCTTCAAGTGGTGTAACCAGCAGGCCTACATCCAGCAGTTCGTGTTTTAGTTTTTCTACTATCTCATGCGTTAGCATTTCTTGTACCACCACATGCACGTTGGGGTGTTTCTGCAGGAAGCTGGTAATGAACAGCGGAATCAGGTACGGTGCCAGTGTCGGTATTACTCCAATCTTCAACTCACCGGATAGGTCCTGCTTTTGGTCCTGCACTATTTCTTGAATCTTTTTAGACTCTGCCAGAACAATGCGCGCCTGTGCTATAATCTCTTTGCCTATCTCAGTTGGTCTAACAGGCACACGGCTACGGTCAAACAATTGCACTCCAAGTTCTTCTTCCAGCTTCTGTAGCTGCATACTTAGCGTAGGCTGCGTAACAAAGCAGTGCTCGGCGGCGGTGGCAAAATGCCGGTGTGTATCTACGGCTACCAAATATTCTAACTGTACTAATGTCATTTTTTTATAGAGAAGAGTATACTAAACTTGTGGCTAAGGCAAGTATAAATTTGATTTATAGTGTTTATGAATGATAGTATAAATTATATCAATTTGATTTATAAAGCAAGTTTAAACATTTTTGAAACACACTAAGAACATTCACAAGTAAAAAATAACTATGGATAAGTTAACTCAAATCGGATTACAGAAAACCGACAGTAAAGAAATAGGAGAGAGGCTAAACGAACTACTGGCTAATTATCATTTATATTATCAGAACCTGCGCGGTTTCCATTGGAACATAAAGGGTGTGCACTTCTTCCAGCTGCATGCTAAGTTTGAGGAGTTGTACAATACAGCTCTTACACGGATAGATGAAATTGCAGAGCGTATCCTGACGATAGGACAAACGCCACTACATACTTTTTCAGACTATGTACGCGTGGCAAGTATAAAAGAGAAAGGCAACTTAAGCGGCGATGTAGAAACTGTTAGAGCTACGCACGAAAACCTGACACTGCTGCTTAGCCTGGAGCGGGAGATATTAAGTATGGCCGCAGAAACTGGCGATGAAGGTACCGTGGCTTTAATAAGCGAAGATATAAACGAGAATGAGAAGACGCTTTGGATGCTAAATGCTTTCCTGAGCTAAGGCGTACGTAATGCTTACTCTAAACAGAAGTATAAAACATTAAAAAGGCTGCCTTTACAGGGCAGCCTTTTTAATGTTTTATACTTTGTAAGTATATTTTTCAGGTTAAGCAGAGATGCCAGCTTCCTGTAGCGCTTTTACCATCGCCTCACCGATTTCGGCAGGAGACTCTACTACGTGGATTCCGTTCTCACGCATGATCTTCATTTTAGCAGCAGCCGTATCGTCAGCACCGCCAACAATAGCACCTGCGTGGCCCATACGACGACCAGCTGGAGCAGTTTGGCCAGCAATGAAACCAACTACTGGTTTCTTGTTACCAGTTTCGCTGATGTATTGAGCAGCCATTGCCTCATAGTTACCACCAATCTCACCGATCATCACAATCGCGTCAGTCTCAGGGTCTTCCATCAGTAGCTGAACCGCATCTTTTGTAGGCGTACCAATAATTGGGTCGCCACCGATACCGATCGCAGTAGAAATACCAAGACCAGCTTTCACAATCTGATCTGCAGCCTCGTAAGTTAAAGTACCAGACTTAGACACGATGCCGATACGACCTGATTTGAACACGAAACCTGGCATAATACCAACCTTCGCCTCTCCTGGCGTAATAACACCCGGGCAGTTTGGTCCGATAAGCGTTACATTTTTAGACTTGATGTAGTTTTTAGCAGCCACCATGTCTTTTACAGGAATACCTTCTGTAATACACACGATAACTTTAATGCCTGCGTCCGCAGCTTCCATAATAGCGTCAGCAGCAAAAGCCGGCGGTACAAAAATGATAGATACATCAGCACCGGTTCTTTTTACAGCTTCAGCTACTGTGTTAAATACCGGCAGGTCTAAGTGGTTGTTGCCACCTTTACCCGGAGTAACGCCACCTACAACGTTTGTGCCGTACTCAATCATCTGAGATGCGTGGAAAGAACCTTCTGAGCCTGTAAAGCCCTGCACGATCACTTTCGAATCTTTATTTACTAAAACACTCATGTGTATCTTTTTTAGTTTGTATAAACAAGTCGTACTATAAGGATGTGCAAAAATAGGCTTTTTTGTGGGGCATACAAAAAATAGTTAATGCTAATATACAAAGCTACCATGGTTATGGCCGGAACAAGATGTAGCTATTGGTCTGTTAATTAGGTATGGCTGCAAAATACGCTGCAACCAATTGCAGCAGAATATGGTTTTAATGCGGGCTTCTGTAACAGCATAAGCTTGTAAAGTATAAGTTTCTAAAAAGTATAGGTTAAATACTATGCTTTACTGCATTTATTTTTAAATTCTTACCTTTGCACCAAATTCAAAAACTGAGCTTAATGAAATATTTGAATCATATTACCGAGGCAATCGGTAACACACCCTTAGTAAAGCTTAATAACGTTTCTAAAGATGTTAAGGCTACCATTTTGGCCAAAGTAGAGTACCTGAACCCAGGCAACTCTGTTAAGGATCGTATGGCAATTAAAATGATAGAGGATGCCGAGAAAGCCGGTATACTTAAGCCAGGCGGTACTATTATAGAAGGAACATCGGGCAACACAGGTATGGGCCTTGCGCTGGCTGCCATCGCCAAAGGTTATAAGTGTATTTTTACCCTGGCAGATAAGCAAAGCAAAGAGAAAATGGATATCCTGCGTGCAGTAGGAGCTGAGGTAATAGTGTGCCCAACAAATGTGTCACCGGACCATCCAGATTCATATTACTCTGTTGCCAAGCGCCTGAACGAGGAAATCCCGAACTCTTTTTACCCGAACCAATATGACAACATGTCTAACTGGAGAGCTCACTATGAGACTACTGGTCCGGAAATTTGGGAGCAGACGGAAGGAAAAATTACGCACTTTATTACTGGTGTAGGAACAGGCGGCACAGTTACCGGTATTTCAAGGTACCTGAAGGAGAAGAACCCGGAAATAAAGACAATCGGCATCGATACCTACGGCTCTGTTTTCAAGAAGTATAAAGAAACAGGGATTTTTGACGAGAACGAGATTTACTCGTATGCCACAGAGGGTATCGGTGAAGATATTCTGCCAAAGAACGTAGATTTTGACGTTATCGATCAGTTTGTGAAAGTAACGGACAAGGATGGCGCCGTGATGACTAGAAGACTGGCAAAAGAGGAAGGCTTATTTGTAGGCTGGTCGTGCGGTACGGCTGTATACGGTGCATTGGAGTATGTTCGTGAAAATAACCTGACAGAAAAAGATGTGGTGGTAATCCTGTTGCCAGACCACGGTACCCGTTACCTTGGCAAAATCTACAACGACGATTGGATGCGTGCCCAAGGTTATATCGACTAAATTAACATAAAATATAATCTGGAAAGGCCTGGATGTGTAGTTCAGGCCTTTTTAGTTAAGCGTAAAAAGCAATAGGACTTTTATACTGTAGATACTTCTTACATTTTAAGTATTTATGTATAGATTTGTTATACTTGCTTTTTCGATGCAACCTGAATTCAGGTGTTGCAAGCAATAGTTATAGTGTAAATTTCTGCCATGAAAAAGTTATCAGGAGTACTACTCATAGATGATGATGAAACGACAAATTTCCTGAACCGCCGTTTGTTAGAAAAACTGGAGGTAACAGATAATATACGTTCCTTCGTTAATGGCAAACAGGCATTCGATTATTTGTATAACATCAGCAACCAGAACTATGACTTAACCAATCGGGACTACTTCCAGCCCGAGCTGATTTTTCTGGATATCAATATGCCCGTGATGGATGGTTTTGAGATGTTGGACCTGTATGAACGTCTTGATCCGGAATTCAGGAAGAATATAGTAATGGCCGTGTTGACAAGCTCGACGCACCCACAGGATACAGAAACATCAAAGCGTTATGCTGCGGAGTATCTTACAAAACCGCTGAGTATAGAAAAAGTAAAGAACCTGCTGGATAAGCACTTTGAAAGCTAGGCCAGATAAAGTATAAAAATAAGAAAGCCAACCGCGACAGCAGTTGGCTTTCTTATTTTTATGATCTCAGCAGTTATGCCGTCAATATAAATTCCCAGCTTAAAATGAGAATCCAAAATTAGACTTAATCGCCATGTTGAGCAGTACGCCAAATCCTGCAAGAAAAAGACCTATACCAATTAACTTCTCCATCTTGAGGCCCTGAGGGCTTCTTCTTTTCTTGATGATGTTGCCACCAACAGCACCAAGGGCAAAAGCTGCTACTAAAGGCAGGCAGCGGCTCCAGATAACGTTGCCTAGCAAAAAGTGGCTTATAAGGCCGGTAAAGCTGGTAATAACAAGTATAAATAGCGAGGTAGAGGTGGCAATTTGAGGCGGTATCCGGAAGAGCTTGATCATAGCCGGAGTTTGCACGAAGCCGCCGCCAATGCCAAATAAGCCTGCCATAATGCCTGATATAAAACCGAAAGCCGATACTAAGCCTCCGTTAATTCTGTATGCCAAATGCTTAGCCCTGTTTTTGCGGATAAAGGAAGTGGGTACTCTGCGCATGCGATAC
Source organism: Pontibacter sp. H249 (assembly GCF_037892465.1). Classification (NCBI taxonomy): domain Bacteria; kingdom Pseudomonadati; phylum Bacteroidota; class Cytophagia; order Cytophagales; family Hymenobacteraceae; genus Pontibacter; species Pontibacter sp. H249. Next base: position 160,112 of record NZ_JBBKTR010000010.1, on the reverse strand, counting down.
ATGACACCAGAGCGCTTAGATCTTGCTTTTTTCTTTTTGGGAGCAAACATAGTGGCCCCTATGGCAACTACAAAAAGCGCAAAAATAAACTGCAACTTAAACACGGGCATAAAGGCTACCATAAATGCTCCTATCACCGTACCGGCTACAGCCGGCAACTGTATCAGTGTGCCTACCACATAATCTATACTTCTATCGCGGAGGTTAAATGCAGAGGCAATGACAGAGGCCGGCACTAAGGCTGCCATGGTAGAGCCGATAGCAATCTCAATATTAAAGCCGAAGAAGATGATGAGGATAGGCACCATAAACACCCCGCCACCAAACCCAATGATCGTACCGAATGCGCTAACTAAAACGCCAACCAGAAAAAGGATAAGCTCCTCCATTTACCGCAGCCCTGCAAGGCCAACTAGATTTATACTTTGCTATAGTGCTACTCTGCTACTGGTACGAACTGAAAGGCATCTCCGTTAAATAAACCTTTGTCGCTTAGCTTAAGCGAAGGTATAACCAGCAACGCCATAAACGAAAGCGTCATGAACGGAGACTCCAGTTTGCTGCCCATTTCTTTGCTCATTTTATCTATAGCCGAATAAGCTTGTGCCACTTTGTAGCCATCCTGCGCCGACATGATGCCTGCCACCGGTAGCGGTAGCAACTCTTCTTTTCCCAAACCTACAGCTGCTACTCCGCCTTTTGCCTGTATGATCAGGTTAACGGCTCTGGCTATACTTTCATCATCTACGCCCACAGCAATAATATTATGCGAGTCGTGGCCCACAGAGGAGGCAATGGCGCCTTCTTTTAAGCCTACATTTTTAATAAAGGCCACAGCCGGAATAGTGTTTTCGTAGCGGTTTACCACAGCCATTTTAAGCACATCATGCTCCACATCCGATACTATAAAGCCATTGTGTACCTTTGGTGCAGCCCATACTTCTTTTGTAATCAGTTGCCCATCATAAGCTTCGATTACTCTAATTTTGTTTGCATCGCCCAAAGGAACCTCGAACTGCTGTGCTACTTTCGTATCGGTGTTAAAGTTGTTGATCTCGTTGCTTGGTGTAAATTCTATTTTAGACTTGCCCTGCTCCGCTACCAGCTGGCCGTTGATGTAGGTAGCTTGTATGTTAAAGTTGTCTGGGTTATCAATTAGTATAAAATCGGCTGGGTCACCTTCGCGCAGCAGGCCTACATCTAGTTTGTAGTGCAGCACCGGATTAACACATGCTGCCCGTAATACATGAAACAGGTCGTTGCCTTTTACCAGCGCGCGTTTTACCAGCAGGTTTATGTGCCCCTCCACCAGGTTGTCGGGGTGCTTGTCGTCGGAGCAGAACATGATGTTTTGGTAGTGTTCAGGCAACAACGGGATTAGTGCCTCAAAATTTTTGGCGGCGCTTCCCTCACGTATGAGTATCTTCATGCCAACGGCCAGTTTGTCTAAGGCTTCCTCAGCGGTAAAGCATTCGTGGTCGGTGGTGATACCGGTTGCTGCGTACTGTGCTGCCTGTTCGCCTCTCAAGCCCGGCGCGTGTCCGTCTACAGCTTTGTTATACTTTTGTGCCAGGGCGATCTTCTCCATCACATCCGGGTCGCGGTTCAGGACACCGGGCCAGTTCATCATCTCAGCCAAATACTTTACTTCATCGCGCTGAAACAATTTCTCGATATCGGCAGCCGTTATCTCTGCGCCGGCAGTCTCGAAAGGAGTGGCTGGAACACAAGATGGGGCACCAAAGTAAAACTTGAAAGGCACCTTGTTGCCGTTCTCAATCATGTACTCCACACCCTCCAGGCCAAGCACGTTGCCAATCTCGTGTGGGTCCGAAACAGTAGCCACCGTACCGTGCGGAACAGCCAGCCGGGCAAACTCACAGGGCACCAGCATAGAACTTTCTACGTGCACATGGGCATCAACAAAACCCGGTAAAATATAATTGCCGCTCTCTGTTGCCTCACGAACTATTTTAGAAATGTGGCCGTTTGAAACATGAACAGTGCCAGTGTAGATTTCTTGTTGCTGTATGTCTATAATATGTCCGGAAACGGAAAAGTCTGCATGCATGGTACTATGTTTTTGTTGTGATTTATTGCCTAGCTGTAAGGCTTGAAACGGTAAATTACTTTATATTTGCATTAAATTCTGTCGTTTTGAGAAAGTATATTTCATATCTGATTTTAGCGGGCATTCTGGCTACCGGTCCATTAGCTGGTTGCTCTACCAAAACACCTCAGCAGAAAAAAACGGCTAAGTACCAAAAAAAGAGCAAGCGCGGTAACCAACCCTGCCCTTGCGACTCAAATTAACCTCCTATTAGTTTTTCTCTTATGAAGAAGATCGTAATCGCACTCGATGGCTACTCCTCATGCGGTAAAAGTACTACGGCAAAAATGGTGGCAGCGGCCCTTGGCTATGCTTATATTGATACTGGCGCTATGTACCGTGCGGTTACATTATACTTCCTAGATCATCATGTGTCGCTTACCAACCCTAAAGAAATAAAGGAGGCGTTGGATAACATCGATGTGGATTTCCATTATAATCCGAAAACTAAACGAAACGAAGTTTTCCTGAATGGCCTGAATGTTGAAGATGAGATACGCAAGATGTACATCTCTAACCAGGTAAGTGAGGTGAGTGTAGTAGCAGAGGTGCGCCGTGCCATGGTAGCCCAGCAGCAGAAGATGGGTAAAAAACGCGGTGTGGTAATGGATGGTCGTGATATTGGTACAGCTGTGTTTCCGGACGCTGAGGTAAAAATATTTATGACTGCCGACGTAGATACGCGTGCAAAACGTAGACAGGTAGAGTTGCTGGAAAAGAAGCAGTTAGTTAACTTAGGCGAAATCAAACAGAACCTGCAAAAGCGCGACCACATAGACTCTACAAGAGCCGAAAGTCCGCTGCGCCGCGCTGAGGATGCCGCCTTGCTGGATACCTCGCACATGACGATTGATGAGCAGGTTGATTTTGTGTTGGAGCGTGTAACATCTGCTTTGATCAGCGAAGAAGAGAAAGCTGTAAAACAGGACTTGAGCGAAAGATTATGAAAGTAACCATAGATAAAAACTCGGGCTATTGCTTTGGCGTGGAATTCGCCATACAAATGGCCGAGGACGAAATGGAAAATTGCGAAGAGCTTTATTGCTTGGGCGATATTGTTCATAATAGTATGGAAGTGCAGCGCCTTTACCAGAAAGGCCTGCGCATAATAGACCGTGAGCAGCTAAAAGAATTACGCAACTGCAAAGTTTTAATAAGAGCACACGGCGAACCGCCTGAAACGTATAAGCTGGCGCTGGAAAACAACATTGAACTGATTGATGCATCTTGCCCGGTAGTACTGAAACTGCAAAACCGCGTAAAACATGCCTACGATAGCAACCGTGAAGAAAAAGGCCAGATTGTAATTTATGGTCAGGTGGGCCACGCTGAGGTAATCGGCTTAGCAGGACAAACAGGTGATGAGGCTATCATTGTTACCACAGAAGAAGATCTGGATAAAATTGACTTTACGCGCCCGGTGACCTTGTTTAGCCAGACAACCAAGAGCACGAAAGGCTTTTATCATATTAAAGAACTGATTGAAGAGCGCATAAAGCAGGCAAACGAAGACAGTACACAGCCAAACTTTAATGCCAACGACAGCATTTGCCGCCAGGTATCTAACCGTGAGCCGCAGTTAGCTAAGTTCTCTACAGAGCATGATGTGCTGGTATTTGTGAGCGGAAAGAAAAGCTCGAACGGAAAAGCCCTTTACAGCGTATGCAAGCAGCATAACCCCAACAGCTACTTTGTAGAGAATGAGCAGGAGCTGCAACCAGAGTGGTTTGCCGATGCTCAAACTGTAGGTATTTGCGGTGCAACCTCTACGCCTATGTGGCTGATGCAACAGGTGGCCACACACATTGAAAACCTAAGTATGGCCGAAGCATAAATATAGCATTTATACTATAAAGCATTTTTCGCTACATTTAGGCTTTGCTTCGGCAAAGCCTTTTTTGTGATCAATAAAACATGAGACGTTTATTTCGATATTTTCTTAACGGGCTATTAATAATTGCCCCATTTACCCTTACCGTCTGGATTGTAGTAGCCATAATAGATTGGCTTGATGGACTTTTTGACATAGGCATACCCGGCCTCGGTATTTTACTAATGGTGGTGTTGCTTACTGTAGTAGGATTTATTGGATCCTCTTTGCTTGTAAAACCTTTCTTTGTGCTTACAGAGAAGGTGTTTCATAAAGTGCCACTGGTAAGTATTATCTACTCAAGTATAAAAGACTTGTTTGATGCCTTTGTAGGCGACAACCAGAAATTTAACAAGCCGGTGATGGTGAAGATGTCGGAAGACTCTGATAACTGCAAGCTTGGCTTTGTGACCCAAGAAAACATTGTAAGAGTGGATTGCCAGGATAAAGTAGCCGTATACTTTCCGCACTCCTACAACTTTTCAGGAGAGCTTTTTCTGGTGCCCCTACGCAACGTTACCTTCCTTGATGCCCCAAGCAGCGAAGTGATGAAGTTTATCGTATCGGGGGGAGTGTCTAAACTCTGAGAGAGTTATATGAGTTAGAGAGTTTGTGAGGTAAGTGAAAAGAGCAGTAAGAGTTTTAAGTTTGCTTTAAATTTACCTTCCAGCCTTGAAAACCTTTTGGCCTCAAAACTCAGTACAACTCTCTAACTCACACAAACTCCCAAACTCTCTAACTCAAATGCCTTTCATCCTCAAAGACAGATCAAAGCTTAAGTACCGGGTTATCGGACATGGAGAGAAGGTGCTATTGGCCTTTCATGGGTATGGGCAGAGCAGTGCATATTACCAAAGTATGGAACAGGCAATCGGCAACGACTATACTTTGTATGCATTCGACCTGTTCTTTCATGGAGGCAGCACACTACATAAAAATGATCTGCCGCTCTCTAAAACATACTTGAAAGAATTTATAGAGCACTTCCTGGAAAAGTATGGCATAGAGCGTTTTTCCCTGATGGGATTTAGCATGGGAGGTAAGTTTGCGCTCACTTTAATAGAGACAATGCCCGAACGTATTGAGGAGTTGTTTCTGATTGCGCCGGATGGTATCAAAACCAGCTTTTGGTATAATATCGCCACTTACCCTGGCTGGTTGCAACAGCTATTTAAACGCACGGTGCTAAAGCCGGAGCTGTTTTTTGGCTTATTGCGGATGCTGGATAAGTATAATATGATACATAAAAGCCTTATTCGCTTTGCCCATTATCAGATGGATAGCACTCCAAAGCGCCTGCGTGTGTACCGCAGCTGGATAGGTTTTCGGGAGCTTAACTTCGATATCCGCCTGATTGTAAATCTGCTGAATAAGTATAAAGTTCCGGTTATCATGTTCCTGGGAGAATACGATCAGATTATCTCTCCGAAACGTGTAGGCGTATTTGTAAAGGCATTGGACCAGGGAGAACTGGTGATATTAAAGGCGGGGCATTCTAACTTGCTGAGCGATGTAGCAGAATTGCTGCATAAAAAACGTATGTCTAGTAAACTTAACTAAACTATACTTTTGTTGCGACAGCTGTATACTTGTAGTTAAGTTTAAAGCCGGATTAAGCTTTAATTGTGCCTTGTACCTAAATTCTAATTGATCATTCGCAATTGATAATTAGTAATTACTAACTTGCCTTTGATGAGAACAGACAAACCTAAAGCTGAGAAAAAACTGATCGGGAGAAGAGAGTTAGTTTCATTCCCTGATCTGGATATTGAAGAGATAGAAGCTAAAGTAGACACAGGAGCTTATACTTCGGCTATACATTGCTCGGATATACATGAGGAAACCAGGCCCGACGGCACTACAGTTATCTGCCTTGATCTGCTGGACCCATCTCACCCACAGTACAACCATAAAAAGCTATGGTTTGCAGCGTATGAGCTACGCGAGATCAAAAGCTCGATAGGAGAGAAGCAGGAACGTTACGTTATCAAAACCAAGATCAAGCTTTACGATGAGGTAATAGAGGCTGAGTTTTCCCTCTCAGACAGAAGCGACATGAAGTATCCGGTACTTATCGGAAGAAAGTTATTAAAAGGGCGGTTTATTGTTGACGTTTCCCGTAAAAACGTTGCCCGGAAGTATAAACTTAAACAAAAGCAGAAATAAACATTATATGAAAATAGCCATTCTCTCCCGTAACCCTAAGCTATACTCTACCCGCCGCCTGGTAGAAGCTGCTGAGCAACGGGGGCACGAAGCCATCGTACTGGACCACCTGCGTTGCGACCTGGTAATTGAGCAGGGCGACCCGCACATACTTTACAAGGGCGAAAGGTTAACAGATATTGATGCCGTTATTCCTCGCATCGGAGCTTCGGTTACTTTTTATGGTACAGCAGTAATGCGCCAGTTCGAGATGATGAAGGTAAAAAGCGCCGTGGATTCTCAAGCCATTGTGCGGTCCAGAGATAAGCTACGCTCTTTGCAGATACTTTCCCGCGCAGGACTTGGTATGCCAAAAACTGCCTTTACCAACTACTCTAAAGAAACATCAGAACTGGTAAAAGAAGTAGGCGGAGCACCATTAGTGATAAAGCTATTAGAGGGTACGCAAGGTTTGGGCGTAGTGCTGGCTGAGACGAGAAAGGCTGCAGAATCGGTAATAGAGGCATTTCATAACCTGAAGGCACGTATTATTGTGCAGGAGTTTATTGCAGAGGCAGGTGGCGCAGATATCCGTGCTTTTGTTGTAAATGGCGAGGTAGTAGGTGCCATGAAGCGACAGGGTAAAGAAGGCGAGTTTCGTTCTAACCTGCACCGTGGCGGTAAAGCCTCGCTTATTAAATTAACCCGCCAGGAAAAAGCTGCTGCACTTTTGGCTGCTAAATCACTTGGCTTAGGTATAGCAGGCGTAGACCTGCTGCAGTCTAAACGTGGGCCGCTTATCTTAGAAGTTAATTCCTCGCCAGGATTGGAAGGTATTGAGAAAGCTACACAGAAAGACATAGCTGCAAAAGTTATTGAGTACGTGGAAGGGCTAACTAAGAAGAAGCCAAAGAAGAGAGTTAAAGAATAGCATGCCCGAAACTATAGTTATTAACGGCAAAAGTATAGACCGTGGAGAGAAAGTGCTCACAAAACTGGTAATCAGTAAACTACCCAGTGGCACTGTTATAGAAATACCTGTTTATGTTTTCCGCTCTGTGCATGATGGCCCGGTAGTGTTGCTAATGGCCGGTATGCACGGCGATGAAGTAAACGGCACCGAGATCATCCGCAGGATGCTCACCAAGAAAATGCTCTACCCCCTGAAGGGTACTATCATCGCGGTTCCGGTGCTCAACATTTATGGTTTCCTTAACTTTTCGAGGGAGGTGCCGGATGGCAAGGATGTAAACCGCAGCTTCCCAGGTAACCGCGATGGCTCTCTTGCAAGCCGTGTAGCACACCGTTTTATGAAAGAGGTAATGCCTTACGTGGATTATGGCCTCGACTTCCATACTGGGGGCAGCAGCCGTGCCAACTACCCGCAGATACGGTGTGTGCTTGGCGATCATCGAAACGATGAGCTGGCTAAAGCTTTCGCTGCTCCTTTTATAATGAACGCATCTTACAGGCAGGGGTCTTTGCGTAAAGAGGCAGGTAAGTTGGGTAAATCCATACTTGTATATGAAACCGGCGAAAGTCTGCGTTTTGATGAAAAGGGCATCCAACTGGGTATGGAAGGTACTTGCCGTGTACTGCACCACTTGGGCATGATGGCCAATTGCTCTGAGCCTTCCGAGCCAACGGTTGTGTGCATGAAAGACATATGGCTTCGTGCTAAAAATGCTGGTTTGTGGCGCACTACGATCAAAATAGGAGAGTATGTTAAAAAGAATCAGCAGATAGGGACCATAACCGACCCATATGGGGAGATGGAGGTAAGACTTAACTCACCGGCTAACGGTTATATAGTAGGTTTAAATAATATGCCAGTTGTGAACCAAGGCGATGCGTTGTTGCATATCGCGTTTTAGAGGAATCTATACTAACTAGGAAAGGGGAAAGCTATCCATAAGGAACAGCTTTCCCCTTTTTTTATTAATTTAAAAATCCTATATTTAAATAATTAATATAATCATTCACAGATCAGAAAATTTATTCTGACATATAAACACAAAAGATGTTGAAGTTCTTAAACAGCTGTAGTACGAGTAAAACCAGATTTTCACTTCCTATTCTGCTTGCAGTTGTTGTGATATTATTTTGTGCTGGCTTAATGGTAGGAGAGTCAGTGGGTAGGTTTATTTATAATATCACGCACTAACTAAAAAGCAGGGTAATTTTGTCAGACTCAAATTAACTTCAAATGCAGCTTATAAAACATTGCTCGAGCAAGGAGAGCAAACTGTCTTGTGCTGTGGTAGTGACTTTTGCTATACTTGCTATATATTATGCAGGAGAAGCTGTGGGTGAGTTGCTTTACCATATTGCCCATTAATTGCTGAGGCAAAGTATAAAAAGGAAGCCCTTGCTATAACTTACAGCAAGGGTTTCCTTTTTATGATTAACAGCTGAGTATTTAAACAGCTAAAACAATTCTGCAATTAATAAGTGGATTAGAACACATAACGCACATGCAAGGCGCTGTCCCAATAGCCACCACCGCTTGGTATGTTAATGTATGGCTTAATGTCGGCGCCGATGGTAAACGGTATGTCGCGGATGTAATACTCCAGGCCAAGTACACCATCAACACCTAAAGCAACTACACGATCGTCGTGGTAGTGCCTGTGGCCACGATCATAGTAATGGTGGCCATCGTGAAAGCCTACGTGCCCACCAATGCCATAGTACCACAGCAAGCCTCTGGCGTTAAAAGCCTGTGCGTGCTTCTCGTAAAGAACCGTGATCACAGCACCTCTGTGTCTGAAGTTGGTGCTGATGATACCCTCGATAGCGGCATCACTTTTAATAAAATGCTTGATGGTAAGACCTGAAGCAACGCCTCCTCTCAAACCGATACCTGTAGAGTAGCCGCTTTGTGCCTGCGCTCCGATAGAAACACATAGCATTACAGCCAATGCACATGTGATTCGAAGTAAATTTTTCATTTAATTATAAAAATGTTGAAAGATTTTGTTCGCCTTATTGCCAAAAAACGGGCTTTGGCCGGGCAAAATTAATACTTCTAACGTAGTTGTGAACGGATATTGTATAAGATAGGCTAATTTTTTAGTTCAATTTTGTAGTCCTGTAGGTACACAGTTTTTTTAGTGCGGCGGCCTATTAGCTTAAAAAAAGATATAAAGTGTTCTTTGTCACGCTCTATTGCTCTTGCAAAGGGATCTTCCTCATCAGCCTCTTTAAAATCTTTAATATAATGTTCTCTTACCAACTCAGCTTCCTCTAGTAGTTGCGCAGCATCTATTTTAACGAGTCCGGTTTTCTCCCATAGTTTTTTCCACCAGTCTATGGTGTGCACAAAGTACCAGTAGTTTTGATAATCTTTCCGCAGAAATTCCGGCACCTGGTCCAGGCTGTCGATCTCATGGGTAAAACAAACATCTACGATGGCAATGTAGCCGCCGGGCTTTATGAAGCGTGCAATGTAGGGTAAGTACTTCTCGTCGGTGCCAAAGTAAGTATAAGAGTCCACCACAATTACTACATCAAAATACTCTTCTGCAAAAGGCAGGGCGCGGGCATCAGCCTCGATCGGGAAAACGTGGTCTTCCAGGCCTTCGTCCTTGATGCGTTGGTAATTGTCGCTGGCGGATACAGCTTCGTCTACAGCCCATACTTTTACATCAAACTCTTCGGCCAGAAAAATAGAGCTGATGGCTTTGCCGCAGCCCAGATCGAGCACGCGCATACCGGGCTTCAGGTCCAGGGACTTGGTAAGGCTTTCGAGGTTAAACAGAACGTTCTCGCCCATAGAATGCTTGCGCACCCACTCTGGGTCGTATTGCGAGGCTTTCGGAAATATGTGGTATAATTGCTTAGCGTGCATAATAGAAGTATATGTGCAAGCAACTTACGGCTTAACAAAGGCTATAGTTTGGCTCCCAGTTCAGCTATTTCATCAGATGGGTAAATATGGGTGCCATTTTGCTGTTGCGCTGCCACATAAACCATGGCTTTGGCTACTGTTTCAGCCTCTATGGGTTTATACTTTTTTAGTGGGCCAACCATCAGTTTGCTGAGCGGCTTCATTACTTTGGCTGCAAACTCCTCGCCGGTGCGGTGCTCAGTGCGTTCGCCTAGCAGCAGCGATGGCCTGAAGATGTATACTGCGTTAAAATTCTGTTGCTGCACATCGCGCTCCATCTCGCCTTTTACTTTGTTGTAGAAAACCATTGAACCGGCATCCGCACCCATGGCTGATATAACCAAAAACTGAGCGGCCCCCTTGCCCGCCGTAATTTTAGCCAGCTCTACCACATACGTATGGTCTACTTTATAGAAAGCCTCTTTAGATCCAGCTTTTTTTATAGTGGTGCCCAGGCAGCAGAACACATCGTCAGCTTCCAGGTCTGCGGCATAGCTGCGTAGTTTATTAAAATCGACCTTTTTCTGCTCCAACTTGGGGTGTATCAGGGGTAAGTCGCGGCGGCCCACAGATATTACATGGCTGTACCTGTCGCTTTTAAGTAACTGTTCCAGGCAATGACTGCCCACAAGGCCGCTGGCCCCGACTATAAGTGCATATCGTACTTTTTGCATTCGTAATGGCTTATGCAGAAAGTACGTTTTTAATTGCTATATAGTCTATGAAGTATAATAACTTAACCGAGAAATTATTATTCTGAGGGGCCTGTATGGTACGTGAAAGGTTCTCAAAATATAGTGGAGAAACAGTATTATTACGTTCCTGTATCGCGTTCTTCCATACTACACGCAGTTCGCTACCAGGTGCAAAGCGCCAGCTGTATACCAAGTCTATATTAAAGTAGTTCAAATTGATGTCTTTAAACCTTGCTTTGTCGCTATCATGTGAGGCTGTTCTCGGTAGAATGCTGCCGTCTTTTTGCAGATCGTAAAACGAGTTGTTCTCTGCCCTAGACCAGTAGTGGCGCATATTTAAGGTTAAGCCAGTGCGTTCATTAAAAATATAGGCGCCAGTCAAAGTGGTAGTTAATGTTTTAATCTCCCTGTCAGCGAAAACGATATATTTCTTGTTTAGTTCTTTATCAGAAATATTGCTAATAAACCCGATGCTGTGATGGTTGGTGCTGTAGTTATTGCCGTTAACTAGTAGTAGCTTATCATTTACCCTGAAGCGAGGGCTAAAGCTGCCCCACCAGTCACTTTGGTTTCGATCATGTGATTCCCAATGGCCCAGCGATGCATCTACGGCAAGGCGTCTGCGGTAATCTGTAGAGATGCCGATGTTGGCATCAAAAGCAGCTGGCCTGATAAATACTTGTACCTGCGGGAACATGCGTGCCTCGAAATAATCGTAAGCATCTGTTGGCCTAACCGACCAGTTAAAGTAGGCGCTGGTAAAGCTGCGAAACTTAATGTTGTGGCCACCCCCGAAGCTCCAGTTTGCAAATTCGCGTGGAGCGTACAGCATGCTATGGTTAATACTAAGGCGGTTGCTCCAGCTCAGGAATTTCCAGATCGGCTGATAGAAATTGTAGTTTACCTGCGCCGATGTAGACACCTCATTATTACTCTGCAAATAGCCCAAGTCGTTGATGTTATACTTGTCTGATTCTACATTGTGGTTAAGGCTGTACAAAAAGTTGCCGCTTATTTTTGCGAGGCTAATGTTGTATTGGTGCCCAAGTGTTAAGTCCTCTCCTTTGTAGCCAAACAACTGGCTTACGTTGCTCCCCGCACTTACGGCATAAGTATTTGATCTATCAGCAAAGCGTGCTTTTATACTTGATACGTTGGCATCGTAAAAGCCTTGGCTTCGGGTAACATTGGTGTTAGTAAAGGTGATGTAGGAGTTGTTTCGCAGTGTTTGGTCCAGTACAAAAACGTTGTAGTTGGTGGCAGGGTCAGTTAATATCTCACGTGTTTCGCCTTCTTCGTTTTTAGCCTTTGCAAACATGTTGCGGGTAACGGCATTAAATATACCTATACCTAAGCCTTTGCGGGTTCTGCCCGATACTTTTGCCGCATTTATAAGGCTGCTCAGGTTAGGGTTCTCTTCCAGTGTTTCGCCTTCATTTATATACGTTCTTGCACTGCTATATAATAGCGGAGTGCCCCCGATGCGGCGTGAGTAGAAAAGACCTGCTTTGTTAAAGAGTTCGGTACCTTCTGTGAAGAACTGGCGGTTCTCAGCAAATTTCACCTCAAAAGGGGAAAGGTTAAGTACCTGGTTATCCGACTGGGTCTGCCCGAAATCCGGAATAAGAGTTACATCAAGGGTAAAGGCATCGTTGATGCCATACTTTACATCCATGCCCCCGTTAATAGAATGGCTGTAGTTGCTTTTGCCCTCTACGTTAGAAGGAAAGTGGTTTACATAACCCGACACATAAGGGGTGAACTGCAGCCTCACCGGCGACTCTATACTCTCAATACCAATGGCGCGACCTTCCTGATTCACAAAACCTGACACAGAATTATCCACATGGTTCCAGTATGATTTTTCGCGGGTGCGGCGGATGATGCGCATATAGTTTACACCCCAGGTTTGTACTTCAGCCTTCGGGAAACGAATGGCTCCGTAAGGTATACGCATCTCTACTGTCCAGCCTTTGTCGTGGCGTTTTACGCTGCTGGCCCACACGGCATCCCAGTTACGGTCTTCGCTGCCCTGCGATATTTTAATATCGGTTTGTACACCGGCTGCCGAAACCAGAAAGGCAAACGCGTTCTGCTTGTCGTTGTAAGTATCCAGGTATACCCCAAACAGATCGGAGTTATTTTCGCCGGAGTCACGCTCGCCCAGCTGGGTAAGTATAGAGTCGGGGGCAGTGTCGTATAGTTGAGCACCAATGTATACGGCATCGTTGTCGTACAGCATGTATACCTCTGTTTTCTGCGACGATGGCTTTCCGTTTAGCGGGTCGTAGCGCACGAAATTAGTAGCCGGCGCAACTGTTTGCCATACTTCTGTCTCCAGCACTCCATCCAGCACAGGCGCCTGAGGTGTGCGTATGGCTTTAGTGGTTTTTACTTTGGTAAGCGATTCCTCGTTGTTGCCGTTTCCGGCTTGCGCACTGGCAGTAAATGCACAAAGTATAACTACAAGCGAAAGTATTTTGTAAGGCATAATGTTTGGCTGCGCCAGGTGAAACGCAGCAGGTAAAGGTTAGTTAGGTCAGTTTTTGGCGTGGTTGCTATTCTTGTTTCAGTCGGATACTGTCTTCGGTAATGGTAATTAGTCCGGCTTTGTATAAACCACCGATGGCACGTTTAAAGGTTTTCTTGCTCATGCCCAGCGTCTGGTAGATATCTTCCGGTGAGCTGTTATCGGACAAAGGCAGCCAGCCACGGCCTTCTTTCAGTAGTCTCAGTAGTTTATCAGATGCTTCCTCTGATTCCATTTTCTGAGTGGCACCCGGTTTGCGCAGCGTTACATCTATCTTATTATCATGGCGGATGTGCTTGATGTAGCCTGTAGTGCTATCGCCAAGGCGCAGGTCCTGGAACACCTCGTTTCGGTAAAGCATACCCATGTAAGCATTGTTGATGATCACTTTAATGCCCAGGTCTGTATAGCCTGCTACCAGCAACTGCACTTCTTCGCCCTCGGTTAGCTCTATGTGCTCATTATGCAGGTACTTGCCCAGTTTAGAGGTTGCCACCACACGGTCAGAAGCCTCATCTAAGTATAAGTAAACGCAGTACTTCTTACCCACCTGCATTTTGTCTTTCTGGTTGTTAAGCGGCACCAGCAGGTCTTTCTCCAGCCCCCAGTCCAGGAAGGCGCCAAATGGAGTTACATCGGTGCAGGTAAGGCAGGCAAATTGGCCCACGGTAGCGAAAGGCTCTAGGTTGGTGGCGATCATTCGATCTTCGGAGTCGCGGTAAATAAACACGCGTATTTTGTCTCCTACACGGGCACCCTCCGGTATATATTTTGTAGGGAGCAGAATGTCCCCGTCTTCAGAGGTTAAGTATACCCCAAAATCTACTTCGCGTGCAATTTCTAGTTCGTTGTAATCGCCTAGCTCTACCATTGTTAGTCTTATTTATTCAGTGATGTGCTGCTTTACAAATCTAACAAAAAGAGGGGTGCATTAAAAGGTCTTAATTTTGATTGATGCCAGATATGTATAGAATAGCTTTAAAGTATAAACCAGAGTGAGTTAAGTATACTTATTGGCTATATAGAATAGCTTTAGTTGGATTATAAAGATTTATACTTTGCAAGCAGGGATACTGCTAGATGTATAAAAGTATAAAGGCAGCCACTGAGCTGCCTTTATACTTTAGTTACTTAATAGTTCTTTATGCCTTAGCCTTTGTTGTTGAACTTGCCTTTTTGGTGCTAGTTCGTAAGGTTGAGGATTTTTTGCCTGGCGCCGCTTTAGTCTCCTCATCCAGTATTTCTTCTGGTCTTGTGGTCAGCCCGATAGACAAGCTGTCTTCTCCCAGGAAGTGCTCAATGTGGTGGCAGCGGTCCTCTGTTTTTATAAGAATTCCTTCAAGCAATGCTTTTGTTGCGAAGTCTTCGTGCTGCATGGCCAGTTTTATACTTTTGCGCAGCTCTACGGCAATCTGCTTTTCATCTTCCATATCTTTCTGCAGCATCTCTCTAATCCTGAACACGCCTTCTTCTTCATGCTCGATGTAGGATAGCTCCAGTTGGTTAGCCGGATGGCAGGTAGGTACGCAGCCCATAACTGTTAATCTCTCCGCAATGGCATCGTACTGCTCGTGCACCTGGTTATAATGTTCCTCAAAAAACAGGTGTAGGTCGCGGAACTGTGGTCCTTCTACCATCCAATGGTGCTTGTGGTACTGATTGTATAGGGTGATGAATGATGCCAGATGGCGGTCTAACTCATTAGCCATTTTGGTGGCGGTATCTTTAGTTAAGCCAACCGGATTTCCTTCGTATTCAGATTTATCTCTAAGTTTTTTCATAGTTGTAAGGTGCTTTGTTAAGCTGTGAAACATACTACCATAACAGACGCCGGTAAGGTAAGTTTGTACTTTTGCCGCTTACCTGAAGTTTGCCACGCCAGGGCGTGAAAAACGGAAGTCTGTAAAGTCATAGTACGGGCGAGAGGACTCTAGGATTCTAAAATTGTTGAAATCCTCCTCAAATGATGGGCCTTTGGGGTAGTAGCCAATCAAAATTTGAATGGTGCTGAAAGACAAATACTCGTTTCGGAAACGCACGCCTAACCCATATCCGCTGTAGGGTTTGTTTTGAAAAGGAGAGCTCTTATTGCCTGTAGATAGCCATGCCATATCAGCAAAGGCTACAGCAGCCAGCCTAAAGCCCAAAAGTGAGAACGGAGTGTACAAATTGGCTTCATAGTTAAATGTAACCCTACGTGAACCGCGTAGCAGGTCTGACCGGAAACCTCGCAGGCCGTTTTCGTTATTTATGGGTAGCAGCTCCTCCGGGTTGCGGTTAATGCCAAAGGTGCCACGGCCTTGTATGTAGTGTCTTAGCTTCCAATTGCCCCACTCTCTTAGTTTTGTGAAATACAATGTTTCCAGTTCCAGCACTCCTTGTTCCCACCTGTCGTCGCGCAGAAAAGAGCCCCAGGTAGCACTGCCGTAAATGTAGCCCGATTGGGTGCGGTACCTGGCAAACGATGTAGAGGCAGCAAAATACTTTCTCTCTGTAATGTCGCCTTTTTCATAGCCTGCAGTTAGAGATATAAGTGCTCCCGCCGGAATATCCTCTGTTCTACCAAAGCCAAACAAGTACCGGTCTTTGTAATACTTACGCACACTGTAGCCTATACTTCCCAGCGTCAGAGTATTGCTCTGGAAGTTATCGGTTGGGGTTTGTGTGTAGTCGGTGTCAATCATCCGAAGGCCCACAATTAAACGGCCACGAGGCTCATACCCTAGCAGGTATGACTTAAATTTGAATGATCTTCCCAGCCATACATCTGTGCGGTTATACTTTAGGTCTCCATAGAGTGGTATGGTATCTTCGGGGGCGCGTGGTAGCAGTAGTTGCTCTTCAATGGCTGCGTAGCCTACAGCGCCTGCATACTTGGTATTGGTTGCAAAAAAGTCTCTGTGCAGGTAAGCGCTTTTTTCTTTGTAGAAATTCTCATTGGTGTATACCAAGTCTGCTCCAATATAAGTCCTGCCTATACTTTGTATAGAGTAAGCGCCAGATGCTTCCCAGGGCCGGGGCCGATTCATATTAAACCGATACGAACCCCTTACCTGGTGTCCACGGCCCAGAAAGTTTAATTCGCGCAGGCTTACTCTGCCTGAACCTGAGGATGGCGAGTAAGATCCTGAGCCGCCTAAACTAAACACGTCTTTGGTCAGCACAAAAACATCCACGCTGTCGTCGGTAGAGGTAAGGTTGTTTACAACTATGCGGGCATCTAATATGTATGGTGTCTGGCGCAGCAATCGTTCCGACTCGACTAGTGCAAGTGGCTCCAAAGCTTCGTCTCTTCTGAACAGGAGTTGGTTGCGTACCAAGCCACGACTGGTTTTTACATGCAGCGCGTTTCCGGCTTTCTCCAAGATATTGCGCGGCACCCTGGTAGAGTCGTTTAAGGAGTATCCAAAAGCATCGAGGGTAACGATATCCAGACGCCTTACAATCTTGTAGTTGTGTTTTTCATACTCCCGCTGTATCAGTTCCGCATCTAGTCCATACACATCCTCTTCTTTTCGATCAAAATCAAGTATGGCATCCAATAGTTTGCCCATTATGGTTTTGCGTTTCGATATGCGCCGCAGATTCTCTATCAGCCTTTGGTCAAAATTCTGTTTTACAGTATCCTGCTGTATTGCGGTGGTGTCCGGTTTAGAGTTAATGGGGTCTTGCGCATAACACACCTGTGTACAGAACAGCAGTGCACTTACTATTAAAGTAAGGAGCCACTGTTTGTTGTAAGGGTGTAATGGGTGCATAGATTCAGAAGGAAATAAAAAAGCTTTCTAATATAACGATTTATCTGTGTTGAAGTGGTGTTTACAGTTGTTTTAGCGCAAATAGGGCATTTTGATCAGTTTTATTACTTGCTAATAAATTTAGTATTGCATATGTGTTGATAACATGGTTGATAAATAATTGCTAATAAAATTGGGTTGTTGCTATTATAAGTAGTATCTTTAAACCATCTTAGTAACAAAGCCTTAAGCATATGAATAGTAGGATAACAGAGAAACTAAAAATATTAGCAGATGCTGCGAAGTATGATGTTTCCTGCTCCTCTAGTGGGGGTAAACGCAAGAACGAGAATAAAGGCTTAGGTAACGCCGAGGGTATGGGTATATGCCATAGTTATACCGAAGACGGCCGTTGCGTATCGCTGCTGAAAATACTGCTTACCAACCATTGCATTTACGACTGCGCCTATTGCGTTACCCGCAGAAGCAACGATGTAAAGCGTGCAGCCTTTACAGTGCAGGAGGTAGTAGACCTTACCATAAACTTCTATCGCCGGAATTACATTGAGGGATTATTTCTGAGCTCTGGTATTTTTAAGGATGCCGATTATACCATGGAGCGCCTGGTGCGTGTGGCAAAAAAGCTGCGCCAGGAGGAGAAGTTTAACGGCTACATCCATTTAAAAACAATACCAGGTGCCAGCGACGAACTGATAAAAGAAGCAGGCTTGTATGCCGATAGGCTAAGCGTGAACATAGAGCTGCCTTCAGAAATGAGCCTGCAGCAACTGGCGCCAGAGAAGAACTACACCGAAATACTGCTGCCAATGGACAGCATCAAAAACCAGCTGGTATTAGCCAAAGAGGAGAAGAAGCTGTTTAAATCAGCGCCGGCCTTTGCTCCGGCAGGGCAGAGCACTCAACTAATAGTAGGTGCCTCGGCAGAAAACGACCACCAGATACTTCAGCTATCGAACCAGCTGTATAAAGATTACAGTCTAAAACGCGTGTACTATTCAGGTTATGTGCCTATCAGCAGCGATAACAGGTTGCCGATTATTACAGAGCCGCCCATTATCCGGGAAAACCGCATTTACCAAGCAGATTGGCTGATGCGCTTTTACGGCTTTAACGTGCAGGAGATAGTGGATGAGCAGCACCCGCACCTCGACCTGGATATAGATCCTAAGCTGGGATGGGCATTGCGCAACCGCCACATCTTTCCGGTAGAAATTAACAGTGCTGATTACGAAATGATCTTGCGAGTGCCGGGTATAGGGATTAAGTCAGCGCAGAAGATCGTTTCGGCAAGGCGGTTTACACAGCTGAACTTTGATAACCTGCGCCAGATGGGAGTGGTGCTAAAGCGAGCAAAATACTTTATCACCTGCCAGACCAAAACTATGTACCGTCAGGACTTTGACTCCCAAACGCTGAAGCGCCGCATCTTGTTTGGAGATGGCTCTGTAAGAAGTGCATTGTTAACGCAGCAGCTCGATCTGTTTAAAAATGTAGGCTGAGTTAAGTTTTAGTGCCATGGCCTCAAGTAAAAAGAAACCGACAAGTAAAAGTAATTCTAATCCAAGCATACAAGCTAAGAAAGTAATAGTAATGAGAAAGAATCAAAAAGTTGCCCGTGTATCGCTTTATTGCAAACTGAACATGCTAGTGCCACAGCTCAAGAATTTATCGGCGAGAATGCAGGCAGAAGCAGGAGAGAAAAACAGAACAGGGGCAAACAGCCATAAATAATAACAGGTTGAGCATCTGCCTTTATACTTACGACGGCACTTTTGAGGGGCTGCTGACGGTAGTGTTTGAGGCCTACGAGCGCAAAGCATGGCCAACTGCCATAGAACAGGAGCACCTGGCCCAGCCCATTATGTTTGGGCAAACTGTAACCGTAACCACCGATGAGAATAAGTTAAGCCGTGTATGGAAGGGACTTCAAAAAAAGCTGTCAGTTGGAGCTTTAAAGGCTTTATACCATACTTACCTATGGGAGCAGCCAGGTTTCGAAATGCTTATCTTCAGCTATATAAAGCTGGCCTTCGATTCAAAACAGAGTATAGAGGATAACTACGCAGCTTCATGTGTATTGCAGGTGCAGCAGGCGGCAAAGCAAATGTTTCGCGAAAAGCACCGCATGGAAGCTTTTGTGCGGTTTCAGAAAACAGCCGACGAATTATACTACGCTACCATCTCTCCAGATTTTAATGTGCTGCCCCTAATTATACAGCACTTCGAAAAACGCTATGCCGACCAAAGGTGGGCCATTTATGATACTAAGCGCAAATACGGTGCTTACTACGATCTACAAAATGTCTCTCTTATAAACCTGGAGGAGGCACCCCGACAAAAAGATGTAACTGCTGTTTTTGCAGAAGAAGAAGATAAGTATAAGCAGCTGTGGCAGGTGTATTTTGACCATGTAAATATACCGGAGCGTAAAAATCCGAAATTGCACTTAAGGCATGTCCCAAAACGCTACTGGAAATACCTGTCGGAAAAACAGCCACGAACTTTTTTGCCTTAAAATAACCATTAAAGGTGGTTCGCGTATGACTAGCCCCAAAATTTGAGCTGGTTACGAAACTTATTCCTCTAAAAATACGTTTAAAACAATATATAGATCTTTTATTGTACTAAGGGTTTGCTTAATAGCGCAATGGTTATTGCAATAGCTTACCTTTTCTAAAAAAACTACTCACACCATGAACACACGCGTACGAAAGAAACTCATTCAAGTAGCTCGCGGCAGGGCTAACCTGATGACCTACCAAAACCTTATTTATGAAGCAGAACTTGGTTTAAACCTTGAAAACTCTCACGAAAGATCAATGCTGACAGAAGTAATTGATGAAATTTCGGAAAGCGAGTATAAAAAAGGGCGACCTTTGCTAAGCAGCCTGGTGCATGTAAAGGGCCAGAAGAACCAAGGCGATAGCTTTTTCAGGTTATGCGAACGCCTCGGGCTAGGCAACTGGAAAGAATTAAAGCGCGACGCTCAGTTTATTGAAGAGCAGCGTGATGCCTGCCGCAACTTTTGGAAAAATAAGGTAAATTATTCATCCTTTCTATAGTTTAATATGGGGCGACTGCATACGTTATATTTTACCCACCCTTAGCAGCCGCCCCATTATTGCTTTACCTCTATATCCACAAACTTACCCTCCGATACTAGCTTGCCTTTAACCCATACTTGGTAAATTAATGGGAATATAACGCCTTTGCCAACAGCTTGGTAATCCAGCTCATCAGCAAAGTATAAATACTCTCCGGTTTTTATGTCAGGCTTGGAAGAGGTCAATATTTTACCATTATCAGAGTCTACAAAGAGATCCATAATCAAGTCCTTTTTTTGTGGCGCGTACACCCGTATTATATCAACTGGTCTGCCTTTATACACTGTTTCATACTTGTGCTCATACACTAATTCTTTGTTCTGTAGCATAGGAACAAAATTAGTGTAAAAGGTTCTTTGTAGCCGCTGTTTCTCAGTTTGCGGTAAGCTTGTCTTAATGCCGTTCTCTACTGCCCAAGCGCCGTCTTCTCCTATCCATTTTGTAACAGCACCACCATTAACATACTGCTTTTCCTGTATGTATTGCTTCCTGAGATTTAAAGTATAGCTCGAGCGAGTTGTGGTTGTGTCGGTGCCATACGACGTCCGAAGTATAGTATAGCTGAAGTAATTAATAGCTTTTAGAGCTTTTTTGCCACCCATTGCTTTCACCATAGCAGCTTTTACGTTTGCTGCTTTTTTATCGGAAACAGAATAGGAATGCTGTGCATGAGCAACAAAAGAGTTGAGCAATAGCAGAAGAGTTAAAACCTTTTTCATAATGTGGGTATGTGGAGTTAAGTATTATAAAGCTTAAATAAATCAACTAGTAACAAAAGTTGAATTATATAGCTTAAGGAGACTATATGCTCAAATTTAGTTTGTTATGGAGAAATATTTGTCTTTATTTATATAATAATAACGGACTCTATAAATATCTGAATTTAACAAGGTTGCCGGAGCCACTAGTAATTTAAATCTATCCTAATTTTCTGAATTGCCTATGAAAGCAAGAACTTTTACCCTCTCATTTATTCTCTCTCTTTGCTGCCTGATAGGGTTTGCGCAAAATCCTCTGAAAAAGTTTGGTAAAGTAGAGGAAGCCGAATTGCAAATGAAATCTTATGACCAAGATACGAGTGCGGCAGCTGTTATTCTTTATGACTTTGGTAGAACCAGATTTGAATTCAACCAAAAAGTACAAGTAGTATTTGAGCGCCACATCCGCATCAAAATTCTTAAAAAGTCTGGTTACGACTGGGCAAATGTATCTGTTCCATACTTCATAAATGGTACTACAAAAGAGAGAGTTTCTAATATAAAAGCCTATACATTTAACTCTGCTGACGGTAAAGAACAAAAGGACAAACTGGAAACGAAAGATGTTTTTGATGAAAAGCAGACGGAATACAGGCATTTGAAAAAGTTTACCATGCCTAATGTAAAAGAAGGCTCCGTATTGGACATCACCTATACCATTTTCTCAGATTTTATCTACACGATGAGGGAGTGGGAGTTCCAACATAGTATTCCAGTAATACACAGCGAGTATCGGGCCCAAATACCAGAATACTTCGACTATAAGTTTTTGATGCAAGGTTATCAGGCGTTAGACGATACAAAGCAGAACAAATCTACAGGGGCTAATACAAATGTGCAGAATAACGAGTACTACTGGGTAATGAAAGACGTACCTGCACTTAAGAGTGAAAAGTATATCACGTCTTTAAGCGATTACCAATCTAAGATTGAGTTTGAGCTGGAGCTGGTGAGGTTTCCGGGAGAAGCTGCACGCACCATGACAGGTAACTGGGATGAAGTAAACACAAAGCTGCTGCAAAATGAGAGTTTTGGCACACAGCTAAACAGAAGTAGCTTCTTTAAAGCAGACATAGCTACAATTGTAACGGAAAATAAAGAGCCTGCGGAGAAAATGAATGCTGTTTACGAGCTTGTAAAAAAGCGAATGACCTGGAACGGGAAGTATGGCATTTACACAAACGACCCTATCCGTAAAGTATACGACAATGGCACTGGCAGTGCAGCCGAGATAAACCTGCTAATGACTTCAATGCTGTTAGAGGCAGGGCTTGATGCGGCACCGGTTTTGTTAAGTACCCGTGATAACGGCCAGGTGAGGCAGGGCCCACCAATGATTACCAAATTTAACTATGTAGTAACACATGTTAAGGTTGGAGAAAAAGAATACTTCCTGGATGCAACTGAGCCTTTACTGCCAGCAGGTATGCTTCCGGTTAGGTGCCTAAATGGCTTAGGCAGGATTGTGAAAAAAACGGACCACCGCTGGATAGACATTAAACCGAATTACAATTACATAAAGCTCTTCAACGCAGATCTTACTATTAATAACCAAGGAGAAATTACTGGCACCGGCACCGAGTCAGCTGGTGGTTATAATGCCCTCATAATGCGCAAATCTATCAAAGAGGAGGGCGAAGATAAGTACATGGAAAAACTGGCTAAAGAGGTAGGTAACCTGAAGGTAGGGAAGCCTAAGATTGAAAACCTGAACAACATAAACGGAGCACTTAACATTACTTATAACATAACTGCAGGTGGTAGTGGCCAGGTAAATGATGTCATATACCTTAACCCTATGATGGGGCATGGCGAAAAAGAAAATCCATTTAAGCTGAAGGAGCGCATGTATCCTGTTGATTTTGGTATGCCTATAGACGAAACGTATATCTGCCGCTTTGTTTTGCCAGATGGATATGATGTTGATGAGGCTCCTAAAAATATAGCGGTAAACTTACCGGAAGGCCAGGGGCGCTTTGTCTACTATATAGAAAAAAATGGTAACGAAGTGCAGATAATGAGCAAGATTAGTATTAATAAAACTATTTTCTACGCTCCAGAATATCCTTACCTGAAGGAGTTTTACAACCAGATAGTAGCCAAACATGCTGAACAATTGGTGATCAAGAAGCTGTAACGCTGAAACTAAAAGATTTTAATAAAATAATGAGGTGGATGCTTAAAGTATAACTCAGGCTCCCACCACTTCATCTTTATACTTACGCCGCAATATGAAGCGCACTTATACTTTAGCATTACTATTTGCCTGCCTAATGCTAGTAGCATCCGGTAGAGCAAATGCAGAAGACAAATCCACTCAACAATCAAGTGCAGTTATACGATCTGAGGAAACAGTTTTTACTGTTAATGCCATTGATAACGCCACTACCACATTCAAAGCCAGAATTACAATTAATAACTCCAATGGAGATGACCGTGCAAAAATTTATATTCCATACGATAAATTGAGCAAGGTTAATTATGTGAAAGGTATACTTTATGATGCGACCGGGAAAAAGGTAAAGCACCTGAAGAACAACGATATTAAGGATGTAAGTGCCGTGTCGAGTGTGTCGCTTTTTGATGACAATAGGGTAAAGTATGCAGACTTGGTGCACATTACGTATCCCTACACTGTGGAGTTCGAGTACCAGATAACTTCAAAAAACATGATGTTTTATCCCACCTGGGCGCCGCTGGATGGGGAGAACCTGTCAGTAGAAAATGCAAGTCTGCGGGTTGAGATGCCCAAAGGTATGAAGCTAAGGTACCACGAGTCTAATGTGCCTGATAAAGTAAAGCTAGCGCATACTTCTACACATGATGTATACCAATGGCAGGTGCAGAACTTATTGCCTGTACGCATAGAGCCTTACGGACCTGGCTTAAAAAATATGGTGCCGATTGTGCGCACAGCCCCTGTTGCTTTTGAGATAGATGGATACCAGGGGAATATGGAAAGTTGGGAAAGCTACGGCCAGTTTATGCATAAGCTGAACCAGGGCCGTGATGTATTGCCTGCCGAGACCACTCAAATGTTGAAAACCAAGGTGGCAGGTGCTAAAACACCTCAAGAGAAGATTCAGATAGTGTATGATTACTTGCAAAGTAAAACCCGCTATGTTTCCATACAATTGGGTATCGGAGGGTGGCAGCCATTCGAGGCTAGCTTTGTAGATACCAAAGGTTACGGTGATTGTAAGGCTCTTACAAATTACACGCAGGCAATGCTAAAGGTGGTTGGTATAGATTCGTACCAGGCGCTGATACGTGCCGGCGACGATGAAACAGATATTTTAACCGAGTTCCCGAGCAGCCAATTCAATCACGTAGTACTTTATGTGCCTACCGATAAAGAAGGTATCTGGCTGGAATGTACAAGCCAGGAAGTGGCAGCTGGATATGCTGGTAGTCACACAGGAGGCCGGCATGCATTACTGATCACGCCAGAAGGGGGAAAGCTTATTAAAACCCCGGATTATAGTGCTAAAGATAATGTGCAGCAGCGCACGGCTTCTGTAAAGCTCGATGAAAAAGGAAACGGTAAAGCATCTGTTCTAACCTATTACACAGGTTTACAGCAGGAGTCCAGGAATGGCATCTTGCATCATTATAAACCAGAGGATCAGAAAAAGTGGATATATCAGCAGACAAAAATTCCGTCCTTTGAGATAACAAGCTTTTCACTGACAGAAAAGAAAGAAAGTTTGCCTGCTATAACTGAGAAGCTGGAGCTAGACCTGCGGCAGAGTGCTACTATTAGTGGTAAGCGCATGTTCTTAACTGCTAACCTGATGAATAAGTGGACGTCTGCACCAGAGCCACTGGAAAGCCGCAAAACAGAAGTCATAAGAGCCATGGCTTTTCTGGATATAGATAACATAACTTACGAGTTACCAGCTGGCTACGCCTTGGAGTATAAACCACATGATGTTGCTGTAAAAACAGAGTTTGGAGAGTATAAAAGCAGTGTTAAAGTAGACGGACAAAAAGTTACCTATGTGCGGTCGCTGGAGATGAGCAAGGGCACTTACAGCAAAGAGCTTTACCCGAAGTACTTGGAGTTTCTGAACCAGATCATCAAAAACGATGCACAGCAGGTGGTGTTTGTAAAGAATATACCTTAGTAAAAGCAGCTATCTATACTTATTTTAAGCTTTAAGCAGCCCTTTGTAATTTTTTTTACAAAGGGCTGCGTCTTTTTCAGAGTGGCTTCGTCATCAGGGTGTAATCAAACTGAAACACTCATAAAAGATAAGCCATGAAAAGATTTCACGTTAATGTAAGAGTAAAGAACCTGCGGGAGTCAACCGCGTTTTACACTGCCCTGTTTGGTACTATCCCTACCGTGCTAAAAGAAGATTATGCTAAATGGATGCTGGAAGACCCACGCATTAACTTCGCCATTTCGTTGCACCCTGAGAATGCCGGTATAGAGCATCTGGGCATACAAGCTGAGAGCGAGGAAGAACTGGCAGAAGTATATGGCCGACTTAAAGAAGCAAAAGGTGCCATTCGTGAAGAAGGCAAGTGCACCTGCTGCTATGCAAAATCAGAAAAATCTTGGATTACAGACCCACAGGGCGTAGACTGGGAAGCTTTCTATACTTTCGGGGAGGCTACGGTATATGGAGAAGGAGCAAATGCCAAAACAACAAAACCAGAAACAGCACAAGCCATTTAGTACAAAATAAAACATAGTTGTAGCGAGATCGGCAGGTATACTTTATACCTGCCGATCTCGCTTTATTTCTATATTATTCGTTTATTTAAGTATGGAAAACTGCTGCAACACTCCCGAGCCCAATAGCCAGCCAGCCGACAGCTGTTCGGCGGTGGCCCCTGTGTTTCTGGCTTATGAAGCCCAATTAAAAGGCTTTGTACAGAAGCGCATTATCGATAAAGACGAAGTCAATGATATTTTGCAGCAGCTCTATCTTAAAGTATACAAAAACTGTGAGCAACTGCAGGAAGTAAAGAACACCAAAGCCTGGTTGTACCAGATCACCCGCAATGCTGTTTATGATTTTTTTCGGGAGAACAGCCGTCGCCAAAGTATAGCTGACCTGGAACTAACAGAAGGTGAACTGCCCGAAGATACCCGCTACGAGGTGGAGGCGCTCGTAGAACCACTTATCAACCTGCTGCCACCAGAGTATGCTGAAGCACTTCGCCTGAGCGAATTGGAAGAAGTAAGCCAGAAAGAGATCGCGGAGCGGCTGGGGATTTCCTATTCAGGAGCAAAATCCAGGGTGCAGCGCGGCCGTGAAAAACTCAAGGCGCTTTTCATGGAGTGTTGCCACCTGGAGTTCAGCCACGACGGGCAGGTAATCGGCGCCAGCGTGAAAGAAAGCTGTAAACCTCTAAAGCGTCTGGTGAGGGAGCAGTAGAAATATTACAGTATAGATTAAACCTGTTATCAAAACTTATACCTTACCTGCGCCTTCACATCTGATCTTCTCGGTCCCTCAATCGTCTCTAGACCAGAGCCAATACTGTCCTGGTTACGATAATGCGTGAGGCCATACTTTACCCATACATCCATACTCCTGAACAGGCCGAACTGAAGTAAACCATATAGCCTGGTGCCCTTGCCGCTAAATGCCGGAATAGAGAAAGCATATAGTACGTCCCGTTCATAAGCGTATTGGCGGGTGTCGTAGCTGTCGGTGTCGAAAATGGCGTAGCGGGTGCTGAGGCGGATGTTTCCGAAGTTAAAGTTTATATCCTGTGCAATGAGGTAACCCGTTTGTTGCGGCGACTCCTGCTCGTAGCTGCTAAACTGCACTCTTGATTTTAGTGTAACAGTTTTGGTAGGGGCAAACTCATAGTATAGCAAATAGTTTCTGCGGATTACCTGCGCCACATAGTCTATATTGGTGTTGTTGCTTGCCATATTCAGGCCTTTACTCTCGGTACGGAATTGGGCGTAGAGGCTGCTCTGTCGGTTAGGCTTAAAGTATAAGCGCACCAGGTACTCATCGCCGTGGGAGGGCGCATCTACCCGGTATCGCAGCCATGGAAACCGGAAGCGATCATAGTAAGCAGTCAGTTCCCAGCGTGCAAAAGGCTTTAGCTTGATGCCAGTATAAAATCCACGTTCGTTAATGTTGCGGGTTGCTTCTCCAAAAGCTCCTCCATAAAAAGTATGAAAATTTCGGGCGTAATTGCGGTACACCATGGCCAGTTCTACTTTGTTGGAGAGGTTGGCAATTAAACCATTTACAGTGCCCATGCCACCACTTTTGCTCATAGCGGTTTCTCCGAACAAGTATACATTCTGCCAGGTGTAGCTGTAGTTGGTGCCGATGTTATAGTTATGGGTGCCTCCAAACTCAAAGCGCTGATAAGCTGCGCCGGCCTTTTGTATGGGTGAACTGTAGTGCGTACCAAGTGCGGTAATACCAACAGTTAAAGCTCTGTTACGGGATAAATAGTTGGCGTTGGTGCCATAAATTTGCTCACGTATCTGGTCTTTGTTTGCCAGTTCTGTTGGGGTACGATGAAAACCAGTGGTCTGGAAACCGGTAAAAAAATCGTTGAAGTCGCTTAAGGTATCCTGTTGTATTTGCAAGTTAGCATCTATCAATTTGTTCGAGTAAAACCCTGTTACATCAACACTACCTAATGTGTAAGTTGCTGCCGCGCCTCTGAAAAATGCATACTCCAGCACCGAACTATACGGCCTTATGCCCAGATTTGCCCTACTAACGGTTGTTATGGTTTCACTTCCTTTGCCCACGCTATACCCCGACGACAGCAACAAACCCTGCCCGATTTGCAGTTGATAATCACCTAAGGCTATACTTTTAAACTTGCCCTTGTTGTAAAGCTGCAGGTGCGCTGAGTAAAAGTCAAAGGCATAGCGGCGGGTGCTGCGGTCCCAGGTAAATTCTTCGCCGGCATCTTTTTCTGCTGTTATACCTAAGCTATAATCTCGGGTGTGGCTTACACGATAGCGCATAAACAGCTTATCCGGAGAACCTAAATACCTACTGCCGGAGCGGCCGTTGGTATCTATAGGCATATAGCCGCGGCGTTGCTGCAGGGTACGCTCGTAGCGAAAAAGTAAAGCATTGTTGTCCTCGCCAACTATCCGTTGCCACAGCGGCCGCTGATCGGCGTTTAAGCCTGCATCATCTATATACACAAAAGGCACAAGTTGGTAAATCGTGAGCAGGTCAAAGCCCCCAATAGCCTGTAGCTCATAAATGCTGAGCAGCTTTCCGTTTTCTTCAATGTGCTTAAAAAAAGAAGCGATCTGTGGCCGTGAAAGTATAAACAGCGAGGCAAGTTCTTCGGGTGTGGTGTTGTTCAGGTTAATGGGCCGCTGGTAGTACTGGAA
Source organism: Pontibacter sp. H249 (assembly GCF_037892465.1). NCBI lineage: Bacteria > Pseudomonadati > Bacteroidota > Cytophagia > Cytophagales > Hymenobacteraceae > Pontibacter > Pontibacter sp. H249. Next base: position 131,908 of record NZ_JBBKTR010000010.1, on the reverse strand, counting down.
AAGTGTCTCGTAAAAGTCTTCGTAGGGTATGTTGTCGTCCTCTTGCTGCGTAAACAGTTCCTGCACAAACAGGTCAAAGTCGATCTGCTGCCGTGGGTAATCCTGTGCCTGCACAGTGTAGGCAAACAAAAGTATGAACAGGAATGAAAGTAAAGTTCGTATCATAGGCATCTACAGCAGTATCAAAAAAACAATATCCTGTGTAACACACGTACTACCACTACTATACATCACCTATAAATAGTTACATGGAGTTTTTCTACATCTTCTCGGCTATACTTGTTATCTCTGCCATCTTTGCCTATATCAACCAGAAGTATATCAGGTTGCCTGGTGCTATAGGACTACTGCTTGCGGGTTTGCTTATTTCCCTTTTAGTACAAGGTTTAGGAGAGGTCTCGCCTGGTTTTGAGGCTTATGTGGAAGGGTGGCTTCGCGAGATCGACTTTTCTGAAGTGCTTCTGGAGTTTATGCTGAGCTTCCTGCTTTTTGCCGGTGCTTTGCACACCGATTTCGAAAAGCTGCGGCAGAGCAAATGGCCTATACTTGTATTCGCTACCATTGGGGTGATGATCTCAACTTTTATAACCGGCACCGCTTTTTACTACCTGCTACAGTTGCTCAATCAGCCTATCGAGTACATTTACTGCCTGCTGTTCGGGGCTCTTATCTCACCCACCGATCCCATTGCTGTACTGGGTATTTTAAAGAAGGCGAATATCCCGAAGCAACTGGAGGTAAGTATAACCGGGGAGTCGCTTTTTAATGACGGTGTAGGTGTGGTGGTGTTCATTGCCTTATTTCAGGTGGCTCAGCGCGGCGTAGAAAATATTTCTGGCGTTTTTATAGGAGAGCTTTTTCTGCTGGAGGTTGGCGGTGGCATTGGCTTAGGGCTACTGATTGGCTACATCGCCTTTTACTTTATGCGCCGCATCGATCATTACCAGACGGAGGTACTTATATCGCTGGCAGTGGTAACAGGCGGATACAGCCTGGCTCACCTCTTTCATTTCTCGGGGCCACTTGCTATGGTTGCTGCCGGTTTGCTGATAGGTAACCAAGGCACGCAACTAGCTATGAGTGAAATCACGGCAGATTATCTTACCAAATTCTGGGAGATGTTGGATGAGGTGCTGAATGCTGTGTTGTTCGTCCTTATTGGCCTTGAACTCATGCTTATTCCGTTTCACAGTAACTATATTATTGTAGGATTGATATCTACGGTTATTGTGCTGGTGGTACGGTACATAGCGCTGGCCGTTCCTTCCTATACCTTGCGGCTAAACCGAACTTTCGCACCCAACACGCTTCCTATCATGACGTGGGGTGGATTGCGGGGTGGTATTTCTATTGCGCTGGCACTTTCGCTCACAACCGATATGCATCGTGAATTTATAGTTGCCATCACCTACACTGTAGTACTCATATCGCTAACACTGCAGGGCTTAACCATAGAGCCTTTTATTAAGCGACTATCACAGAAAATGCACCCTTAGCTCGCTTGCCTTCTGCTAAATAAGTATGAAACAGAAAGGTGATGGCTAGTGCCAAGCAGTGTGGTGGAGCCAAAAGCATAATCTACAAGCAGGTGGCGTGCAATAAAACCAGCGCCAAAGGTGGCCCTATTGGTAAGTGACTGAAAACCGGTGCGAAGTATAAACTTGTTCTGAAGTAGTTGGTACTCTATGCCTGCTTTAAAAGTGGCGTTGTAATCAATGTTTTTTTCAGTTTCTGCGACTAGCAGCAGCTTGTGGTAGGGGCGGTAAGATAAACCGGCTTTCATGATGGTGGGAAGTCGTTCATCTTCAAAAGCAGCCAACTTTGCCTGGTTCAGGTTATAGGCATAGGCGCCAAAGTATAAATCAGGTATTATTTCAGCCTGACCGCCCACAGATAAGGCCATGGCTTTCTGGCTGCCGTAGCCCTCCGCCGCTATCTGCCATATATCCAGTTTTGCACCCAAACTAAACTGCCCCAGCTTGTGCGCCACTCCCAAACCTGCATGCTGCTGGCTATAAAGCTCATCTCCAAACCGGCTAAAGCTTAATCCATAACTGCCATACTTTGCCGTAGGAATTGCAGCCAGTAAAGCTACAGTAGTAAGCTCGCGCATGCTAAAGCGGTTCTCTACATAAGCACCAAAATGTGCCTGCTGCAGGTTTGCAATGCCGGCTACATTATTGTGCAGCGACCACAAGTCAGGTAGAGTAACGGATGCGTTGCCGAGTGCAGCCGCCCGTGCACCAGCAGGTACATCAGCTTGTGCAAAGGCCAGGGCAGGAGAGAGGTAAAGTATAAAGTATAGGTAAAAGCGTAAAAGTCTGTTCTTCACATTCGGTTAGTTGGGTTGCATTTTTTGAAGTATACCTTACGGATGATCAGGGGTTTAGGGTTTGATGGTAGTCGCAGGAGCGGCCTTGCCGGAATAGAAATAACGCACTCTCGTTACAGTATAGTCGCTGTTTTTAGGGACAGGTCAAGACCTAATGCTGTCAAGTTAAAGCGAAACTGTCATTGGGTCGCGATCTTTCTAAGCGGTGGCATATGCTACGAAGTATAAAATTCTATTAAAGCAATGGTGGGGATTATTACTTTTGAAGGAGGGAAGGGGATGTGTAACAGTTGTTGTAAAACTGGTTCTTTATCTGAAGCAATAGCAGAGCCTTCCGTGTTTTTGGTAGTGAGCCAGTGTGGGGTAAAAATTCGAACTTGGAAGATTTCCCTGCGTCACCAGTTGGATGCTGGCGCCATGAAAATGAAGTATGGCAAACAACAAAAAAAGGCGCTGGATTTCTCCAGCGCCCTTTCAAAAGTATAGCAAGTTGTACTTAGTCTTTTACTTGAAGCTTAACTCTTGCTTTACCTTTCTTCTTATCAACCTTAAACTCTGTTTTACCGGCACGCAGTTGCTCGTTGGCTTCCTGCACGGCAGCATCTAGAAGTTCAGCCTGAGGTGTAGCTGGTGCAGCAGCGGCTGCAGTAGTGTCCTCAGAGCCTGGGCTGTTGGTTTTTACAATCGTCATTTCGTTTATCAGGTTCTGAGCACCTGCATACTTGTCGATGATGAACAAGATGTAACCAGCGTCCATGTTGATGCAACGCTTGAAGTCCGGGTCAAACACAAGGTCACCAGTCATCGCTTCCCAGTTACCGTCGAAAGCAAGGCCGATTAATTCACCTTTACCATTTATTACAGGAGAACCAGAGTTACCACCTGTAATGTCGTTGTTAGTGATGAAGTTTACTACCATTTCGCCTTTAGAGTTGGCATACTGGCCGTAGTCTTTTGATTGATACAACTGGCTAAGTTTAGCTGGTACAACAAACTCTTCGTTGCTAGGGTCTTCTTTCGCCATTACGCCTTCAAGGGTAGTGTAATAGTCGTAACGCACGCCATCCTGTGGGCTGTAATCCTGCACCGATCCGTAGCTTAAACGCAGTGTAGAGTTTGCATCCGGGTAGAACACTTTGTCAGGGTTCATCTGGCGCAGACCAGCTACATACAGGCGGTTAGCTTTGTCTAACTTAGCGTTGCTTTCAGCAAGCTTCGGAGCAATATTGTTTCTGTAGTTATCGATGATAGAAGAAACGATCTGGAAAGCTGGATCATTTTCTAGTTTCTTAGCAGTTGGGTTGCTCAGGAAATCGTTCATCTTCTGCTGCGACACTACAAGCGAGTTGCTGTACACGTAATCTGCCAGTTTCTCGAAGTTACCGTTATACTTTTTCACCATCGCTTTGAAAGCCTCTGGCTGCTGGTCTTTGGCAATATCGTTGTAGTAGTACTTCATTAAAGCTGTAAATACCTTTTTATCAGCTGGCATGTAATAATCTTTAAAGAACGCATCTACACGCGGCTTCAGGTCTTCTACAGCTTTGTTGGCAGCTGCTTGGTTATTAGACTTTAATGCATTGTGAAGCGGAGCAAGGCGGTAAGCCATCAGCAGTGATTCAGTACCAAGCACAGCCTCGTTCAGGTAAACGTTGCCCAAGTTATACTTTTCGATGTTAGTATAAGCTTCGTTAATGTCGTTCAGTACGTTGCCAAAAGTAGCTTTGCGTGTAGCATCGGCATTGGCCCAGTTCTGGAACTTGTCCTCGTCTACAATTTTGCCCTCAATGGTGCGCATACGCTTAATACCTTCGTTCTGGCCGATAGAGTATTTGTAGTAGTTAGATGTAGAGGCATACTTAGAAGCGTACTTAATACGGGTAGCATCGCTCTTATCCATCTCTTCTTTCCACAGGTTCAGTTTGTCATTACGCAGTTTAATACGCGACTTATTCAGCTGGTTTACTTCCAGTTTCAGGCCATGAGATGTCATGAAACGCTTCGTGCGGCCCGGGAAACCAAATACCATCGAGAAATCACCAACTTCTCTGTCGCCGATGTTAATTGGCAAGTGGTGCTTTGGCTTGTAAGGAACGTTGTCTTTACTATAAGCTGCTGGCTTGCCGTCTGGGCTCATGTACACGCGGAACATAGAGAAGTCACCAGTATGGCGTGGCCACATCCAGTTGTCAGTATCACCGCCAAACTTACCGATTGATGATGGAGGAGTGCCTACCAAACGCACGTCGTTGAAACGCTCGTACACGAACAGGTAAAACTCGTTACCGTTAAAGAAGTCGCGCACATAAGATACGTACTGGCCATTGTTGCTTGCCTCTTTAGCGATAGCCTGCATACGCTGGCCTACCAACTGGGCACGCTCCTGTTCTGTTGTGTTAGCGTTGATGCCTTCCAGCACTTTACCAGTCACGTCGTCCATACGCACCAGGATGTCAACAAAAAGGCCTTCGTTAGGCAACTCTTTGTCTTTAGAAGTAGCCCAGAAACCATCTGTTAAATAGTCGTGCTCAGGTGTAGAGTGAGACTGAATCTGGCCGTAACCGCAGTGGTGGTTAGTAAGCAACAGACCCTCCGGAGAGATAAACTCAGCAGTACAGAAGCCACCGAACTGCACGATAGCATCTTTAAGGCTGGAGTTGTTTACAGAATAAATTTCTTCGGCAGTAAGCTTAAGGCCTTGCTTTTGCATGTCTGTATAGTTCAGACGTTTGATAAGCATCGGCAGCCACATACCTTCGTCGGCTTTAGCGGCAAAGGGCACGCTTAGCGAGACTAAAAGCACAAGTGAAAGGATTCTTTTTAGCATGAATGTTTGTTTAAATGAGTTAAACTGATGCAAATTTAATAAAATTTGTGGCACCTAACGTATGTTAGGTTAGTTAATGCTTAGAGCAAATACCTTACCATGACCTGGATGTTCAAGAAAATAATGCTGGCACTGATCTGGGTATACCAACACCTGATTTCGCCGCTAAAGCCTGCCACTTGCCGGTATACGCCTACTTGCTCTACCTATGCGGTGCAGGCTATTAACAAGTATGGCCCTTTTAAAGGTGGCTGGATGGCTATAAAGCGTATTGGCCGCTGCCACCCCTGGGGCGAAAGTGGGTATGACCCGGTGCCATAGCCATACTTTAAGGCTAACAGGTTTATCGGCAATTCAGACCGCTAAGTATTAATTTATCCTGTGTTAGTCTAATTAGCGGCAGTGTTGGTTGAGCTTTAGCGTGTTTTTAGGTACATTTAGAAAAGTATATACTTATTGCTTATCAATTGCCTATGATCCTAACACTACTCACGCACCAATGGAAATCCGAGCTGCGATCTTCTGTTTTTAAGAAAAGCCTTGTCCTAAACATTATCCTGGGGCTTCTTATTTTATACTTTGGTGGTATTTTTCTTTTCCTAGGCTTTTACCTCGATGATATCCTACTGAAGATGTTTCCGGGACAGGATGCAGTAGTCTTATTTAACGGAGGGCTTTTGTATTACTTCCTTATAGACTTATTCTTCCGGTTTTTGTTGCAAGAGTTGCCGGTGCTGGCAGTGCAGCCATACCTGCACCTGCCCATCAAAAAAAACAAACTGGTGCACTACCTGCTGTTAAAATCAATTCCGAGTTTTTTTAACCTGCTGCCCTTCCTGCTGATTGTGCCATTTATGGTGACAGCGGTAGTACCGGCGCATGGGCAAAGTATGGCTGTAGTATGGTTGATTGCACTTATTGTGATAACGTTACTTAATAATTACCTGCTGCTATACTTTAAGCGCCAAATGAGCACTAAGCCACTTTATACGTTGGCTTTTGGCTTTGCCATTGCACTGCTTATGCTGCTCGATTACATTGGCGTGCTGCAACTGCAGGTGGTATCTAAAGCTATGTTTGGGGCATTGTTACAACAGCCTTGGTTGCTGGTAGTGCCTGTGCTTTTGCTGACGGGTGCCTATATGCTTAATTATAGTTTTTTAAGAGGACATACTTACCCGGAAGAGCTTAAGGTGCACAAAGCTGCTGCCGCTACTGGCTCCACTATTACTTTCCTGAATCGTTTCGGTGAGATCGGTAAACTGATAGAACTAGAGTTAAAGCTGATCTGGCGGCACAAGCGTACCAAATCTATCGTGACCTTATCGGTTTTCTTTCTCTTTTACGGCCTTATCTTTTACCGAAACGATACTTACCTGGAAGGCTTTGGCTTTCTGATATTTGTCGGAGTTATACTTTCTGGTATGCCGATGTTTAACTACGGTCAGTTTTTGCCGGGCTGGCAGAGTGCCCACTTTGATGGTTTGCTAACACAGCGCATTTCGCCTTACCAGTTCTACAGAGCCAAGTATTGGATGGTAGTGCCTGTTATGGTGCTGGCCTACGTACTTACGCTGCCTTACGGGTTTTTCGGGTACAAGATCATCCTCATAAACACGGCTACGCTGCTGTATAATATTGGCGTTAATGTGTTCGTGATCTTCTTTTTCTCGGTGTATAACAAAGACAGACTGGACCTGAGCAAAAGCGCTACTTTCAACTGGCAGGGGGTAGGCGCCTCTAAGTTTGTGATGATACTGCCGGCCATGGTGCTGCCCATACTTATTTACTTACCCTTCGGTTTATTAGGTGTGCCTTATGCCGGTGTAGCTGCCATTGGCGGACTGGGTTTGCTGGGCATCATTTTTCAGAAGCAGTTGCTGCAAATGTCTGCAAACCGGTTTGTGGAGCACAAGTATAAACTGGCAGCCGGCTTCCGTCAATCAGCTTAATCATCTTTAACAAGTATAAAACGCGAACAATGCTAACGATAAATAATCTACAGAAAGTATACAATGGCACTACAGTAGTAAATGTGCCCGCACTAAACATAACAGCCGGTGAGTCGGTGGGGCTTGTGGGTAACAACGGAGCCGGTAAAACCACTCTTTTCCGGATGATACTGGATTTGATCAGGCCAAGCAAAGGAGAGGTCTTCTCTAAGGATGCTAACGTGATGCAGTCTGATGACTGGAAAGTATACACCGGATCATACTTGGATGAAGGATTTTTGATCGACTACCTAACCACCGAAGAATACTTTAAATTTATAGGCGACCTGCACGGCTTATCTGACGGAGACATCACAGAGCGCCTGCTGCCTTTTATGGACCTGTTTAACGGCGAAATACTGAACCAGCGCAAATATATCCGCGACTACTCCAAGGGTAACCAGAAGAAGATTGGCGTTGCTGCCGCTGCACTCTCTAACCCGGAATTGCTTATACTAGACGAGCCTTTTGCCAACCTGGATCCAAGTTCTCAGATCCGCCTGAAGAACCTGCTTAAGCAACTTCGTGAGCGTAAGGGTATAACCATGCTGATCTCAAGCCACGACCTGAGCCACGTGATTGATGTGTGCGAACGCATTATTATTTTGGAGAAAGGACAAGTGGTGCAGGATATGCAAACCAACGAAAACACCCTGCGCGAGCTAGAGACTTATTTTACTGTATAATTTCTGCTAAAGTATAAAATAAGAACGGGGGCTATTTAGGCCCCCGTTCTTATTTTATAGTATGAGGTTAGTTTACTGCTGAACAGCTCATGAACCAGTTGGTCAGCATGATGTAAAATGCGCTGTTAAGAACTAACGCTGCAGGTACCCCGCGTTTTAAATTTACAGACTGCTTAAGCCTTTCTTACAAATTCCGATTTAAGCCCCATGGAGCCAAAGCCGTCAATCTTGCAATCAATGTTGTGGTCCCCGTCCGTCAGGCGTATGTTCTTTACCTTTGTGCCAGCCTTTACAGGTTTCGGAGCACCCTTTACCGGCAAATCCTTAATTACAACAACCGAGTCTCCATCCTGAAGTACATTTCCGTTAGCATCTAATACTTTCAACCCTGCCTCTTCTTCAACTTCGTTCGGGTTCCACTCATTTCCACACTCCGGGCAAGCGTATGTTTCTTCACCCATTGCGTAACCGTAAGGAGAGTTGCATTTCGGGCACTGTTTCATTTCTTCAGACATGATATTAGATTATTTTATTATGTTGATTGAGTGTAGGGCGGCTTAGCTAATAGGTAGTGAAGCTACTTTATGGTGTGGTTGTAGCTAGTATTATTGCCTTTACTATTCCTGAATTTTTAGGGCTTTTCTGATAGCTTTATACTGCGCATCAACTACAGCTTGATTATGCCCGTGTGCCGCACCAGGCACGAGTACAAACTCTTTCTTCGGGGCTTTTACCTTGTCAAAATACGCTTTAGTAAGCTCTTTAGGAGTCAAGATATCTTCTTCTCCCTGAATGAAATAAACTGGGATCTTATAACGCAGTCCATTCTTCATAAAGTTGATCCCGGCTTCCATTGACTCTATCCCCATGGCCTTATGGCCAGCGAAATAGAGAAAAGAATAGTCATCCCCGTTATACCTGTCATCGGCATCTTTCTCATTGTCGTACTCGCTTTTCACCTTCCACCAGGATGCAGGGGCAGGTGTCGAGTTCTCTCGCTCATACTTTTTGGTAATACGCATAAGCTGGCCTGATTTTCTGGCATCGCCATAAGGAGGTGGGCCTAAGAGCTTCAGCTTGTCTAAAGACTCTTGGTCTTTGGCAGCCTGAGCTAGTTTGGCCACGGTGTTGTACGCATGTAGAAATCCAGCTTCTCCATTAACCACTTGGGAATGGCCTATATAAGCAGAGTATAGGTCCGGGCGCTTTAAGGCCATATTGGCTCCCAGCACCGATCCCCACGAGGTTCCTACAAGGGTTATCTTCTGCTTCCCCAAATGTTTAATTAGGTATTCTGAAAGCTCAATTCCGTCAGCTGTCATGCGCTCTACCGTTAGCGGGTTTTCGATCCAATAATCCTCGCTTATAACTTTGGGGGCATTCCGGCCAAAAGTTCTTCCTGCGCCCCGCTGATCCCAGTACACCAGGACGAAATCTTTTTTCCAGTAGCCATAAATGGCGTCATCATACTGACTCATGGTGCTGCCCGGCCCACCATGCAGAAACAGAACAACAGGTTTAGACCTGTCATCTCCGCTAATGGTTACCCATTGCTCTATACCACCAATGGAAACAAATTTAGCCTCGTTGATGGGGTTGGAATGGGCAGCTAAGGGAGCTAAAGCTAAAGTGAGAAGCAGCAGAAAAATCTTATAGTTCATATATAATTTCGTTTCGGAATAGATAGATGTAGCTGTGGATAATGGGTTATACATATTTATTTCAATAAAGGGATAAACGTAACAACTTAAGCTTATACCTCCAAATCGGGAGGCTAAACATAATAGCTTAACAAGCTACTTCACTACTCCCTTCATCCAACTTCCAATGATCTCTAAAGCAGCAGGGGCAAATGTTTCTTCTAGTTGGCCATACTCTGCTGGACCTCCGGTTGTAGCCGTCTGGAAGAGGTGGTTCAGGTTGGGCAGTTCTTTTATGGTATACTTCTTATTGCCAGCGGCTTTCAAGGCTTTTTCGGTGGCAGGCAGATTTTGCTGGTGAGGCACCTGCAGGTCTTTGGTACCGTTCAGAACCAGCACAGGCATTTTCAGTTTCTGCAGCGTTAGGGCAGGGTTGTAAGCCAGGTAGTAGCGCATCCAGGGGGAGCTGAGTTGGGCGATAAGTGTCTGCTCGCTTTGGGGTGTAAGGCCAAGTTGTTTCTGTTCCTGTTCGCTTAGCTTTGCCTTTGTTTCCTGCTCCAGTTGCCTTATTTTTTCAGAGGCTTTAAATACGTCAGCTTCTGTGGCGGCTATCTCGAACTGTGCTTTGCGCAGTTGCAGGTATTTCTGTAGTTGCTCCTGCGGCACTCCTGCCGCTTTTAGTAAGGCTTCGTTTTGGGCTACGAGTAGCTCTGTACCTGGTACGGCGTTGCCTGCCATCAACATAACAAAAGCTACATCAGGGTGTTTGGCAGCTACCTTGGCAGCTACTAGGGCTCCTTCGCTGTGCCCAATCAAGCCAATCTTTTTATTGTTAACACCATTAAAGTTCTTCAGGTAAGTATAAGCAGCCTCGGCGTCGGAGGTAAAATCTTCGGTGGTGGCAGTAGTAAAGTTACCTCCCGATTTACCCACACCACGATCATCTAAACGAAGCACGGCAAAGCCTTGGCGGGTAAGGTAATCGGCTAGCACCAGGAACGGCTTGTGCCCCATAATGGTCTGGTCGCGGTCTTGGGGGCCGGAGCCGGTAAAAAGTATAACTGCAGGGGCCTTTGGGTTATCTTTCGGCAAAGTAAGAGTGCCTACCAACTGGATGCCTGCCGCCTTATTGGCTATGGTTACTTCAGTTTCCTGGTAGGGGTAAGGCTTTAAAGGCAGCTGTGGACGTTTAGCTGTTTCGGCCTCGCCTTTGGTAAGCGGTATATGCATACGCTGGCCAGCCTGTTTCAAATAACCGTCTATACTTTCGGGACCGGTTAGCTTACCTGCGTACGAGCCTTGTATGGCCTGTATGTTCAAGTATAAACTATCCTGCACCAGCTTTACCGATGTAACCGGTATACCTTTGGCGCCCTGGTCAGGGCTGTCCATGGTAGCGGTAAGGCTACCGTCTGGGGTAGCGCTGATGTTAAAAACCAGCCGTAGCTTTGCCCCGCCAACGTTCAAGGCACCGTTCCAACTGCCAGTAACATCGCTTTTTTGCTGTGCAAACAGACTGCAACTGATGGCAAGCAGCAGGGTGAAGGAAAGTAGGTATCGCTTCATAGATGGGTATGTTTTCGTGTTTTATACTTTTAATAAGTTGTCTGATGGCGTTCTTTGCGATGCCCTATAAAAGAGTGATCTATCGGCGCTACCATTGTTGCGGCCAAGGAAACGATTAGGTGTATAGTCTGGTCGTTTCTGTTTTTCATCGTGCTATCTCATAAGGGCTTTCATCAAAGTTAATATTGCATCAAGCGCCCTTGTGTTTAGCGAATAGATCACAAACTGCTTCTGCGAGTTAACCAAGTCGGCTTGGCTTAGTATGTCGAAGTGGTACGAAATGCTTGGTTTGGTAATTTTGAAAGCCCTTATTATCTCCACAGCAGTCAAATATCTCTCCTTCAGCAGATCCAGAGTGTTTCGTCGAATGAGGTCATTTAAGGCTTTAAACACTTTGTTCACGGTACTGTTAAGTATTTAGGCAAATGTCTAAATAATTATGAATTATGCAACTATAACTTTATAAAGTTTAAGTGCAGGCTTCAAAAATGTAGCTTCAGAAATTGCGAAAGTTGTAAAAGTGCAAATTAAGAGCTATCTTTAGGATAATACTGAAGTGTAAGTATATTTTCCGCAAGTCCTCCTACTGCCCTAAGTACTGTGTTATTGTTAAACTGCAGCTACCGGAGAGGCAGTTTCTTCAGGTTTGCTTGCTAGCATGTTGCTGCAGCACTTGTTCCTGCAATAACGCATTTGCTGCTCTATGATTTTTTATGCGATAATGCAAGGAAGCTTGTCTTTCAGGAGTCTGCTTTAAGGAAAAATTTATGCTCGTCTGGTTTAGTAGAGTAGTAGCTAATTGTTTGTAATTCAGTTATAAAACAACTTATAAAGACGAGTTGGCTTATCATCAGGCTGCAGCAAAAGCAGGAGCAGAGGAACTATTTATATGCTGTATTTGTAATATATAAGTGGTGCTATACTTGCCACAAACACCTAAGTCCTAAAACCAAAATCTGATTATGATAGATACAAAAGCAAATACATTGATTACCCGAGACATTTTAAACAACGCCATCAGCTACACGCAGTACCGTGAAATAATAGACAAGCTGCTGGCCGAAAACAAAACTACCGGCACCGACCACTCTGATAGCATGGTAGAGTATACCCGTATGAACATGCAACGCATGAGAAGGGTAGAGAAAACCACAGTATTGCAGGACGAACTGGTGCAGAAAATGCTTAGCCTGCAAACACCTATGGTGTGGGTTATACTTACCGAGGCCTGGTGCGGCGATGCGGCACAGAATATTCCGGCCATTGTTAAAATTGCGGATGCTTCTCCGGTTGTAGAAGTAAAACTGCTGCTCCGCGACGAACACCCTGCTATAATGGATGCTTACCTTACAAACGGTGGCCGCTCTATACCAAAGCTTATTGCACTGCATGCAGAAACCTTAGAAGTGCTTGGCACTTGGGGGCCGCGACCTGCAGCTGCACAAAAACTGGTGATGCAGGCGAAAGAAAGCAACATGCCTTTTAAGGAGATGGCTGAGAAATTGCACGGCTGGTATGCCAAAGACCGTAGCCGTGCCCTGCAGCAGGAGTTTGTACAGCTAATTCCAGAGTTAGGTATGCTGGTAGCTCCGGAAGAACAACTGGTAGAGCGTTGCTCGTAAACTTTTTAGCCTAAAAGTATACTTTATACAAAAAGAGGCTGCACCCAGTGCAGCCTCTTTTTAGTTTATACCTATTGTAGGCATCAACACTACGCGCTAGCTATCAGAGTTTCCCCGTCATAGATATTATAGCTTTTAAAAGAACCTAACATTTTGAGCCTGATATCCTGCAAGTAAAAGCATCCTGTTTCCTGAAGTATATCTATTGGCCAGGTATTTTGTACCTGAACCACCTATAAATCAACTGGCCATACTTCATGTATATTACTTCAGGCTTACTTCTAATATCTTATCGCCTACCTCCAGCTGGTGCACTACATCCATGCCGTCTATTACTTTGGCAAAAATAGTATACTTGCCATCCAGGTGTGGGGCAGGGGAGTGGGTAATAAACCATTGGTTGCTCTCGGTATCTTTACCAGCCGATGCCATACCTACATATCCTTCGCGGTAATTTAATGGTGCGAACTCTGAGCGGATGGAGTAATCAGAACTACCCCAACCATCTCCGCGCTTATCACCACCCTGTACCACAAAGTTTGGCACTACCCTGTGAAAGTATAGATCATCAAAAAACCGCTTCTCTACAAGCTCTACAAAGTTAGCCACCGAACCAGGCGCATCTTCTAAAAACAATTGCATCACAATAGTGCCCTTATCTGTTCTTAGCAGCACCTGCTGCCCCTCCGGTATTCGCTTTACTAAGGTCCAGTCAATGGGGTGGGTGAAGGGGTTCTCAGGAGTTATACTTTCGCGTTTGCCATTCAGGTAATCAATAGTGCGCTGCAGCTCTATATTAGTCTCCATATCGCGGGGCAGCTGTAGTTTTTGTTGTGCCTGCGCTAAAAAGCTATGCTCTTTGTACTGGCTGCGCAGGTTAAGTTTCGGATCGCGTATGGCAGCAGCTGCCATGCCTACCAATGCTACATCGCCGGTGCCAACAGCCTTTTTAAAGATATCTGCAAACTCAGTCTCAAATTTTCTTGGGAAATCGCTTTGCTGGCGCATGCTAATAAGTGCATCCATGCCTGTGGTAGCAAGAATAGGCTGCTCTGCCAAGAACATTTGCTCAGCTATGTACTTGTAGTTTTCCACGTCGCCGGACAATGCTTTTAACAAATATGCCTTCTCGTAAGGGTTGCGCAGGTTCTGGTACTGCTGTTTGTAGCGGAGGTTTAGCAGCGCCCGGTTGTGGGGCTGGCTGTTGCGCAGCGTTACCCAAATCACACCGCTTCGTACGCGTGCATCCTGTAGCTGTGGCAGCAGTTGTAGCAGCGTATCAATTTCTACACCAGCGGGGTTAGCCTGTATAAATTCAGAGGCAGCAACAGCGGTGTTGATGTTTTTATCCTGAAGGGCGGCAAGTATGGCCGGTTTTATCTGGCTAAACTCTAAACCCGACATAGCACGAACTGCACTTAACCTTACCCGGTAATCCGGATCGCTTTGCGCTATGTTAGACAGAAACTGCGCCTTGTCCATTGCCCTTACTTTGCCTAAAGCCTGGGTTACAGCCATGCGTACTTCCGGAGCCTGATCAGAGGTGGCAGCTGTAAGCAATGCCTGGCGGTAGTTGGTGAGGTCTAGCCGTGGGGTGCGGGCCAGAAAGTGAGCTGCAGCTAACCTTACCTCGTAGGGCCTTACCGATGCCAAAGATTTAACAACCAGTTCTACTCCCTTAGGTGTGTGTTGCTGCCTTAGTCCTGCTCTGTATAAGCCCCAGGTTTGTCCTGCCTGCGAGACCTCGTTCGTAGCGTTATAATCTGTGAGAAATTCTACACCTGCTGTAGTCGCTATTTTACCTAAAGCCTCTAGCAGCTCTGCCTGTACTTCGGGTTTGCCTTCTTGTGGCATGTGTTTTATTATGCTGCTTTCTGCTTTGCTGTGCCCAATTTGTCCTAACGAGTAGGCCGCTGCCTTACGTACAGCCGTGGTCGTATCAGTAAGCAGGCCTAACAGGTCAGGTATGGCCAGGGTATCTTGTACTGATGCAAAGGCTAGGGCAGCCTCTTTTCGGTAAGTAGCTTTGCTATGGTGTAAGAAAGGTAGTAACTCAGCTGTGTTACGCTTATCTTGCAGGGTATATATTTTTTGTAAATTGGTGTCTGAGAATTTGTTGACCGAAACCTCTGTGCTTTGCTGCGGTACCTGCTGACAGGCAGCCGTAGTCATAAACATAGTGGCAACTATAATATACTTTTTCATGAATTAGCTATTTTGCACCTCAATATAGTCAATTTATAGGCGATCTTATATTTATAAGATAAATGCAAAAATAAATATAAATATTTAAACCTTTGTGTATTTCATAAAGTATAGCACATAATATAGATTTCAGGAATTGCTCATATGGAATTCTACCTTCTAAGTTAAATCAAAAAGTTAAGGCGGATTAATAAAAAATTCGCGATTATTGTTTATCTTAATTTATGTCTGCCGACGCTATATGGCAGCTAAATTCCATTTTCAGTTTTAGCACAATAAGACACTATAGTTGCCAACGGTACTTAATAAAAGTAATGGCTGGCAAACATGTAAAATTTATATACCATGTACGTCAATCTATATCCACATAAGCAGCTTCAGAAAAGTGTAAAATTTGTAGGGCTACTAGGCATGTTCTTAACAGCAGGAGGAGTTTATGCACTCATCAGAGAATTACTGCTATCAGACTCTTTACGAGTGGGCTGGGCTATAAGTGGTCTGGTGATTTTACTTGCTGGTTTTGCGTGCTTTGTAATCGGATCTAATCGCCATATCATACGAGAAGCATACTTTTCGATGAGTCCTGAGTGTATAAAGTACAGGCTTGCGCTGCTTGCAAGGGAGCAGGTTATTTTCTGGAAAGACGTAGAGGCACTGGAGATATCTGCTCATGCTGTAATTTATAATCTTACATCCGGGAGGAACATCAAAATGCGTTTGGGTCATATTCAGCACGATGAGGTGGCCTTGCACGTATCAAGAAGCATACATTTGGCTGCTTTGGAAAAAGGCATTGTTATAAATGGTGTTCAAACTGCAAAACACAATTCTGTAGCATAAGTATAGCGTTGCCTGCTCCGGGTGCCTTGCCTCCTCATTTATACTTTAATCTAGCTTTTGTTGGCATCAAAGCCTAAGCTTTCCCACCTTTGCACCCTGAAAGGTAAAGTATGGCAGAGCAGATCAC
Organism: Pontibacter sp. H249; assembly: GCF_037892465.1. Lineage (NCBI taxonomy): Bacteria > Pseudomonadati > Bacteroidota > Cytophagia > Cytophagales > Hymenobacteraceae > Pontibacter > Pontibacter sp. H249. The sequence goes on along the minus strand of NZ_JBBKTR010000010.1, from coordinate 116,072 downwards.
GCGGGTTTATGGGCTTCAGTTCGGGTTGTTGTGCCTGAGTTCTTTCCTGTTTTTTGCCAGTTTCAACATGATTATTCCGGAGCTCCCGGATTATCTTACCAGCCTGGGCGGCGAAGAGTATAAAGGCCTTATTATTTCTCTATTTACATTAACGGCTGGCCTATCAAGGCCTTTTAGCGGGAAGCTTGCCGATAAGATAGGGCGGATTCCGGTGATGATGGTTGGCGGGGCTGTATGTGTACTGGCAGGCTTTATTTACCCGGTAACTGGTTCTGTAGCAGCCTTTCTTTTGCTGCGTTTCCTGCATGGTTTTTCAACTGGATTTACGCCTACGGGTACCTCTGCCTACGTTGCTGATGTGGTGCCTGTAGAGCGGCGGGGAGAGGCGATGGGCTTAATTGGTTTATCTGGGAGTTTGGGCATGGCTGCAGGTCCTGCTTTAGGTGGTGCCATTGCCAATCAGTTTTCTGTTAATACCATGTTTTATTCCTCTTCGGTGGCTGCTTTTCTGTCGGTGGCAGTGCTGGTGCGTATGCACGAAACACTGGACAACCCGCACCGCTTCAGGATGGGCCTGTTGCGCATTTCCCGGAAAGAGATTTTTGAGCCACGGGTTTGGGGGCCATCTTTTGTGATGCTCTTCTCAACTTTCGCCTTTGGCACTATACTTACCATTATCCCCGACTTTAGTGCTTACCTGGGTATAAAAAACAAGGGGCTTTTCTTCACCAGTTTCACCGTTTCTTCGCTGGCTATTCGTTTTCTGGCAGGTAGGGCCTCTGATAAGTATGGCCGCATAAACGTACTTCGCATTAGTACAGGCCTGTTAACATTGGCTATGATAGTAGTAGGTTTATGTAGTACCGCAACGGAACTGCTGCTGGCCGGAGTATTATTTGGAGTAGCCACAGGCATGAACTCACCTACAGTTTACGCCTGGACAATAGATCTTAGCCATGTGGCGCACCGGGGCAGGGCTATGGCTACCATGTATATTGCTCTTGAAGCCGGTATAGGCTTGGGAGCTCTAAGTTCCGGATGGCTATATGACAACAACGCAGCTAATTTTACGCTTGCTTTCTGGACATCAGCAGCCTGTGCCGCAGTTGCTTTTCTGTACCTCATGCTGTTATCCAAAAACCAACTGGAGCGACCAAGCTTCTTAGCTAGATACAACTCGTAATATTGTATTATTTACATATGTTGGTTTTTATAAATTGTTGTTTTGCTATACTATAGGTTAATTTTTTAGTGCAAAAAATTTCACTAAAAATTTTGAGAATTTGCTAACACCTTTTCAAAGTCTTCCGTAAATACCCCCAAAGCAGTTCTTACAGTTCCCTTCTAAATTACCTTAGCTTATATAGCATGGCATTTTCCTTTAACCTGGTGCGGGAGCGCGGCAGGTGTAAAGTATCATTTTGCCGGGAGGGAAAAGAACTGGTAGTATGTTTTAATCTCTTATAAAGTGTAGTATGAAAAAGTTTACTTTAAGATCAGTATGTGTTTTTGCGTTTGGCTTTGTGTTGATGGGTTGTGAAAAAGACAACGATTCGGCTACACCATTTGCAGCAAACGATACCAAGAACTTTGGTACATCGCCGACATCTTGCGAAATAATTGAATTTGACGGATATAATGATATTGTAACAGGTGGAGGCGCCGTAACAACAGTTTACAGCGAAGGTACGCCAGTGCGCATCTCGGCGCAGCTTAGATCAGCCAGAGGAAACAACATCGATACAGAAAGAGGTGTTTACCTGAACAACAATGCTGCAGTGCTTTACAATACCAGCCAGCCTGATAACCGTAACAAAAACTACAGAACACCAAACAATAATGCCATCAGGCCGATGGGCAATGTGTTGACAGTTGGTAGACAGCAAGGTAACTCAACGGCTATTTATAATAAAGGCAGCCGCCTCGAAATGGATTTTTCTGAAATGGGTACTATTACCTTAAATGGTATACATGTGCTTGATATAGAGCAGAACGAAGCTGATTCTAAACTTGATCTGATTGATAAGAACGGTAAGATTATTAAAACTTTTAATTTACCTGTAACAGGTGCCTACGGCGCTACAAGATTGAACACAGAAGAAACACCAGGAGTGGCTAAGATTCGTGTTACGTTTGGTGGCGAAGGTACAAGCAATGGCTCTGGCGCCATAGATGTAATCGAGTTCTGCAGAGACTAAAAAAAGCTTAAATGCTGCCGCCTGTTAAACAGGCGGCAGCATTTAAGCTTTAAATTTGTATACTTTTTTTCTGTAACACAGTATACACAAATCCAAAACCTGATAGTCTTGGCTTATCCGGTTTTTTTTATGCCCTATAGTTACCCGCTTCCTCCTTTGCAAAGCCAGAAATGGCCATTGATTAATACACCCTTTAACACAGATTTTGATTTCGCCGGTGCGCTAATTTTAGTGGCATGGAAGTGCTGCGCCGGGTTAAGTGATATTTTTAAACCTTTTGTTAAACTATGAAAATGATTAATTATGAAGAAACAATTAACTAAAATTGGAACCCTGTGCTTAAGTGCCCTAGTGTTTTTTGGTTGTGAAAAAGAAGACGATGCCATGAATTTAAGTGCTTTGAGCAGCCAAAATAGTTTAAGTGAAAATTGCCACACAATCGATTTTGAGAACTTCTCAGCTAATGATTTTCCGATCAGTCAAGTAACTGGTAGCTATGGTACAGTAGGTATACTTGCCCAAAAGAGAGCAGAAGGCGTTGTAAGTGACGACTATACCAGTGTTAATGTAGCACGTGTATACGATGCACGAGTACATACCGGAGATGATGGCCATGACCTGGGTAGTCCTGATTATTTAGGTAAAATGTTGATTGCAAACCAATATACACCGGAAGAGGTAGCAGCTAACCCGAATGGCCTTGATCCGCTAGGCCACAAGTTTTCCGATGCTAGTGATAATGCTTGGGGTGCAACACTGGAGATGGATTTTTCTGGTATTGCGCATCCCGTTATGCTGAAATCTATAGATGTTGTGGATGTTGATAAGAACAAGGTACTGGAAAATGAGTCTTATGTGCGTGTGATTGATACTAATAACCAAGAGTATAACTTTCCGCTTACCCCCTATGAGCAGGAAGGAAGTGTGCAGACGGTACAGTTAAATGTTGCCAATGCTAAAAAGCTAATTGTGGTGCTGGATGGTGTTGGTACTTCGGTGGGATCTGGCGCAATAGACAACATTGTGTTCTGTGTAGATAAACCAACAGGTGAGCTTAGAGGCTGTACAAGAACACAGGGTTACTGGAAAAATCATGTTACCGGTAAGAAAGCAGATCCAGCCTGGGGAAATCTGGCAAATGCTACTTTCTTCTCAAGCGGAAAAACTTACTTGCAGATTTTAAAGACGCCACCTAAAGGAAGTGCATACATTATCTTAGCTCATCAGTATATTGCAGCTAAGCTTAACCTCGCAGCAGGTGCTACAATGCCTGCTAACGTGCAAACTGTATATGATAATGCGACTTCATACTTTAACGGTGGTACAACCCCTGACAGAAACAAATTAACAGAATGGGCAGGAATACTGGATGCCTACAACAACGGCAAAATGGGAGTGCCTCATTGTAAATAATCAGAGCCTACCATAAAATTATAAAAGACGCCTGCAGCATGTAAACTGCAGGCGTCTTCATTTATGCTATAGGAGTGAAACAAATCAGTTTATAGGCTCTTACTAAAACAACCTCTCCCATTAATTGTAGTATAAACATTACTGCAGTTTACCCTGGTAATTTTATGCTCTCGGATAAAAGAAGGTTTATAGAACATCTGGCCAACAGTCATCTTAGCTCCGCACATGTGGTGCCGCGTTCAGTTAGCTGTGCTTTCCTGGATGGCCTGCTGCAACTGCTCTTCCCGCCCCTAGCTGAACAAAATATAGCCTCAGGCAAAGAAGTAGAGCATCATTTACGTGTGCTGGAGTCGGACCTGGTGCTTATACTGGTTAAGCTGGAAGAAAGGCTTCCTGATTCGCCGGCAGGTATTGTGAATGCCTTTTTTAATGAACTGCCATCTATTTACTATCAGCTACTGGACGATGCGCAGGCAATAGAAGCAGGCGATCCAGCTGCTGTAAACACCGACGAAGTAATACGTACATATCCTGGGTTTTATGCTGTGGCTGTGTATAGAATAGCGCATTTGCTTTATAAGATGCAGGTGCCGCTGCTGCCGCGCATTTACTCAGAGCATGCCCATGCTAAAACTGGAATCGATATACACCCCGGGGCAACTATCGGAGTTGCTTTCTGCATAGACCATGGTACAGGTGTGGTAATTGGAGAAACCACTGATATCGGTAACCATGTTAAAGTATACCAGGGCGTAACGTTGGGCGCAGCCAGCGTAGATAAGGCAATGGCTAATGTGAAGCGGCACCCCACTATAGAGGATAACGTGGTTATTTATGCCGGGGCAACTATACTAGGAGGTAAAACAGTAGTTGGCAAAAATAGTGTTATCGGTGGTAATGTCTGGCTTACCGAAAGCGTGCCGCCTTTCTCCAGGGTTTACCATCGCCCTCAGATACAGGTGCGGCAAACGCCTGATCCGGCTTATCTCATAAACTTTTCAATCTAACAAAGTATACTATGAAAGCAACTACTATACTAGGCACTATAGGTAACACACCGCATGTGCGTATCAACAAACTATTTAACGACAAGGCAGAAGTATGGATGAAGCTGGAGCGCAGTAACCCCGGTGGAAGTATAAAAGACCGTATTGCGCTGGCTATGATAGAAGATGCCGAGCAAAAAGGATTACTGAAAGAGGATAGTATAATAGTGGAGCCGACATCGGGAAATACAGGTGTGGGCCTGGCTATGGTGGCTGCTGTTAAAGGTTACGACCTGATTTTGGTAATGCCGGAGTCTATGTCGGTGGAGCGGCGCAGGCTTATGGCTGCTTATGGCGCCAAACTGGAGCTTACCCCGCGCGAGAAAGGTATGAAAGGAGCCATCGAGAGAGCACGTGAATTAGTGCAGGAGAATAGTAATGCCTGGATGCCCATGCAGTTTGATAACGAAGCTAATGTGCAGATACATATTGATACTACAGCCAGAGAGATACTGGAAGATTTTCCGGAGGGGTTTGATTATCTTATCACCGGTGTAGGCACAGGTGGGCACATAACAGGTGTAGCTAAAGTGCTGAAAGGGCGATTCCCTAACTTAAAAGTGTTTGCCGTTGAGCCTGCCGCATCTCCTGTGCTAAGTGGCGGACAGCCAGGACCGCACCCGCTGCAGGGCATTGGTGCTGGCTTTATTCCAAGTATCATGGATACCACGCTGCTAGACGGTGTAATAAAAGTAGAGCGCGACGCTGCCTTCGATTTTTCACGTCGTGCTGCCCGCGAAGAAGGCTTATTTATTGGTGTGTCATCAGGAGCATCGCTAAGTGCGGTATCTCAGAAAATAGAGGAGGACTTACCTGACGGAACAAGAATTCTGACATTCTGCTACGACACTGGCGAGCGTTACCTATCGGTAGAGGATCTATTTATATAAAACAATAGCGGTAAGAAGTTTAGAAGGAGGCAGCTTGTAAAGTTGCCTCCTTCTATTACAGGAGCAGGCTTAGCATTGGCTCTTAGCGGTTATACTTCCATTGGTTTAGCGGCTTTCTAAGTCAAATGCTGATAGCTTAAATCTATACTTTTTCCTTAAACATGCCTTTTACTTTCTCACATCCTGCAGTTGTTCTACCGCTTTGCCTACTTCCCAGAAAATGGGTGTCTGTTACAGGTTTGATTGTTGGTAGCTTAATGCCCGACTTTGAGAAGTTCCTGAAAATGGCTCCCGGTAATACTATTAGCCATACTTGGGAGGGAATTTTTTGGTTTAACCTTCCTCTGGGTATTTTACTAGCTTTCCTGTTTCACGATGTGGTGCGCAATCCGCTTATATATAACCTGCCTAAGCCTCTAAAAAAACGTTTTGTGCGTTATGTGGCTTTTGATTGGCGCAGCTACTTCAGAAAAAAATATCTTGTTATAGTTTTAAGCATTTTGTTCGGGGCAGTCTCTCACATTGGTTGGGATAGTATTACACACAGAGAGGGGCTAGGTGTGCAGTTGTTAGGCTTTCTATCGAAACGAGTAACTATCTGGGATTCTAAATTTGCCTTATACCACCTGTTGGATATACTGGGCTCGGTGTTAGGAGCAATTTTTATCTTAGGCTTTATACTTTTTTTACCAGTAAAGCCTAAAAAGGCAAATCTAAAATTTGCTAACTATTGGAGCCTGTACTGGCCCTCAGTTTTAGTTATTGCCCTTTTTATTGTAGTGCTAAGAGGAATTTTTAGTTTAGAGGCTGAAGCTTATTGGAATATGATTATAACCTCTATCTCTGCTTTTCTGATAGGTGTTACTGTTTCTTCTTGCTTTGTAAAGTATAATCTAAAGTAGATTCCTATTTGGAATATTTATACTTTGGAAAATTAAGAAGCCCCTGCTGAGGAGTCAGCAGGGGCTTCTTAGTAACTGTTCTCTTTGTTTTAATTATCCTTCAGCAGTCTGAATGTGTGTACTTTGTTGCTAGTGATCAGGCGGACAATGTATAAACTACCTTTCATAGATCCTGTCTTAACCTTAAAGTTATATGTTCTGTCTGCCTCTGTGCTCCCTTCAAATAGATGCTGTACTAGATTGCCGTGCAGGTCGTAAATTGCCAGTACTGCTTGTGTTTCTGCATTGCTCAGGCTAAACTCAACAGTAGTCTGAGTCGTGAATGGGTTAGGGTAGGCTTTTAACACAACTGGTTGGTTCACCTGCTGAGATGAAACTACTGGAGCAGTAGAGTCGCAATTACCCAATGATGCGCCTGCCTTTGTTAGCAGTGCTGCAACTGCGCTAGGTGCAACTGAATTACTATTCTGGCCATTCACGCATACTAATACCTTATTGTTATGGCCGCTGCGCACATCAATAACATGTACAGAAATCGAAGCTGTTGATGTACAGCCATATTGATTAGTAGCGGTAACAGTAAAAGTATAGTCTCCGGCGGCTGTAGGAGAGAACTCAACCGCTGCCCCTGTTGTAATGCTCAGCCCAGTTACAGGGCTCCATTTATAAGTTGTGCTACCTTCATCAGATGTTGCGTTAGCTGCTGCAAGCGTTAGCTTCTGTGCTCCGTAACCTAAAGCAATTGTATTGTCTGGTAAACCTGTGTAGGTGTTATCAGATTTGCTTAGGCTAATAGTAGCTTGTGGTACAGTGCCTGTAATAGTTACTACAGCAGTAGCTGATGCTACGTTGCCACTAAGATCTCTGGCTGTGAATGTAACCAGGTTCTCTCCGATGTTGCTACAGTCGAAAGTGCTTCGGGATATACTTAGGCTGCTTACATCTAATTCGCAGCTATCCCAGGTACCGTTATCAATATCTGCTGCTGTAATACTTACAGAGCCATTGCTAAGGGTGCGGGTAATGTTCTGTGTAAGTATAACCGGAGGTGTTGTGTCTTTCTTTGTAAGTATAAAGCTGCTGCTAGAGGATTTGCCTGAAGCATCTGTTGCCGTAATTGTGATCTGCATCTCTCCTGCGCCATTTATCACTGTGCCGGCAGCCGGTTGCTGTGTAAGTATGATCTCATCCGTAGAAGAAACGTCATCGCTTACAGTTACAAGGCTACTATAGTCTGGTAAACTGGCTGAGCAGGAAAGTGCTAGTGAAAGCTCCTGGTTGCTGATGCTGGCAATTACAGGTGCCAGGTAATCGGTTACATTAGACGGTGAACTCTCATTATGAAAGCGATCCAGGGCAGTTACTGTATAGTAATATGTAGAGCTGGATGCCAAAGCCTTATCTACAAATATGTCGGTGTCAGTGTCAGTAATTGCTAAGATATTATCTGTGTTTTCAAGATCGATCTCAGGCGTTAGTGAACGGTATATCACAAACCTTTTCACCTTATTCATCTCATCGCTGGTGTCAGCTGGTTTTGTCCACTTCAGCATTACCGAGTCGTTGGCATACCGTTCCGCGATCAGCTGAGCGGGGGCGGCTGGTGCCGTGTTGTCGCGCCACGGCATGTTTGGAAGTAAGGCAGGTTTGCTATAAAAATCGTAACGCAACGAATCTCTAAAACCAAGTTTTGTTGTGCTGCGAAGGCTGCTGGTATTATAAATTGCCTGTCCATATACATTGCTGTGCTCTCTGTTCAGGCGCATTTGGTTAGGTATCTGGGACGGGTTTGCCCAGTGTGCCCCTTGTGCCGGATCGTTTACTTTATAGCCAGCCATACCTATATAGATGTGTCGGCCATAGGAGTTGTTGTTCCACCATGGTATTAAAACGCTATAATTTGCGCCTGGCTGTCCCATATACCAGTAAACCTGAGGAGCAAGGTAGTCGATCCAGCCTTCCTGTAGCCATTTGCGGGAATCTGCATAAAGGGTTGTATAGTGCTGTAAGCCGCTTGTAGCAGAGCCTATCTCCGGGTTAGTGCTGTTGCGGTAAATACCTGATGGAGAAATACCAAACTTCACCCAGGGCTTTATGTCTTTTATACTTTCACTTACCTGCTGAATCAGCAAATTTACGTTATCTCTTCTCCAGTCTCCCCGGTCAGTAAAGCCTCTCGGATCTGCCAGATAGTTCACATCGTCGTTAAAGGCAGCGTTAGGATAGAAGTAATCATCAAAATGTATACCGTCAACATCATAGCGTTGTACAATGTCTTCTATCACGCTGTTTACATAATCTCTTACCTCCGGCAGCGCAGGATTTAAAATGCGTTGTGCTCCGGCTGCCAATAGCCATTCCGGATGGCGTTTTGCCACGTGGCTTGGGTCAAACGTGCCGATGTTGGCATAATTGGCTATAGCACGGTAAGGGTTTATCCAGGCATGAAACTCTATACCTCTTTTGTGACATTCTTCAATCATGAACTGCATTGGGTCCCAACTGGGGCTTGGCGCTCTCCCTTGTAAGCCTGTCAGGTCGGCAGACCAGGGTTCAGTTTCACTGGGGTACAAGGCGTCGCACTGGTTACGAACCTGGATAAACAATGCGTTTTTACCAGTTGCCTTATGATGATCCACAATAGCAATAAAGGCTGCACGCTGTTGAGCTGGGGTTTGATTTTTGTTTGGCCAGTCTATGCCAAAATAAGAAGCTATCCAGGCACCACGGAATTCCCGCTTAGGTGCGTTTTGTGCTACACCGCTTAAAAGTGTAACTAAGGATAAAAGAATAATGAGTAGAGGTGTTTTCATAAGCAACCGATCTTAAGTGTTTATGCATGAAGTTGTTAAGAATAAGGGGAGAAACGCAACAAATTAATTATGGTTGTACTAAGATATTGCAAAACCCTGCAAAACATATTAAACCCCTCTTATATTTAAATGGAGCTATGTTTTTAGGAAAATAAATTTTTATAACCGCTCTGGGTAATGCGTTAGCAGTCTCAGAAAAATTGTGAAGTTGTATTGAGTATCAGGTAGGTATCAGGATTTGAAAGTTAAACCTGTGCTACTAAAAAGAATCACCTGTTGATGGACACAAAAGAAAAAAGGCAACCAATCTGGTTGCCTTCAGTGGAGAATATCGGAGTCGAACCGATGACCTCTTGCATGCCATGCAAGCGCTCTAGCCAGCTGAGCTAATCCCCCGTTTGTGTTCACAAAAATAGATGTTTTTTGCGAAATGCAAAATTTAGAAGTATAAAATAGGTATAAAAGAAAAAGGGGCAGCGATTGCTGCCCCCTTTTATGTAGTATAAGTCTATGCTTAGTTGAAGATGTAACGAATCCCAACCTGAGCTCTCCAACGAGAAGACTCACCTGTATTATCGCGGAAAGTCTTAGAAAGAGGAGTTGAAGTAGCCTTATCTAAGTAAGGGAATGCTAGCTTTGGCGTACCATCAGTCTCATAGCCCATAAAGTTGATAAGGTTTGTTCTGTTAGGAGTTTGAATTATTCCCCAATCCTTGTTCAACATGTTGCCAATATTGAACACATCAAAGCTTAGCTGAAGAGTATTCTTTTTACCACCTATGTTAGTGAATAGGTCCTGTAGGATACGAACATCCATACGTGTAGTTATAGGAGCTACTGCACCGTTACGCTCTGCATATTGACCTCTTCTAGAGTTCAAATATGCATCCTGAGAGATGTAAGCATCCAGTTGGTTCCAGATAGTGCCAGCATCACGAGTGTCATCTTTGTCAGCAGCTACTAATCTTATTTCGTCAGCATTACGTGGGATGTAAATCAGGTCGTTTGACGACTGGCCATCACCATTGATGTCGCCTGAGTAGGTGTAAGAGAAGTTGTTGCCAGAAGAAACCTCAAAGAATGTAGAGATGGAAGTCGCTAGGTGACTGAAGTACTCTTTTCTATAAGACAAAGCAAGGATACCTCTGTGTCTAGTCAGGAAGTTAGAATAAGACAATGCCTGAGAATTAGGGTCTCCTGAAATTTGTCTGTCTCTCCAAATTGACTGAGCGATAGAACCACCATCATTTACTGAACGCGCATCAGAATATGTATATGCAACACTTGCAAACAAACCGTTAGTGAAAGACTTCTGCAACTGACCAGTTACTGTATATGAATAACCCTTGCTAGTGTTCTCCATTACGATAGCGTCAGTAATATCTGGGACGCTGCTGTAAATCTTGTTTTGTGTAACAGGATTTCCTTTAGAGTCAAACTTAATGTTGCCGTTCTGATCAAGTGCGTAGAAGATTGGGCGGTTATCAGCACCTTTGGCAGTTCTCGATGCGTTAGGCAGGTTTACGTTTTTGTGGTAAACAGCATTTACATCCTTTGTAAAGATACCTTCTAGAGTGGCCACTATGCCAAAAGGCAGTTGCTTATCTATAGCCAGATTGCTTCTGAATACCTGTGGGAATCTGAAGTCTTCAGCTGTAACTGCAAGGTTGTAACGTGAAGCTGCCGCTGCATTAGCTGGTATGTATGCAGTCACATCAGGAGTAAACGGACGAACTGCAGCATCTTTATCAGTAAATGAGCCAAACAATACACCGTTGTTAGATGCCTGGTTAGAGACCCAAACGAAAGGAACACGGCCAGTAAAGATACCTGTACCACCACGAACCTGCATTGTCTGGTCACCTTTTACGTCCCAGTTAAAGCCGAAGCGAGGAGACCATAGGATTTTAGTTTCTGGTAGCTTGCTTACGTCTATTTTCTCTCCGTCACGGAATGTAAGGTCTTCCACTTGCTCGTTGCGCAGCAGATCTGTGTTGAAGATCGGCATGTCGGCACGGACACCTGCAGTCAGTTTCAGGTTATTGGTTACAGCCCACTCATCCTGTGCGTATAGGCCAAGCTGCATTGCTTTGATTACAGCAAAAGGGAAACCTCCAGGCTGAGCAGAGTACTGCAATTGGTATTCTTTTGCTTTTGCTGTGCCTGTGTTTACATCATCGTAGAAATCCTGTAGAGAAGCATAGCGATAACGGCCATAATAGTTAGGGGCGAAACCGTTGGTGAACTTATATGCTTCGTTTGAAGTACCAACAGTTACTACGTGTTTCCCTGCGAATATTGAGAAGTTATTGCTGAACTGGTAAACGTCAGAGTCAAGCTTGTTATTAGCCGAGAAAGGCTCGTAACCGAAAGTTGTTAAGCTAGACTTGTTACCGTTCTCAATATCAACAAGAGGAAATACTCCACCGCTGCTTTCGCGGAAATCGCGGAATGCTGTGTAGCCGATGATTAAGTTGTTTGCAAATTTATCACCAAAACGGCTGTTTAACTCTGCAATATAAGAGTTAAGATTATTATTGATAATATAAGTTGATGCTTTGAATGGAAGTGCCGTGATACTTGGTTGGCGGTTATTGTTCGGGGCTCCAGAGTTAGATGCTGGAATATCTTTCCAAGACTTCAGGTAGTTATACTTGAAGGAGAAAGTATGATTCTTATTGATGTTCCAGTCTACTTTTGCATTGATCTTGTCATTGTAAGTATCCATGGTATAGCCTTCATACGGCCCTGTCTCATAATCATACTTGTCTTTCAAGAACTTGCTAAGCGCATCAAGTTGAGCGGCGTCAGCAGAAGAAACATTTGAGCCAGTCAAACCAGGGCGTGATGCAATAAAGCTAGCCCCAGGAGAGGACATTCTTTCTTCTTCATAGTTCATGAAGAAGAACAATTTGTCCTTCAGGATAGGACCACCCACACGGGCACCACGCTGAGAAAGAGAAAACTCTTGCTTTGGCATCTTGGTGTCACCCACATTGCGACCTACTAATCTCTCATCACGGCCGAACAAGTAAACTGATCCACTAAATTCATTTGTACCAGAGCGGGTTACTGCGTTGATGCCGGCACCTGTAAAACCTCCCTGGCGCACGTCGTAAGGTGCCAGGTTTACCTGAATTTGCTCAATAGCGTCCAATGAAATTGGCTGCGCACCTGTTTGGGAGCCTACGTTAGATTGTAGGCCAAAAGAATTGTTGAATAACGCACCGTCAATAGTGGTGTTGTTAAAGCTGCCGCTGCGGCCTGCAAAAGAGTTGCCATTTGCCTGTGGCGTAAGACGAGTAAAGTCTTGGATGCTACGGCTCAATGTAGGAAGCTTCTCGATTTGATCACGTGCCACGTTAGTAGCTGCACCAGTACGATCGATGTTGATTACATTGTCCTTTTTACTCACAATTTCAACCTCTCCTAAGTTAACATTGCTTGAAGCAAGTTTAAAATCAAGGCTAAGGGTTTGACCAAGCTTTAGGTATACATTTTCGGAACGCTGCTCCTGATAACCTATGTAGCTTGTCCTGATTGTGTAAGGACCGCCAACACGCATGTTTTGAATATTGTAGCGGCCATCGGCGTTAGTGCCTGCTACATATTGGGTGTTAGTAGGATTGTGTACGGCGATCACAGTGGCTCCTGGTAAGCCCATGCCGCTTTCATCGATGATCCTACCGTTCATTGCGGAAGTAGTACTTCCTTGAGCCCATGCCAGCTGAGTCATCAGCATGAGGGCGATAAATAATGACAACTTTTTATAAAAGTTTTTCATAAATGGGTTGATTGATTTTGCGTGCAAAAGTAATTGACAGCTTTTATATATTAATCATGTGTAATATTATTTTATTGTTACTGTATGCGCTAATTCGTATTAGCGATTATAGTAGTTAACATAGGTAGCCTATAAGCTAATACTATAAAGGTAGCAGCAAGTCTAAAAGAGCAAAGTATGTTGGACTAAAGGGTACTCTAGAGAAGTTTCCTTATCTAGACTGTAACATAAGGTGTAGTGCCTTTCAGCTAAGTTAAATTGTAGCAACTGCTACTTGCCTGCCAGGAGGAGTAGAAGGCAAGAGTGAATTGAATTTGTGATTTGATGAAATTATTATATCTATAAATAGTTTAACACAGAAAGATTATTAATTTTTTAAAAGCAAAACTTACCAATTATAAAATAATATATACCAAAAAGGGGCAGCGATTGCTGCCCCTTTTTGGTATATGGTCTAAGTATTAAGCTTAGTTGAAGATGTAACGAAGACCTAACTGGCCTTGCCATCTTGAAGCAAACTGAGAAACGTTATAACCTCTGCTGTTAGGGTTGAAAGTGAACGTTGGCTCACCTGCGCTGTTTCTTCCTGCGTAACGTACTAACTCGTTAGCACTGTTATTTACAAAGTACTGGCGGCCCCAATCCTTGTTAATTAAGTTACCTACGTTAAATACGTCAAAAGTGATCTGTAATGTGTGTGATTTACCATTATCACCTTTAACATAAAAGTCCTGAAGTAAGCGAAGGTCAAACTGATGTGTCCAAGGCATGCGTGCGCCATGACGCTCTGTGTACTGGCCACGACGTGAGTTCAGATAATCATCATCAGCTATGAAAGCATCTAGCGCTGCCCACTGCTCATCTGCAGTTGCTGTAACTACTCCATTAGATTTTAGGTCAACAAGGTTGATCTCGCTGCGATCACGTGGTACGTACATCAAGTCATTACCGCGGTTACCATCATTGTTAAGGTCCTGAGAGTACAGGTAAGTAAATGGCAAGCCAGACTGGCCTTCATAGAACATTGATATTGAAGTAGCAAAGTTGTTCGCATACTTAACGGTATAACCTGTTGTTCCTACAATTCTGTGGCGTACATCATAACGTGAGTACTCCAGTGCAGGATCATTAGGGTTATTTACAATTTGGTTATACTCCCAGTTAGAAAGCGCTGTAGAGCTTGTGCCACTGTTTACATCTTTTGACTCACCGTAAGTATAGGCAATAGACGAGTTCAAGCCATTTGTGAAGTTCTTTCTTAACTGACCAGTAACGCTATAACGGTAGCCTTTATTGGTGTTATCTAGAAGAATAACGTTTGTGTAATCATTATTTACACGACGGGCAGATGTTGAAGAAGCATAAACATCACGGTTGTCTACACCTGGAAGGGTACCTACCGGTGCTGTCAGGTTCAAGTTTCTGTAAACTACATCGTTCAGTGTTTTAGAATAGATACCTTCAACTGTAGCTACAACCTCTCCTGGAAGTGTATAATCAACTGCTAAGTTGCTTCTCCATACTTGTGGTAACTTGAAGTCTTCAGAAACTACGTTTACTTCAACTGTTTTGTCTGATGCACCTGCGTTACGCTGGTCCTCTACCTCAGTAACGAACTTCTTAGGGTTGTTTTGGAATACTGTGCCAAAAACTGTACCTGTGTTCGTGAATTGATTAGATAACCATACAAAAGGAACACGTCCAGTGAAGATACCTGTACCACCACGTACTTGGAAAGAACGATCTTCAGTTGGTGTATAGTTAAAGCCAAAACGAGGAGCCCAAAGGATGTTGCCACCTGGTGTGCGGTCAGTTCTTAAGCCTGGGTACAGCGCACCGAAATTGTTTTCAAATTTCTCGTTGCGTGTTGGAGCATCTGGGAATACTGGAAGATCGGCACGTAAGCCTAATGTTAATTTTAATTTCTCAGAAGCTGTAAATTCATCCTGAACATAGAAGCCAAGCTGCATAGCGTTGAATTCAGCAGCAGGAAGAGGGTTGTTTGAATCTAGTGCGTAAGTTGCCTGTACACGGCTAGCTTTGCCAATATAGAAATCTTCAAGGCTGTTAAAGTCCCAGCGACCGTTCATATTGTTAATAAATAAGTTGCGGAAGCTGAAAAACTCATTGTGAGTTCCTACTGTGAAATTGTGGTTGCCTAACTGGTAAGTTAAGTTATCAGTAATTTCGAAGATGTCCTGATCTAGTTCGTTAGCAGTCGAAGAACGCTGAGCACCAAACTCAATAGTACCTACTGCATCGTTGATCGTTACTTGAGGGAACATGCTACCAGCAATATCACGGCTGTCTCTAATGCGAGAGTAACCCAAGATAAGGTTGTTAGCGATGTTGTTGCCAAAACGGCTGTTTAATTCAGCTACAGTGCTGTTAGTAACGCTTGTAAACTGATATGCGTTATTTCCTAAACGTACAAAGCTACGGCTTCTTGAAATGTTGTCATCAAATGCATCAACAAAGTTGTGACGGATGGTGAATTGGTGATTGTTGTTGATGTTCCAGTCTAAACGAGCGAAGATTTTATTGCTTTCTGTTTTTCTGTCAATAGCTCCGAAAGATCCTACATCATAACCATAATTATCTTTCACAAAGTCTGCAAGCTGCTGTACAGTGGCAGATGGTATTTGTGACTCAGATGATCCTGGGGCGAAACGAACCGGCTCAGAAATACGTGTTGCGTCGTAGTTTAAAAAGAAGAACAATTTATCACGTAGGATTGGTCCGCCTACACGAACGCCATACTGGTAGTTAGTAAATTCATCAGCTTTTACTCTTGGGCCTTCTACAGCTTTACCAATTGTGTTTTGGTTACGGCCAAAAGTATAAACTGATCCAGTGAAATCATTTGTTCCAGAGCGTGTTACGGCATTAATACCACCACCTGTAAAGTTACCCATTTTAACATCGTAAGGGGCAACAACTACTTGGATCTCCTGGATTGCATCCAGCGAGATAGGCTGTGTGCCAGCTGAACCACCTGGTGTTCCGCTACCAGAAAGACCAAATACGTCATTGTTCACGGCGCCGTCAATAGTGATGTTGTTGTAGCGGTTGTTAGAACCACCAATTGAGTTGCCAGAAGCTTGCGGAGTAAGACGAGTGAAGTCTTGTAAGCTTCTGCTTAGAGTAGGCAGGTTTTCGATCTGCTCACGTGAAACGTTTGTTGCGGCACCAGTACGATCTTGGTTAAAAACATCGTCCCTCTGACCTACAATCTGTACTTCTCCAAGTTGGCGGTTATCTTCGCTAATGGAGAAGTCAACGCGGGCTGTTTGACCCAGGTTAAGCATTACACCCTCAATTTTACGCTCTTGGTAGCCAACGTAAGATGTTCTTACGGTGTAAGGACCGCCAACACGCATGTTTTGGATGTTAAAGTTACCGTCAGCGTTTGTGCCGGCAACATACTGAGTGTTTGTTGGAGTGTGTACTGCAATTACCGTTGCGCCTGGTAATGCTACTCCACTCTGATCTTTTACTGTTCCGCTCATCGCAGCGGTGGTAGCTCCTTGTCCCCAGCTGTACTGTACTGTAAGTACCATAGCTAGGAAAAGACATAGCGTACTATAAAACTTTTTCATAAATGATAGGTTGATTTTGGCGCAAAATTAGATGCTATTACTTGAATTCCAACTACTCCGGCGTTAAATTATTATTAATATTTATGTGGTGTTATAAGTTTTTATCAACAAAAAAATGTGTTATATTTCAGCGCTGTAAAAGTGGATTTAAAGCACAAAAACAAAGGCGAGGATAAAAGTCCTCGCCTTTGTTTTTTAAAATAAGGAAACCTTACGGTAGTATTTTGATCAATTAAATATATACCTCACTCCCAGCTGGCCTCTCCATCTAGAGGAAAAATCATTTACAAAGTATGGATCGCCATCTGTTAAACCTCTACCTGTATAGTTAAAGCGAGGTGTGGTGGTGCCCTGCACATAGCCCACAAAATCAATTGCCTGGAAAGCATTAAAGGATGCCGTATACTGTCGGCCCCAATCTTTGTTGAGCAGGTTTGTGAAGTTGAACACATCAAAAGTGATTTGAAGTCTGTGATCGTTGTCCTGCTGTTTTAACTTAAATTCCTGTGTCAAACGTAGATCTACCTGGTTAGTCCATGGCAAGCGGTCTCCGTTACGCTCGGCATATTGGCCTCTTCTCTCGCTAAGGTATTCGTTATCAGAAATAAATGCATCGAGTGCTTCCCATTGTTCCTCTGGTGTTGCTATTACCTGGCCCGAACGGTCAGTTAACGGTACAAGGTTTATTTCTGATGCGTCTCTTGGTATGTAAATTAGGTCGTTCGTTCTGCCGGCGTCGTTGTTCACATCACCGTTATATATGTAGGATAGCGGCAAACCAGTCTGGCCATTGTAGAACAGGGAAAGTGTAGTTGCGGCAAAACCTAAATACTCTACTCCATAGGTTAAGCCTGCTACTATCCTGGAACGGATATCGTTATCGGCAAAAGCTTCCTCCACATTATTCAGGCCGCGCACCTGGTTTACATTTATCCAGTTAGAGCGCGCCTGGCTCGAATTGCCAGGGTTTACATCTTTTGCACGAGAGTAAGTGTAGGCAAGAGATCCGGACAAGCCCATTTCATAAGCCTTCTGTACCTGGCCTGTTATACTATAGGCAAAGCCTTCGCTTGTGTTGGTCAGGTAAATAATGTCCTGGAAGCTGTTATTTGGTATTCTGCGGAAAACAGGACGGTCATCGGCTCCGGTTAGTGTGCCGTTCTGCTCCAGGTTTAGGTTCTGATAGTATATATTGTTCAGGTTTTTAGAATAGATACCTTCCAGGGTGCCTACAAAACCGCCTGGTAGCCTCTGGTCAACAGCTGCGTTTACCCTGAATAACTGCGGAAATTTAAAATCAGGGTCTGTTATATTTATCTCAGCAGTTCTGTCTGATAATCCCAGCGATGAAGCAGTAGGCTGAGAAGCGGGGTCTGTTTCAAACCTGATTTGTTCTAGTGTAGGGTTTGGAGTAGTTCCTGTTGTCAGGGAGAGACTGCCTAGTAGTTCTCCGGTATTGGTGTATTGGTTTGCGATCCATACAAACGGGGCACGACCCGTAAAAATACCTGCTCCACCGCGTATCTGTGTGTTACCATCGTCAAACACGTCCCAGTTTACACCAAACCTTGGTGATAGCATGTACTGGGCACCTGGCGTGCGGTCGGTGGCAAGTCCACGTGATGCAAATGCCTCGTTAAACTCTTGGTTGGCCGGAGGGTCATCGTTAAATGTCGGAATATCCAGTCTTAAGCCTAAAGTAAGCTTCAGGTTGTTAAGTGCGGCATACTCATCCTGTACATAAAAACCGAGCTGGAAAGCTGAGAAATCGGCTCCCTGCTCCCGAACATCTGTTCTGGAATAGTTTCTAAAGTATGCAGAAGGAGCCTGCTCGTCTGGTGTTCCAATTGCCTCAAAAGCCTCAATAGAGTTATATTCGTAAGCGCCGAATTCCTGTCTGATAAAGAGGTTAAATGTTTTGTAGAACTCGTTGTGTGTACCTAATGTGATTGTATGCTTGCCTGCAAAAATGTTAAAGTTGTTGGTGATAGTAAACACGTCCTGGTCTAGCTGGTTCTGCCCAGAGAACGGCTCACTGCCAAAAGATATAGTTCTGCCACCCGATAATCTGAGTGTTACACTTGGGAAAGGATCACCGATAATATCTCTATCGTCGCGCACTCTTGTATAGCCAATAATGGCTTCGTTAGCATACATTGAGCCAAATTGACTTCTAAGTTGCAATACGCTGGAGTTAGTTGTGCTAGGGAAAAATTCAGCATTGTTAGAGAAACGCAATGCGTTAGGGGTTCTGCTGTTGTCTGTGTTCTCAGCTTGTACGTAGCTGTGTCGCAGTGTCAGTTGGTGATTATTAGTTACGTTCCAGTCCAGGCGGGCAAATATCTTCTCGCTGGTGGTTTCGTCGTTGATGCTGCTGAAACTGCCTGGGTCGTATCCTAAACGGTTGGCTGCTGCCAATACTCTGTTTGCCTCTTCTGTGGTTATGTTAGAGCTAGGGGTGCCTGGCTCAAACAGTAAGGGTGCCTCTCTTTTTGTTAACTCGCCGTTTACAAAGAAGAAAAGTTTATCTTTCAGGATTGGGCCTCCAATTCTTAGTCCGGTCTGGTAGTCTGTGTAGTCTGGTAGTCTTGTTCTTTCTTCGTCGGGGCTTTTGCCCACCAGTTTCTCATTGTTCCAGAAATAATAGGCAGATCCGGTAAACCTGTTGGAGCCACTCCTTGTGATAGCGTTAACACCACCTCCCGTAAAGCCGCTCTGGCGTACATCAAATGGTGCAATAACTACTTGTATGGCTTCGATGGCGTCCAGCGAGATAGGCTGCACACCAGTTTGCCCTCCGTTTGTGCCGGAGGCGGATAATCCAAATACGTCGTTGTTAACAGTACCGTCTATAGAGAAGTTGTTAAAGCGGTTGTTCTGGCCTGCAAAAGAAATACCAGCCCCTGAAGTGGAAGCCTGTGGTGTTATCCTGGTAAAATCATTTAAGCTTCTGGAGATAGTTGGCAACGATTGTATTTGCTCTGCAGAAACGTTTGTGGCAGCCCCGGTTCTATCAGAGTTTATAATCTTATCCTGTGTGGCTGTTACCTCTACTTCACCTAGTGTTGTGGTGCTCTCTGATAAGGTAATATCAAGCCTGAAGTTTTGACCTA
This sequence comes from Pontibacter sp. H249, assembly GCF_037892465.1. Lineage (NCBI taxonomy): Bacteria > Pseudomonadati > Bacteroidota > Cytophagia > Cytophagales > Hymenobacteraceae > Pontibacter > Pontibacter sp. H249. Next base: position 96,314 of record NZ_JBBKTR010000010.1, on the reverse strand, counting down.
GTGCCAGGTTAATATTTTCGAACCTTTGCTCTTGGTAGCCCACATAAGATGTTGTAATGGTATAAGGCCCTCCCACGCGCATGTTCTGGATGTTGTAACGGCCTTCGGTATTGGTGCCAGCCACATATTGCGTGTTAGTGGGGGTATGCACTGCAACAACAGTAGCGCCTGGTAAAGGAGTGCCGCCCTGGTCCTGAACAACTCCGTTCATAGCAGCCGTAGTAGTACCCTGTGCCCATAACAATTGTGCTGATAACAGCATGTAAAGGCACAGGAAAAAGAATCTGTAGAAAGTTTTCATGGTACTTTTAACTAGTTGATAAACAATTACTTTTACTAGCTTTTAAGTACCTATGTTGTAGTTGTGTTATATTAAATTTATGTAATAACAGGGGCTGTTCTTTTGGCTAACATAATCTGTATGTTTACCTAAAAAACTGGAGGTCTTACTGCTTTTATGAATATTTTCTGGTAGTGATCGGAAAACAGATTATTCTCTATAACACCCAATGAAGTAGAGGCGTGAATAAAGCGTATATCATCGTTACTCACTACTTCTGTTACCATGCCTACATGCGTAATCTGGCGGCTGTTTTTAGTTGCACCGAAAAACACCAGATCACCTTCTTTAAGATTTTTTACTCTTACTTCATCTCCATAGCGACTCTGCTCATCAGAAGTGCGCGGAAGTATAACATCTATACTTTGGAAGGAGGTGCACAGCAAGCCGGAGCAGTCCATACCAATTCTTGTGGTGCCTCCCCATTTGTAAGGTGTGCCGGTGTAAGAGCGTGCTGTTTTGATAACAGTAGAAACCTGTTCGTCTAGGTTGCGGGGAACGCGGGTGCGGCTGGTGCGGTCTTTAGAGGCAAGGGGAGCGTCTTTACCGCCATTTCTAGCGGCAAGTCTTCGTGCTTTTCTTTCCTGTCGCTTTGCCTCAGCTATTTCGCGGGCAGAGCGGTAATCTTCGCCACGTTTACTAAAAGTAGGCTGTGAGGTCTGGCAGGATGCTGCCAGTAAAAGGAAAAAGATAAATAAGGCAGAAGTAGTAAATAGTGATCTCAAAGCGTAACTTAGTAATATAGGTGATCTCAATATTAGAGCATGCTAATTTACAGATTAGCAATTCTTTTTAAAAATGAAATTTAATAAAGTAACCCCTGAGGCTGTTGAGGCGCTTACAGCCATAGTTGGTGCCGGGCATATCATATTGCCTGCTGCTGCCGATGCCATGATGCAGTACACCCACGATGAAACCGAAGACCTGCGCTATTTGCCAGAGGTAGTCCTTAAACCTGCAAACGCTGAAGAAATAAGCCATATTATGCAGTTTTGCCATCAAAATTTTATACCGGTTACACCTCGTGGGGCAGGCACAGGTTTAAGTGGTGGCGCATTAGCTGTGCATCAAGGAGTTATACTTTCCACGGAGAGGTTAAATAAGATTGTTCATATTGATGAGCGCAACTTGCAAGCTACAGTAGAACCAGGAGTTATTACCCAGGTTTTTCAGGAGGCGGTGATTGAGCGAGGACTTTTTTATCCTCCAGACCCATCGAGCCGAGGTAGCTGCTTTTTAGGCGGTAACCTGAGCGAGAGCAGCGGAGGGCCAAGAGCCGTAAAGTATGGCGTGACCAAAGACTATGTGCTGAACCTGCAAGTAGTGCTGCCAACTGGCGAAATTACCTGGACAGGAGCCAACGTACTCAAAAATGCTACAGGGTATAACCTGACGCAACTGATGGTAGGAAGCGAGGGCACACTAGGTATCATCACAAAAATTGTGTTTAAGCTCATCCCTTACCCGCCGCAAAACTTAGTTATGCTGGTGCCCTTCCACGACGAAGAAGAGGCCTGTGATGCTGTGTCAAAGATTTTTATGGCGGGCATCGTGCCCTCCGCCCTGGAGTTTATGGAGCGTGATGCTATTTTGTGGGCCTCCAGGTACATGAACATCGCCGTAGATTTACCCGAAGATATACAAGCACACCTGCTGATTGAGCTAGATGGTAAAGATATGGATCAGCTGTATAAAGATGCCGAAGATGTATACCAGGTGCTGGAAAAGTATAATGTAGGCGAAATTCTAGTGGCCGACACCGAAAAGCAGAAGGCAGACCTATGGCAACTCCGCCGTAGTGTGGGCCATGCCGTTAAAAGCAACTCCATTTACAAAGAAGAAGACACTGTGGTGCCGCGTGCCGAGCTTCCAAAGCTACTGAAAGGTGTAAAAGAGATCGGCGCAAAGTATAACTTTAAATCAGTTTGTTACGGCCATGCTGGCGACGGTAACCTGCACATAAATATCGTGAAAGACAACATGTCGGATGATGATTGGAAGTATAAGTTGCCCGAGGGTATAAAAGAAATCTTCAGGCTTTGTGTATCGCTGGGAGGTACCATTTCTGGAGAGCACGGCATTGGCTTGGTGCAACGGCCATACATTGGTATTGCTGTAAACGAAGTGCAGCTGCGTTTAATGAAGGGAATTAAGCAACTCTTCGACCCACACGGTATACTTAACCCGGGCAAGATATTTTAAAGCAGAACAGGCGCAAAGTTTATACTTTGCGCCTGTTCTGAGTTGAATTTATTTTTATCAACTCTTTTTATTTTTGCTTTCACCTTTCTCCAGTTGTTGATCTAATCCTCTCAAGTTTAACCAAGACCTCATTAAATTCTTTGATGTTTCTATGATAGGTGTCTCAGAGGAGTATGCCTCAGCGCTTGGGCTGCCTTGTTTTTGCTGCTTTAGGGCTAACAGTCGCTCCTGTTCCTGTGTGTTGTCTTTTTCAGTAGGGTAGGCTCTTAATATAGCTTCTTTATAAGATTTGTTCGTTTTCATGAAAATCGGGTTTAGTTTTATATAATTAGGTATGGTGTACTGCTTCCTGCTTTTTCTCCTCTTCCTTTACAAAGTTTTTAACATAGTTCGCAACTTCATCGGCATTATCTTCCTGGAGAAAATGGCCACCATCCTCAAAATGAATAACGTAGCACTCATGGAAAAATTTTTTCCAGCGCTGTAGTGCTTCAATTTTTATAAGTTTATCACGCTCACCCCAAAGTATAAGCGTGGGAATGTCTTGTATTTGCTTGCGCTCTTTCCAAAGCTCTTCGTACCACTTGGTAACTCCCACCAATTCGCGTGCGCAGGCTAGGTTTTTTACCCGCTGGTGCGGATTGCCTAACGCTTGTATATAATGCTGTTTTATTGGCTCTGGCAGTTCTTCCTCCTTTTTGAAGAGCTCATTAACCAATGTTTTGGCAGATACGTTAAGCTTTGAATGCAGAAACTTGCCTAATGGGCCTACAAGGTATTTACTTGTTTTGCCAAAAGTCTGGTGTTTAGATAGCGACCAGGTCCAGGAGTTGAGCATAACAATTCGCTTAACGTTCTGAGGGTGCTTTATAGCGTAAGCAAGTCCTATGGGAGTGCCAAAATCATGCACTAAAAGAGTAACATCCTTTAAATTGAGGTGCTCCATTAGCTTCTCGAAGTTGGCGGCATGGGCGCGTGGCTTATAGCTGAAGTCCTCTGGCTTGTCGGAGAGTCCGAAGCCAAGGTGATCCATGGCGATACAGCGGTATTTTTTACGGAGTATTTTAATCAGGTTACGGTATAGAAAAGACCAGGCAGGTGTGCCATGTATCATTATAATGGGCGCTCCTTTGCCTTCGTCAATATAATGCATACTGCCAGCTTCCAGCTGTAGATAGTGTGATTTAAAGGGATACTCTTTCGTATCCAACCATTCTGGTTTCATAGAAAGTATAGGGTGTATTTATTAAACTATACTTTGATACAGATGACAGGTTGTTAATTTTACATAAAAATAAGGTTGTCTGTGGTACAAATATTGGCGGGTGTACAGTTATATATAGCCAAGAACAAAAGCTGCCAGCAGCAAAAAAACAATTATGTGCGGAATAGCGGGAGTATATGCCTTTACAGAAAACGGTAGCAAAGCACTTGACTTGTTACCAGTGGCGGCGGCTGCTATCAAGCACCGGGGCACGGATGCAGAGGGAGTATTTCGGTACAGAAGTTTTGGCATGGTGCACAGCAGGCTGTCTATAATTGCTCCTTCCTCCTTAGCAAATCAGCCACTTTCAGATACCAGCGGTCGTTTTACAATAATCTTGAACGGCGAGATATTTAATTACAAAAAGCTGCGCGCCGATTTAATTAATAGTGGCTATACTTTTAAAACAGACTCTGACACTGAAGTAGCCTTAGCTTTATATATAAAAGAAGGGCAAGAATTTTTAAAGAAGTTAAGAGGCTTTTTTGCATTGGCTATTTTTGATAAAGTAGAGGAGAGTCTTTTTATTGCTCGTGATAGATTTGGTGAGAAGCCAGTTCTGTATTACAAGGATGCTGATAAGTTTTTATTTGGCTCTGAATTAGGGGCGTTAATCTCTTTGGGTGTTCCACGTGAATTGGATTATACATCGCTTTACCAGTACCTGCAGCTTACCTATGTGCCAGCGCCGGCAACTATGCTGGTTGGCGTTAGAAAACTACTACCCGGCCATTCGTTACACATTAAAAATGGTAGAGTAAAGGAAACATCTTGGTATAAGCTTCCTTACAGCCTCGAAAAGGTAGCACAGAATACATTGACGTATGCGCAGCAGCAGGCAAAACTGAACCATTTACTGCGGAAAGCGGTCTCAGACAGGCTATTGGCAGATGTGCCAGTTGGCGCTCTGCTTAGCGGAGGAATAGATTCATCTATTGTTACAGCCCTGGCTGCTGAGCAAACTCCTAACCTACAGACATTTTCGGTTGGCTTTCCAGAGCACCCATACTTTGACGAAACAAAGTATGCCAGGTTAGTTGCTGAAAAGTATAAAACAAACCACTCCGAGATATTACTTACCACTAATGACCTTCATGATAATCTATATGGAGTTTTAGAAAACATAAGCGAGCCCTTTGCAGACTCATCGGCACTAGCTGTACATGCACTGAGCAGACATGTTGGCCACTCGCTGAAAGTAGTGTTATCTGGCGATGGGGCTGATGAATTATTTGGAGGGTATAATAAGCATCTCGCTGAATATAAGGTAATAACGGGAGGACCGGGAGTAACTGCCGTTTCACAGCTAGATTTTTTATGGAAACTTCTGCCAAAATCCAGAAACTCTTTTGTTGCAAACAAGGTAAGACAACTACAACGCTTTGCTGAAGGTGCTAAATTGTCTCCACAGGAACGGTACTGGTATTGGGCTACCTGGCAGAACGAAAAAGAAGCTTTGCAACTGTTAGAAACCACTCATCGTGCGTCAGCAGTCAGCAGACTATACTTTGCTCGCAAAAGCCGTTTGCTCGATTGCCTTAACAAAAACCTCCACGACCTAAATAACGTACTGTGTGCCGATTGGCAAATGGTACTTGCTAATGATATGTTACCCAAAATTGACCTGATGGGTATGGCCAATGGGCTCGAAATACGCAGCCCTTTTCTAGACCATAGGTTAGTGAAATTTGCTTTCTCTTTGCCAGCCAGTTCTAAAATAAATAAAATTGGCCAAAAGCGTATTTTGGTAGATGCATTTAAAGATGTACTACCAGCTGAACTGCTGAAAAGGCCGAAGAAAGGGTTTGAAGTGCCTTTACAGGATTTTCTGTCATCGGCAGGAAAGCCATTGATAGATGAACTCTTGTCAGAAGACTTTATAAGGGAACAAAAAATATTTTGCTCAGAGGAAATAAAACTTATGCGTGGAAAGCTAGGAGAAAGTGTTGGAGGAGGAGAATACACTAAACTTTGGAGTTTATTGGTGTTTCAGTTCTGGTGGAAGAAATATATGGCATAAAAGTATACTGAATCTGTTAAAGAGGATCATTTAATACGAGATAATTAAATTACAGAATAGAAAGGTTAAATTTGTAATCTTAGAAAACATTTACTTATGAGAATATCAGTAGTTGGCACGGGGTACGTAGGCCTTGTTACGGGCACGTGCTTTGCCGAGGTAGGCATCGACGTGACCTGCATCGACATCGACGAGCGGAAGATAGAGAACCTGAAGAAGGGCATCCTGCCCATCTACGAGCCGGGGCTGGAGGAGATGGTGCTCCGCAACACGCAGAAGGAGCGCCTTTCCTTCTCCACCGACCTTGCCTCCAGCATACAAGGCTGCGGCTGCGAGGCCGCCTTCATCGCCGTGGGCACGCCCCCGGGTGAGGACGGCTCGGCGGACCTGAAGCACGTGCTGGCTGTGGCCCGTGCCATCGGCCAGAACATGACCGACTACATGGTGGTGGTGACCAAGAGCACTGTGCCGGTGGGTACGGCCCAGAAGGTGCGGCAGGCCATCGAGCAGGAGCTCGCCGCCCGCGGCGTGGATATCCCCTTCGACGTGGCCTCCAACCCGGAGTTCCTAAAGGAGGGCGCCGCCATCGAGGACTTCCTCAAGCCCGACCGCATCGTGGTGGGCGTGGCCTCGGAGCGGGCCGAGCAGGTGATGGGCAAGCTCTACAAGCCCTTTTTGATGAACGGCCACCCGCTCATCTTCATGGACATCCCGTCAGCGGAAATGACCAAGTACGCGGCCAACGCCATGCTGGCCACCAAGATCAGCTTCATGAACGACATCGCCAACCTGTGCGAGATCATGGGCGCCGATGTGAATATGGTGCGCAAGGGCATCGGCTCGGACGCGCGCATCGGCAACAAGTTCATCTACCCGGGCATCGGCTACGGCGGCTCGTGCTTCCCCAAGGACGTGAAGGCTCTGATCAGGACGGCCGAGGAGAACGGCTACCGGATGCAGGTGCTCCAGTCGGTGGAGAGCGTGAACGAGAAACAGAAGTCAGTGCTCTTTAACAAGATCATGGCCCACTTCAACGGCGACATCGCCGGCAAGACCTTCGGCGTGTGGGGCCTCTCGTTCAAGCCCAAGACAGACGACATGCGCGAGGCGCCCTCGCTGGTGATCATCCAGAAGCTATTGGAGCAGGGGGCCAAGGTGAGAGCCTACGACCCGGTGGCCATGAAGGAGGCCCGCCACACGCTGGGCGACACGATCGAGTACGGCAAGGACGAGTACGAGGCCCTGATCGACGCCGACGCCCTGCTGCTGGTGACCGAGTGGCCCGAGTTCCGCTCCCCTAACTTCGCCGTGGTGAGCAAGCTGATGAAGGACAGGGTAGTGTTCGACGGCAGAAACATCTACGACGCCGCCGAGATGGCCGAGAAGGGCTTCGCCTACTACGGCATCGGCGTCAAACAGCATGTACAGCAAGAGAAAGAGATAGCATAGATGACTAAGAAAAGAGTATTGATCACGGGCGGAGCCGGCTTTCTAGGCTCCCACCTGTGTGACAGATTTATAAAAGAAGGTTACCATGTTATTGCCATGGATAACCTGATAACGGGTAATCTGGAGAACATTGAGCACCTGTTCAAGCTGGAGGACTTTGAGTTTTATCACCACGACGTGTCTAAGTTTGTGCACGTGCCGGGTGAGCTGGATTACATCCTGCACTTCGCATCGCCGGCCAGCCCGATCGATTACCTGAAAATCCCGATCCAGACATTGAAGGTGGGTTCATTGGGTACGCACAACCTGCTAGGACTTGCCAAGGCAAAAGGCGCACGCATGCTAATTGCTTCTACTTCTGAAGTATATGGTGACCCGCTAGTGCACCCGCAAACGGAGGATTACTGGGGCAATGTTAACCCAGTGGGACCACGCGGCTGCTACGACGAGGCCAAACGGTTTCAGGAAGCCATGACAATGGCGTACCATATGCATCATGGGCTGGAGACACGCATTGTGCGCATCTTTAATACTTACGGTCCGCGCATGCGACTGGATGATGGCCGTGTGTTGCCAGCTTTCCTGAGCCAGGCGCTGAGAGGCGAGCCGTTGAGCATTTTCGGCGACGGCAGCCAGACACGCTCTTTCTGCTATGTGGATGATCTGGTGGAGGGAATTTATCGCCTGCTGTTGAGCGACTATGCGTTGCCAGTGAACGTTGGTAACCCTTCTGAGATCACGATTAAGGAGTTTGCCGAGGAGATCTGTAAGCTTACAGGCGTGGAACTGAAAGTGGAGTACCAGCCGCTTCCGAAGGACGACCCGCAGAAGCGCCAGCCGGATATCTCTAAAGCAAAAGAGATTCTGAGTTGGGAACCGCAAGTGGACCGTGCAGAAGGCTTAAAAAGAACCTTGGAATACTTTAAGGAAAAAATACCAACACCTGCACCGCAGGAAGTATAAATACAGAAGAGGCTATCCTATAAGATAGCCTCTCTTTGTTATAGCTCATTGCTAAGAAGTATATTTCGTAGTCTTTCCCCACTTTTCCCATCAAACTTATACATCCACTCTTCTGTAAATTTAGCTTTATTGGGTAGCTGCTGTTGGTGAAATTGCGCTATGTTGGGCAGAATCTGATGCAGTTCTTCCAATTTATAAACAGGGTGAGCTACTCCGGCATCTATAAATGACTTTGAGACATCTAGCTTACCAGCAGGATGGTTTTCGAGGGTTATCAATGTGGTATATTCTAAAGCTGCAAGCGGAAGTAAATAGGTAGAGGAAAAGCCAACAATTAATCTTGTAAAGGGCAACTGTAGCATTAGATCCTCATTTTCTATTATTCGGGCATTGGAAAGAGAAGACCAAAGCTTTATATCTGTTTCAGGTTGTATTGGATGGAGCTTTACAAGGAGTTGATAGCCATGTATACTGCAAATTTTATTAAATTGTACTATAAAATGCTTATAAATAGCCTCAGTCCAACCAAAAAACCTCCTTGTTACTAATCCCTGATCGATAAATAGAATTTGTGATTTTGCTTTAGTTTTAGGTTTTAGATCTACTAAGTGGTCATAACTTGGTATTCCTATAAAATGTACTTTCTTATTGTTCGAAAGGTGATCATAATACTTATGTACATCAAAAGTTTTAGAACTGAATGAAATATAGATATTCGCTGTTCTAAGAGGAGAATCAATTATTTTGAAAGTGTTAATAAAGTCGTTTTTACTTCTTATATTATAGAATGCACTAAAGAAGAATAATTCTTCCTTAGATAAATCTTTAATAGAATTACGCAAAAATATTTGTGCTTTGATATGTTCTTTGAAATGGAATATTTTTTTTATTCTTGAAGGCACAGAAGTACGCTGGCCAATAACAAAATGCTGTTCTAATCTAATGTTAATATTTGAGTCTCTTATACCATGATCCATTAAGTATGTAGAGATGTTCTGTGTTTTGCATGCCAAGTTTAGTATCACATGGAAGTAAGATTCAATAAAGAAAAAAACTACCTTATCAGGTCTAATAATTTGTAACAGATCATTAGCACTTTTATAGTCTCCCCAAAATATTGCTTTTCCAAAGTTTTTGTAATACTTGTTTTTAACTTCTTTAGGGGATATGTATTCTAAAAAATAGTAATTGAAAGAGTGCTGACTAGCTTTAAATAAATCTATATAATCTTTCCGGTTGTATTCGCCAACAATGAGTAAATTTGGTTTAGTTACCATGTATAAAAGTTTACTTATGCTAATTTACCTACAGTTAATATAATTTGAAAGCAACTGTGCTACATATAATAGAATCGCTGGCAATAGGGGGAGCGGAAGTTTTGCTTACGGAATCCCTTAAGGATATTACCGACGAGTATAGGCATATTCTTGTATACATGAGGCCAATTACTACGCTCCTGCCAGAGGTTAAAGCTGATAATATATATTGTCTTAATTATAAAGGTAAACGTAGCTTTTTATGGAGTATCCTTCAATTGCGAAGAATAATTAAAAAGGAAAATGTTAATTTGATACATGCCCACCATTATTGGCCAACAGTACTTGCGCGATTTGCGAAACCACCTTTTGTGTCGCTCTTATTTTCAGTTCATAATCCCTTAAGCAAAGATGCCTTCTCATTAAATCGCCTAAGTTATTACTTAGAGAAATTTACTTATCGAAGCAGCCAGCATGCAATATTTGTATCTGAGGCAGTTAAGAAAGACTATAATAAGACTATACGGATCAAAGGAAGTGCATCAGTACTTTATAACTTTGTTGCAGATAAGTTTTACATTGAGAAAAACGCTAAAAATCAGCCAGGTGAGAATAATGCTTTAAACATTGTAGCTGTAGGTACTTTAAAGCGCCAAAAGAATTATCACTTCTTATTAAAAGCGATAGCATTACTAAAGGATAGGGAAGTATACTTGGACATTATGGGTGAAGGGCCTTTGATGCAAGAATTAGAATGCATTAAAGAAGCAAATGCTTTGAGAAATGTTAGATTGTTAGGAAAGTGCAACAATATGCATGAACTTCTCCACAAATACGATATATTTATGCTTTCTTCCACTTATGAAGGAATGAGCCTGGCAGTAATTGAGGCAATGGCAGTAGGATTACCTTGTATTCTGTCTGATATAGAGCCTAACAGAGAGGTTACCGGTGGGCACGCAATTTTTTTTGATTTAAGTTCCCCGGAAGACTGTGTTACCCGCATAACAGAACTGGCTGAAAATGCTGAACTAAGAAATAAATTATCTATAGCTGGTCGGGGAAGAGCAAAAGTATTTCATAAACATAAGTACTTGAGTCAGCTAGAGGCTTTGTATAAACAGTACCTGCCCTAAGTTTGTCGTGAATTTAGCATTTCTTTGTCGCTGGAAATTAGAAGATGGGCTTACTGTTTCCACAGTAACTCCATATCTTCAATTTTTGGTAGATTTTCCAAATATTACAAAGATTATACTTATAACACTTGAAGATGCTCCTCAAGATAGTAGTAATGCTGCTGTATGTACTCTAATAAATAATCGAAAGGTGAAGTGGATGCCATTAACAACATCTAGGCATCAGAGTAAGATATTAGGCAAGATAGCAGATTACCGAAATGGTTGTAAGCAACTAAAGAAGATTGCAATTGACAATGATGTCCATGTAGTTGTTGCTCATGGAGCACCAGCCGGATCTGTTGCCAATAAAGCTTTAAAAGGTATGTCTATCCCCTATTATGTCACACTTTTTGAGCCCCATGCAGACTATATGCATGAATCTGGTGTGTGGAGTAAGTATGGATTAAAATATAGACTGCAGAAAAGATGGGAATACCTGCAAAAAAAACATGCAACGGGGTTGATGCCTGTTTCAGAATGCTTTAGAAACAAGTTAATTGAGGAAGGTGTACCCTCACAAAAGGTGTTTGTAATACCGAGCTCTGTTAATGCGGTTGCTTTTGAAGTTAATGAACAGCATAGATTAGATATGCGCAGGCAATTACATTGGAAAAATGCGGTAATAGGTATTTATGTAGGAAAGTTTGGCGGATTGTACTATAACCGTGAAGCTTTCCAGATTTACCGTCTTTGCTTTAAACTAATTCCGGATTTCAGACTGATTATACTTTCTCCTCAACCAAGAGAAGAGATTGTGACTCAGCTAAAGAATTTTGAGCTGAACCTTAGCTGGATTCATATTAACTCAGTGCCGCACGGACAGGTGCCAGCTTTCCTTTCTGCTGCCGATTTTGCCTTTGCTACATATAAACCTGGGCCTTCTAAAAAATACCTTTCCCCCGTTAAAATAGGTGAATACTGGGCTAATGGCTTGCCGGTACTACTAACAGAAGGCGTGGGAGATGACAGCGATATTATTAAAAAAGAAGGTGGAGGCGCTTTATTTAATTTACAAGAAGAAGGCAGTGTGGAAAAGGCAATAAGGCAAATATTAGAAATACTGGAAAACCCACAGCACCGTCAGGAAATTCCGGAATTAGCTCAAAAGTATAGGTCTCCAGAGAGACTAAAAGAGGCATTCGAATACTTTTTTGGAAAGGCTAAAGAAGAGGGAGCCGACAGATGAATGTTCTGTTTATAGTACCTTATCCTGTTGGCAGAGCCGCTTCGCAACGCTTTAGAGTAGAGCAGTTTCTGCCATACTTGCAGGCCACAGGTATATCGTATAAACTAGTACCCTTTTGGAGCAGAGATACCTTTGCCATACTTTATAAAGGTGGCAATATACTCAGGAAAATAGCTGGTACACTGCAAGGCTTTCTTCAGAGGGTAGCACTTGTGCTGCAACTACAGCAGTATGACTATATTTTCATACATCGAGAGGCTACACCTGTCGGTCCTCCCTGGTTTGAATGGTTGGCGGCGAAAGTTTTTAAAGTAAAGCTGATTTTTGACTTTGACGATGCGATTTGGCTGGAAAATACGTCAGCTGAAAATCAAAAAGCCTCAACATATAAGCAGCACCACAAAATTGCCAAAGTATGCACTTGGGGCTATAAAATTAGTGCAGGCAACAGGTACTTGCAGGAGTACGCACAGCAGTTCAACGAGCAGTCAGTATATTTACCTACTACCATAAATCTTGCAAAGTATAACCGCCTTAAAAATCAGGAAACAGAAAGAGTTGTAATCGGCTGGATAGGATCGCATTCTACGTTGCCATACTTAAAGCTGATAGAGCCTGTGCTGCAGCAACTGGAACAGCAGTATACTTTTGATTTCGTTGTAATTGCGGATAGAGAGCCAGATCTAACGCTAAAATCGCTGAAGTTTGTACGTTGGCGTGAAGAAGTGGAGGTAGAAAACCTGTTGCAGCTTAATATTGGAGTGATGCCCTTGCCCGAAACAGAATGGGCAAAAGGAAAATGTGCTTTTAAGGCGTTGCAGTATATGGCGCTTGGTATTCCGGCTGTGGTATCGGCGGTAGGAGCTAATATTGCGGCTGTACCACATGGTAATGTTGGCTATACTTGTACTACGGAACGGGATTGGTATAAAAGCCTAGAAAGATTGCTGCTAAATATCGAATTAAGGTCTAGAATGGGAGCAGATGGCCGTGAATGGGTAGCTGAGAAGTATAGTTTAACCACGCATCAGCATACTTTCCTCAACCTATTTAATTAGCCTCTCTTAACAGGCTTTCCTGCTTTTCTGTGGTCTTTCAGGTATTTCTTTGCCTCTTTATAATTTGCTGATTTCTTGTCTTCAGACTGCTGCAGCACTACTGTGTAGTACTGTTTGGCTGTGGCAATATCTTTCTCATGATTTGCAATTCGGGCAAGATTCAGATAGGAGTTTACAAAATAACCAGATTCCCGCTCATTACTCATCTCTGCGTACATAATCGCATCCTGATAATGCTTCTTTGCCTTATCAAAATCACGGTATTTATTCTGATTAATGTATCCTAAAATATAAGAAGCGTAACGTCCGCTTACGGCTTCATAACCTGGCTTTCGTTGGGCTAGTTTGCTAAGGATGTCCTGTGAAATACGCTCTGCTCTTGTAAAGTGCCCCTGCACAAACAGCAAACGCGCATAAAAACGCTGGAAGTACGCATTGTCAGGATACTTTAATGCAAGATCCTGCGATACTTTAAGGGCTTCGGCCATGTTGCCTTCTTCATTCGCATAGATCTTCATCAGGAATGTTTTAGACTCTGTGCCAGTGTAGAAGCCTGTATTGGCCACATAGCGCAGCTGTTTTAAGCCAAGGCGTTTGTCGCCGTTTGGGAAGAACGCCAGCACAGGGCGCAGCATCGGGTACTCTTCGTGTATCCACACAGAGTAGTAATTGAACAGCGCCTCTCCAAACAAGAACTCAGGGCTCAGACCATTACCGGCTTTTGCGCGCTCCATATACTCTAAAGAGCGTTTGCTGGCAACAGTAGCTTTGCGCCAGTTGCTACGCTCTGAGTGCAGGCGGGCTGTAAAACCATAGGCAGCGGCAAGAAAAAAAGAAGCTTCAAAGTCCTTAGAGTCTTCATCGTACATCTTCTCAGCCTTTTGTATGGTTGAGTCCATATAAGCAAAGAAAAGGTCATCGTGCTGCAGTGTCTGGATATTGGTAGGTACAATTTTCCACCACTGGCTCAGGCCCATTAAAAAGTATGGAAGTGGATGCTCCGGGTAGCGGCGGCGTATAGATTTAAACTGCTTTTCGGCAATTTCATACTTGAAGTTATACATGTTGTCTACGGCGCCCTCCAGTTCATACTGCACATCTTTGTTTAGCAGCAGCATGCCCTTAACCCTGGTAGCTTCTGGTATTACCTCAATAGACTCAATGGTAACATGACGCATAGCCGTGGTATCGGTAGGAGATTGTGCAACTGCAAGCAGTGATGTAGTAAGCGCGAAGACTGTAAATATTAACTTCTTCATGTATTAAATTTGTATTTCTGTGCTGCTAAGCTATGCTTCCTGTTTTAAAGCCGTAAGTGCTAAAAGTACAACAATTATATTACATTTGAATTCCATAAATGGAAATTACTTATGAAACTTCTAGAACAACTTTGCAAGATACATGCTCCTTCAGGAAACGAAAAAAACCTTTCAGAATTTCTGCTTAACTATATAGAAGCGCATAAAGTTCAATGGAAAGTGCAGCCAACTATACTGTCAGGTGAAGGTTTTCAGGATTGTATTTTGTTGATATTTGGTGAGCCTCGCGCCGCCATTTTTGCCCACATGGATTCCATCGGATTTACTGTACGCTACGGCAAGCAACTGGTGAAAATAGGAGGACCAAGTATAGAAGCAGGGTATAAATTAGTAGGCGAGGACAAAGAAGGGAAAATTGAGTGTACGCTTAACTGCAACGAGGAAGAAGGCGACCTGCATTACGAGTACCACCGTGAAATTGAGCGAGGCACAGAACTAGTTTTTAAGTGTGATTTCAGGGAGACGGAAGAGACTGTGCAAAGTTGTTACCTAGACAACCGGTTAGGTGTATGGAGTGCTTTGAAAGTAGCCGAAACGCTGGAGAACGGTATTATCGCCTTTAGCTGCTGGGAAGAACATGGCGGTGGATCAGTGGCCTACCTGGCAAAGTATATTTACGAAAACTACGGCGTAAAGCAGGGCATTATTTCTGATATTACCTGGATCACGGAAGGCGTGCATGCCGGTGAGGGCGTAGTTATCTCGATGCGTGACAGCCTGATACCGCGCCGCTCTTATGTACAGAAGATCATCAGCATCGCTAAAGAGGCCGGTATACCTTACCAATTAGAAGTAGAGGGTGCAGGAGGCAGCGACGCCAAAGAACTACAGCACAGTGCTTACCCTTGGGATTGGTGCTTTATAGGTGCACCGGAAGACAATGTGCACACCCCTGACGAAATCGTTCACAAAAAAGACATCGAAAGTATGGTGGCACTATATGAGGTGCTGATGCAGAAGCTATAAAAGTATACTTATGTCTTCTATGCGTTTTTAAAAAAGAGGAATCTTGATTTGCAGATTTGATTTTTATAATTCAAAGCCGGTTTAAACATAAACCGGCTTTTTTATGCCCTTTGGTTTGCTGAAAAAGAATTTATACCGCTATCTGATGCAATCTGTTCGGTAATAGACGTATAGCATTGCATTAATATAGTTATCAAAGCATACATAATATTTGCAAATGTCTATATAAACTCCTTTCTTTAATAGTTACATACCTATATCTCTAACCTTAATCTTTTTGAATGGAACCTATTCTTTACGCAATTCCTGGATTTGGACTGGCGGCACTGATCTATACTTTTATCAGGTCGGCCTGGGTTACAAAACAGCCTGCTGGCAACGAGCGCATGAGCAATATTGCACGCCACATCGCCGACGGTGCTATGGCTTTCTTAAAAGCAGAGTATAAAGTACTCACATACTTTGTGATCATCGCTTCTGTATTCCTGTTTTACCTAGGGTACACCGGCGAAAACTCACACTGGACAATCGTTATCGCATTTATTATCGGTGCCTTTTTCTCGGCTGTTGCTGGTTTTATCGGCATGCGCATTGCAACTAAAGCCAACGTGCGTACTTCCGAGGCTGCCCGCACCAGCCTTTCTAAAGCACTTGATGTGTCTTTTGCAGGAGGCACGGTAATGGGTATGGGTGTGGCTGGTCTGGCTGTTCTGGGCTTGGGCTCGCTGTTTATTGTGCTCTACTATAGTTTTGTGTACAGTGTAGGCGGCGACGTGAATGGCCATGAAATGGAAGTAGCCCTAGAGGTGCTTACTGGTTTCTCGCTTGGTGCTGAAAGTATAGCGTTGTTTGCCCGTGTGGGTGGCGGTATTTATACTAAAGCGGCCGACGTAGGCGCCGACCTTGTAGGTAAAGTAGAAGCCGGTATTCCGGAAGATGATCCGCGTAACCCTGCCACCATTGCCGATAACGTAGGCGATAACGTAGGTGACGTAGCTGGTATGGGTGCCGACCTTTTTGGCTCTTATGTAGCTACTATTCTGGCAACTATGGTTTTAGGCCGTGAAGTAATCGCAGAAGATAATTTTGGCGGGTTATCCCCGGTTATACTTCCAATGCTGGTTGCAGGCTTGGGTATTGTTTTCTCTTTGATAGGTATGCTGTTTGTACGGGTAAGCGAAGGCGGTGATGTACAGGCAGCGCTTAACCGCGGCAACTGGATATCGGTTATACTTACAGCAATCGGAGCATACTTTTCCATACAATGGCTACTGCCAGAGAACATGAACCTACGTAATTTCGACTTTACAGCTAACGGCGTATTTATTGCGGTAATTGTTGGCTTAGTGGTAGGTACGCTCATGAGTATTATTACAGAGTACTATACGGCCATGGGTAAAAAGCCGGTGAATTCTATCGTGCAGCAATCTTCTACGGGGCATGCTACAAACATCATTGCTGGTTTGGCAGTGGGTATGCACTCTACTGTTTTACCTATGATCGTGCTGGCGGCAGGTATCGTGCTTTCTTATGCTTCGGCAGGTTTATATGGTGTGGCTATTGCGGCAGCTGGTATGATGGCTACTACGGCCATGCAATTGGCTATAGATGCTTTCGGCCCTATTGCTGATAACGCCGGTGGTATAGCCGAGATGTCTGAACTGCCAAAAGAGGTGCGAGAGCGTACTGACATTCTGGATGCTGTTGGTAACACGACAGCTGCCACAGGTAAAGGATTTGCTATTGCCTCTGCTGCCCTTACATCGCTTGCGTTATTTGCAGCTTTCGTTGGTATAGCCGGTATCGATAGTATAGACCTTTATAAGGCACCTGTTCTGGCTGGTCTGTTTATCGGTGCCATGATTCCATTTGTGTTCTCTGCCCTGGCAATTGCTGCGGTAGGCAGGGCAGCCATGGCCATGGTGCACGAAGTACGCCGCCAGTTCCGCGAAATTCCAGGTATTATGGAGGGTACAGGTCAGCCAGAGTATGAGAAGTGTGTAGCCATTTCTACTAAAGCTGCCATTCGCGAAATGATGCTGCCAGGTGCTATCGCTCTAATTGTGCCTATTGTGGTAGGCTTTGGTTTTAGAGGAGTTTTTGAAGATACACCCGCCGCCGAGATTTTAGGTGGTTTGCTGGCTGGTGTAACAGTTTCTGGTGTACTAATGGCCATGTTTCAGTCTAATGCCGGTGGTGCCTGGGATAACGCTAAAAAATCTTTTGAAAAAGGGGTGATGATAAACGGGGTGATGGAGTATAAAGGCTCAGAACCGCACAAAGCATCTGTAACTGGTGATACCGTAGGCGATCCTTTTAAAGACACTTCAGGTCCAAGTATGAATATCCTGATCAAACTGATGTCGATTGTATCACTGGTAATTGCACCGCATATTGCTTTGGACCAGGAGCCGCCTATTCCTGAAGAGCCACAACTAAATATGGAGGCCGTGCAGCCAACGCCGGCAACCGGAAAAGCAGAAATAAATAAGGAGAACACAGTGGTACTTAGCCATATCGCTCTCAAAAACTAAATTTTCACTATTTAAAATTGCATAAGCCCAACCTTATAGTTGGGCTTATTTTTTATTTATACTTACCTTTGTCTAGGCACAAACTTTTTATCCCATGAATCCGAGAAACATACAGCTGCACGACTGCGAGTTTAAATCATACATTTGTGAAGAGGAGATTATTGCCCGCATTACTATGCTGGCAGAGCAGCTGGACAAGGATTATGCAGAAAAGCAACCACTTTTTCTGGCTGTGCTAAATGGCTCTTTTATGTTTGCCGCAGACCTGCTAAAGCGTGTGAGTATACCTTGCGAGATTTCTTTTATTCGCCTTTCTTCTTATCAGGATATGGCTAGCACCGGCAGTGTGAAAGAGGTATTGGGGCTTACTGAGAATTTAGAGCACAGGCATGTGGTAGTGCTGGAGGATATCGTTGATACCGGCCACACGGTACACAACCTGCTGGGCCAACTGAAAGAGCACAAGCCTGCTTCTGTAGAAGTAGCTTCACTTCTTATCAAGCCCGATTGCCTGCAGCATCCGCTCGATATTAAGTATGCCGCTATTTCTATCCCAAACGACTTTGTAGTGGGCTACGGACTTGATTACAATGGACTGGGCCGAAACCTGCGTGACATTTATAAAATAGTATCGTAACCCTTTTTAGGGAAAATTGCGTTAGCAGGCCTTTAAGAGCAAGGGCTTCGCTTCCATCTAAACTAGGCTTAAAACATATTTATACTTACCTTTGATTTTTATTTAGCTATAAGATATGCTTAACATCGTATTGTTTGGTCCTCCAGGAGCCGGTAAAGGTACCCAGAGTCAAAAACTGATAGATAAATACAACCTGATACACCTTTCTACAGGCGATTTGCTTCGCTCTGAGATTGCCGCCGGAACTGCCCTTGGCCTGGAAGCTAAAAAGCTGATGGATAACGGTCTGCTTGTGCCGGATGAAGTGGTTATAGGAATGATTGAAAACAAAGTGAAGGAGCATCGCCATGCTGCCGGCTTTATTTTTGATGGTTTTCCGCGCACAGTACCACAGGCGCAGGGCTTAGATAAGTTACTGCAGGATAACGGCACTGAAATATCGTGCATGATTGCTCTGAAAGTGGACGATGAAGAACTTACAAAGCGCCTGTTGCTTCGTGGCCAGACCTCAGGTCGCCCCGACGATCAGAACGAAGGGCTGATTCGTAAGCGTGTGGAGGAGTATAACACCAAAACCCGCCCCGTAGCAGATTACTATGCCGGACAGGGTAAATTCTGTGCAGTAGAAGGTATTGGTGAGATTGATGATATTTTTCAGGCGCTGTGCAAGCAGATTGATACCCTGAAAGAAAAACAGGAAGAGAAGAAATAAGCATACTTACGCTTACCCAATTTGGCTCAAAGCAACTTTATAGATTACGTTAAGATCTGCTCAAGATCTGGTCACGGCGGCGGCGGCTCAGCCCACCTGCACCGTGACAAGCAAACGGCAAAAGGTGGCCCCGACGGGGGCGACGGAGGCCGTGGCGGGCATATCATACTTCGTGGAAACTCACAGCTCTGGACACTACTGCACCTGCAGTACCGCAAGCACATAATTGCGGAAAACGGCCAGAACGGAGGACCAAGCCACTCATCGGGTGCGCAAGGCCACGACGAAGTGCTGGAGGTGCCACTGGGTACTATTGCCAGAAACGCCGAAACCGGCGAGCTGATGTGCGAGATCACAGAAGACGGCCAGGAAATCATACTTACACCAGGTGGCCGCGGCGGCCAGGGAAACGCACACTATAAATCTGCTACTAACCAGACACCGCGCTATGCGCAGCCAGGTGAGCCGGGTATAGAAGAGTGGGTTATTCTGGAGCTTAAGCTGTTAGCCGATGTTGGTCTGGTGGGCTTCCCGAATGCAGGTAAGTCTACGTTGCTATCAGTTGTATCAGCGGCTAAGCCTAAAATTGCGAATTACGCCTTTACTACCTTAGAGCCTAACCTTGGGGTGGTAGCCTACCGCGATTACCGCTCTTTTGTGATGGCCGATATACCGGGTATCATAGAGGGTGCATCTGAAGGCAGAGGACTTGGGTTGCGCTTCCTGCGACACATCGAACGGAACTCCATGCTGCTGTTTATGGTTTCTTGTGATAGCGCCGATATTGCGGAAGAGTATAAAATACTGCTAAACGAGCTGGAGACATACAACCCGGAGCTGCTGGATAAAAAACGCATACTTGCCATTACCAAATCCGATATGCTGGATGAGGAACTGGAAGAGGAGATGCGCAAAACGCTGCCAGAAGGCTTGCCAACAGTATTTATCTCAAGTATAACCGGCAAAAATATTACCCAACTGAAAGATTTGATCTGGAACGCGCTTAACAGCTAAGCAAAGCCCGGATTACTTAATAGCACAAATCGGTAGGGGCTGCAAAGCTTTCTACCGATTTTTTTTGAATGAGAGAATCAGCGAGTGAGTGAATGAATTCCCTTTTATGTCATCTTGCAAGTGGCACATCCCGGACTTGTTCCGGGGAATCTTGGAGGAAGGGATGTTAAGCGGCAACTACAAAGTATGGTTTAGGTCAGATCATAATTCACACACTCACTCAACCACTCATTCACATTTAAACAATGCCATCTTGGCACAAACAGCGGTTTGGCAAGTTAATTGAAAAGACAAACCGGACTTAACAACCTAAACTTTTAAGGCATTATGTCAGAGAAAGACACTAAAAAAGCACAGGAGAACGAGGAACTGCAGGACCAGCCTGTTAATGCGGAAGCAAACGGACAGGAAGAAGAGCAGAACCAGGACGAAACAGCTGAGGCTACACAAGAAGATACTACAGCCATTGAACTGGCTGAAATGAAAGATAAATTTGTGCGCCTGATGGCTGAGTTTGAGAACTTCAGACGCAGAACAGCCAAAGAGCGTCAGGAGCTGCTAAAAACAGCATCTCAGGATGTAATGGTAGAACTGCTGCCAGTACTAGACGATATGGAGCGTGCACGACAGTCGATGGAAGCTGCCAAAGATGTGGACGCGATGTTGCAAGGCCTGGAGCTGGTGTTCCATAAACTAAAGCATGTAACGCAGCAAAAAGGCTTGAAACCGATGATGCTACAGGCAGGTGACGATTTTGATGCAGATATGCATGAGGCCGTTACGCAGATACCTGCGCCGTCAGAAGAACTGAAAGGCAAAATAGTAGATGTTATAGAGAAGGGTTATACTTTGAATGATAAGGTAATCCGTTTCGCAAAAGTTATAATTGGAGCGTAAGCAATGGCTAAGAGAGATTATTACGAGGTTTTAGGTGTAAGCAAAAGTGCAAGCCAGGAAGAGATAAAGAAGGCTTACCGTAAACTGGCCATCAAGCATCACCCGGATAAAAACCCCGATGACCACACTGCAGAAGAAAAATTTAAAGAAGCTGCAGAGGCCTACGAGGTACTGAGCGACCAGCAAAAACGTCAGCGTTACGACCAGTTCGGCCACCAGGGCATGAACGGCGGCTTTGGCGGAGGTGGCATGAACATGGAGGATATTTTCTCTCAGTTCGGCGATATTTTTGGTGGTGGCGGCAGCCCGTTCGAAAGCTTCTTTGGAGGTGGACGTTCAGGTGGCGGACGCCGTACCCGTAAAGGCTCTAACCTGCGCATCAAGCTTAAACTTAACCTGGAAGAAGTAGCTAACGGAGTTGAGAAAAAGATCAAGGTTAAACGTTATGTAGCCTGCGGTACCTGCGGTGGCAATGGCGCCAAGAACGGTACCGATATGCAGACCTGCGGTCAGTGCCAGGGATCAGGTCAGGTGCGTAAGGTAGTTAATACCATGTTGGGCCAAATGGTTTCTACGGCAACATGCCCTAGCTGTAACGGCGAAGGCCGCATAGTAACACACAACTGCGAAACCTGCCATGGCAGTGGCAGAGAGCTTCAGGAAGAAGTGATCAGCATAAATGTACCAGCCGGCGTAATGGATGGCATGCAGCTATCTATGAGCGGTAAAGGCAACGTGCCGGAGCGTGGTGGTATACCAGGCGATTTGCTTATCCAGATAGAGGAGGAGCAGCACCCAACCTTGAAGCGAGATGGCAATAACGTGATCTTTGATCAGTACATCAGCTTTGTGGATGCTGCCTTAGGTGCTGAAATTGAGGTGCCGACCATTACAGGAAAAGTAAAAATAAGCATTAAACCTGGTACACAAAGCGGAGAAATCTTTAGGCTACGCGGCAAAGGCGTAAAAGATATAAACGGTTACGGCACAGGTGACCAGTTGATCCACATTAATGTTTGGACTCCAAAATCGCTTAGCAACGAAGAGCGTGCAGCGCTGGAAAGCCTACGTGACTCCAGAAACTTTGCGCCACACCCGGGCAAAAATGAAAAAGGCTTTTTTGAGAAAGTTAAAGACTATTTTCAGTAACAAAAGCTGATATTAACTACATCAGGGCCGCCTTTCCACGTGGAAGGTGGCCTTTTTTATTTTTATACTTCTTCATCTTTTATACTTTCTCATTTGTCAGGCGTATATGCTGCTTAGTCGATAAAGCATAGGCTTTACTTCAGACAAATTTGTCCTATACATAGCATAAAGCTATATTTGAGTACATCAAAAGCCATACAACGTTGAGCATCCTTAAAATTGACGGCGTAACTAAACGCTACAGCAACCACACCGCCCTTGATAATGTGAGCTTTGAAATTCCGCAAGGTTGTATATTTGGTTTGCTAGGGCCTAACGGTGCCGGTAAAACCTCCCTTATCCGAATTATTACCCAAATTACCGGAGCCGATAGCGGCAAAGTATACTTTAAGGGAGAGCGCCTAAAGCCAGACCATATTAAAGATATCGGTTACCTGCCAGAGGAGCGTGGCCTTTACAAGAAAATGAAGGTAGGGGAACAGCTTTTATATTTAGCCCAACTCAAAGGCCTAAGTAAAGACGAAGCTAAATCTAGGATAAAAGTGTGGGTAGACCGTTTCGAGATAAAAGACTGGATGGGAAAGAACATTGAGGACTTATCCAAAGGCATGCAGCAGAAGGTGCAGTTTATAGCAACTGTTATGCACGAGCCGGCCCTTATTATACTTGACGAGCCTTTTTCTGGCTTCGACCCAATTAACGCAAACCTGATAAAGGACGAAATACTGAGACTTCGGGAGCGTGGTGCCACCATCATTTTCTCAACGCACCGCATGGAGTCGGTAGAGGAGCTTTGCGATTACATCGCTTTGATAAACCGCTCACACAAAGTGCTGGATGGTCCCGTAAAAGAAGTAAAGGATGCGTATAAAACCGACACCTACCAGGTTATAGGCAATGGTCATCTGCTAATTACCTCCCCTGATTTTGAAGTGCTGGAGCAACATGATACACATGGTGTTTTCAGAGCGAACATCAAATTACTGAACAATACAAAACCCAACGACCTGCTGGCATACCTGATCCAGCGTGTGGAAGTGCACTCGTTTGTAGAACTGGTGCCAAGTATAAATGATATCTTCATCCGAAAAGTAACCGAAACCCACCATGCATAAAATCTGGCTAATAATTCAGCGTGAGTACCTAACCCGTGTGCGTAAGAAAAGCTTCATCATCATGACGCTGCTTACCCCACTGTTGCTGGCTGCCTTTATGGTTATACCTGCTTGGCTGGTTACAATATCTGATAGTGCCGAAACTGTAATGGTGCTAGACCAAAGCGGGTTGTTCGAAGATAAGCTGGAAGATAAAAAAGACCTTAAATACCTGCCCCTGGCTGGCTCTCTGGATCAGGCCAAAACGGTATATCGAGAGACAGATAACACAGCGCTGCTATACATTCCGAAGGAGTTTGATATTAATAATCCCGAAGGTGTTGTAATCTACTCTAAAAAGAACACCAGCCTGCAAACACAGGTGCGCCTTGAAAATGCCCTTGAAAAGGAGATAGAAAACCAACGTTTCGTAGCTTCTGGAGTAGACCGCAGCACGCTGGAGAAAATGAAAGCTAATATCTCGCTTACCGCTGTGAGCATCAGCGATGAAGGCGAAAAAGACAATAATGCCGTAGTTACCTCTATTGCTGGCGTGGCCGGTGCGGTAATCATTTACTTTTTTATCTTCTTGTACGGTGTGCAAATTATGCGCGGTGTAATAGAAGAGAAGACCAACCGTATCATAGAAGTCATTATCTCTTCGGTTAAGCCATTTCAGTTGATGATGGGCAAAGTGGTAGGTATTGCTGCCGTTGGTTTAACGCAATTTCTGCTCTGGATCATACTTTCGTTGATTGTAGTAGGAGGAGTACAGGCAGCGTTTGGGGTAAAACCGCCGCCAACGCCTTTAGAGCAAATGGCCAGCGGCCGCGATGCTGCACTCGGTCAGGATGTAGATACTGATGAGGCAACGCAGGCACAGCAGGACGACGAAGCTGCCAGAATGGTAAGCGAAGGTATGACAGCGTTTTCAAACCTTCCTATTGCACTTATACTTGGTTGTTTCCTGTTTTACTTTTTAGGAGGATACTTGCTGTATGGTTCGCTGTTCGGAGCCATTGGCGCCGCCGTAGATAACGAGACGGACACCCAGCAATTCATGTTCCCGATCACCATACCGCTGATCATCTCCTTTATTATGTCTTATACATTGGTTCTCAAAAACCCTGACGGACCGGTGGCTTTCTGGATGTCGATTATCCCGTTAACCTCTCCGATTGTGATGATGGTACGCGTGCCGTTTGGAGTGCCTGCCTGGGAATTGCTGTTATCGATGGCGCTCCTGGTGCTAGGCTTTATCTTTACCACCTGGATTGCATCTCGTATTTACCGTATCGGCATCCTGATGTACGGCAAAAAGATTAACTACAAAGAGTTGTCGAAGTGGCTGTTTTATAGAGTATAAAGTCATTATAAGTATAAAGTATAAAAAGCCGGTGCTACTATAGTATCGGCTTTTTTGTATCTTGAAGTATAAAACTACACCCTGATGAAAAAGATTGTACCTGCTCTCATTTTGTTCTTGATGATGACTACACAAACAGCATTTGCGCAAAAAGATAAGCCGGCCTACCAGCTGTTTACCAAAAGCGGTAAAAGTATAAAGTATAGCAAAATGCTGGATGAACTGAAGGAGGCAAATGTAGTACTGTTTGGGGAGCAGCATAACGATCCGATTGCCCATTGGCTACAGCTGGAAGTAGCAAAAGACCTGCACAAGGAGCACAAGCAGAACTTTGCCTTAGGAGCCGAGATGTTTGAGGCAGATGTGCAGCTGGTGCTAAATGAGTACTTGGCAGGGCAGGTGCCGGAAAACAACTTTGAGCAGGAATCGCGCATCTGGACGAACTACAAAACAGACTACAAGCCGCTGGTGCGCTATGCAAAAGACAACAAGCTGCCTTTTATTGCCACTAATGTACCCCGCCGCTATGCAGCTACCGTAGCTGCTGGCAGCCTTACAGCTTTAGATAATTTATCTTCGGATGCTAAAAAGTTTATTGCCCCGCTTCCGGTAAAAGTGGATATGGAATTGCCTGGTTACAAGAACATGCTAGCCATGTTCGGTAACAGCACGCACGGCAACACCAAAAGCCAGAACATTGTGCAGGCCCAGGCTCTAAAAGATGCCACCATGGCGCATTTTATACTTAGTCAAGTAAATAATGGTAAAAAGCTGCTGCACTTTAACGGCGCTTACCACTCCGATAATTTTGAAGGTATAGGTTGGTATTTAAATCAAAGCAGGCCACAGCCTAAAACACTTACCATTACCACAGTTCTTCAGGAGGATCTTGAGGATTTGCTGGATGAGCATAAAAATAAGGCCGATTTTATACTTGTGGTACCAGCAAGTATGACGAGAACATACTAGAGTTTAGGAGTTAGAGAGTTTGCAAGTTAGAGAGGTATAAGCTGCTGTTTCGGACCTATTACCATTATACTTCTGGCGCGGGTATCCAATCCGTGACTTTGGGTGCGTACGAGTCTCCAGACTCGTATTTCTGAAATACCGGGTCCAACCACCCCTGCCCCTCCTTGTCTAAGGCGGAGATTCCCTGTATTACTTTAGTTAAGTATAAACGCTGTAGCTTATGCCTAACCTCCCTTCTCACAAGATCTTTCCAAGATGACAAAGAGGAATGGCTTTAACTATTGTGATTGCATTTGAAGTAGTAAGTGAAAATTCCCCGCCTTAGACAAGGAGGGGCAGGGGTGGTTGGACCCGGTACTGAAGGCAATCCTGTAAATCCTGATCTAAAACAGCGAAGCCCGACTTTATAGTCGGGCTTCGCCTATTCTAAAGAGAAAGAAGGTCTGTGTTATGCTGAGAACGAGCTTCCGCAACCGCAGGTGCTTGATGCCTGAGGGTTGTTAAAAACGAAGCCACGTGCATTCAATCCATCCTGAAAATCAACCTCCATGCCAAGAACATACATAGCATGCTTCTTGTCCATAATCAGGTTAACGCCTTCCAACTGGAAGATCTCATCAGAATCTTTCGGCTTATCGAAGCCTAACAGGTAAGACATGCCAGAGCAGCCGCCGCCTTGCACGCCAACGCGCAAACCGTATTCCGCTGGTACACTTTTTTCCTGCATTATATTTTTAACCTCAGCTAAAGCCCTTTCCGTCAGAGTGATAGGTGCAGTTTTAGTTTCTGTTGCCATAGTATAAGCTATTCATTATTTGTAGCCACAAACTTAAGCAATTCTTCTTAAATATGCTTGTGACAAACCCTTGTAATAGTTAAACAGGTAAAGCCTAGAAATGATTCATGTGGAATAGATTAATTTTTTGCGATATTTATAGTTCAACATTATACCGCCATGGAAGTAGTAGCTTTTATCATAGAACTCTTAAAAATAACATTACCAGCTCTGATTGTAGCAGCAGCCATGTATTACATTGTAAAGAAGCATTACGAACGCGACTATAAACTTAGATTACTGGACCTGCGCAAGAAGAACTCCGATACAGTATTGCCAATCAGATTGCAGGCTTACGAGAGAGTAGTGCTGTTGCTGGAGCGAATTACACCAAGCAATATGTTGCTACGCGTAGGTGCTGCAGGGCTATCAGCTGCAGAGTATCATCGTGTGCTTTTAGCTGAAATCCGTAACGAGTTTAACCACAACATGTCTCAGCAAGTGTACATGACGGAGCAAGCATGGCAGCAGGTAAAGCATGCACGAGAAGAGGTAGCAAATCTGATCAATAAGACTTACCGCGAACTTCCAGAGAACGCCAAGGGAACAGATTTAGCCAAGAAGATATTAGAAACCATACTAGCCTCAGAAACCGACCCTACTGCCCGCGCCATTAGCTACGTGAAACAGGAGATAGGACAAGTATTTTGAGTTTGGGAGTTAGAGCGTTAGGGAGTGAAGATTTTGCACTTATGCTTCAAAGCAATTCGTCAAAATTATGTACTATAGGCATTCCTAGTATAGTATCCTGAACTTAATAGTGTGAGGCACTTTCTTTAGATCACTTACTACTTGTTTATCATACACTTTGTCTATATCAGTAATTACATAGCCAATCTGCTCATTTGTTTTCAGGTATTGCCCAAGTATGTTTACCTCATTCTTAGCTAGAGCATTGTTAATGTTAGCGAGTACACCCGGCACGTTGGCATGTAAGTGAATAAGGCGATGCGCGTTTTTAAGCTCAGGCAATTGTATGTTGGGGAAGTTGACACTCTGATAGGTGTTGCCGGTGTTGATATACTGCATGATGCGGCTTGGTACGAAACGGGCAATGTTTTCCTGGGCTTCGGTGGTGCTGCCTCCAATGTGCGGTGTAAGTATAACGTTTGGTAAACTACGCAGCTCGCTTATAAACTGCTCGTCGTTGGTGGCGGGTTCATACGGGAACACATCTACCGCTGCGCCAGCTATTTTTCCAGATTTTAGCGCATCTACCAGTGCCGTAATCTCCACCACATGTCCACGGCTCAGGTTCAGGAAAATAGCTCCGGGCTTCATGGCATCAAATTCAGCCTTGCCAAACATGTTGGTGTTGCTTGGGCTGCCATCTACATGCAGCGTTACAAAATCAGCTATTTGCAGCAGTTCTTGCAGCGATTCGCATTTGCGGGCATTGCCTAGCTGCAGTTTCTCTACCACATCATAATAGTATACCTGCATGCCCATCGCCTCAGCCAATACCGACAGTTGCGAACCAATATTGCCATAACCTACAATGCCCAGCTTCTTGTCCCGTACTTCTATACTTCCGGCAGCGGACTTGTCCCAGATGCCCTGGTGCATTTTGATGCTTTTGTCAAAAATCCTGCGCGACAGCATAATAATCTCTCCAAGCGCCAGTTCCACCACACTTCGGGTGTTGCTAAACGGTGCATTAAAAACAGTAACTCCAGCTTTAAGACAAGCATCCAAGTCAATTTGATTTGTGCCGATGCAGAAAGCTCCGATGCTCATGAGTCGGTTGGCGTGCTCCAGTACTTTGGCTGTTACCTGTGTTTTAGACCGTATCCCAAGTATAGATACATTCTTTATTTTCTCGCAAAGATCCTCTTCGCTTAGGGCCCCTGGTATAGTTTCTATCTGGTAGCCTTCTTTGCCAAAAAGTTCTACAGCATTTGGATGGATGTTCTCCAGCAACAATACCTTAATGCGATTTTTAGGATAAGAGATGGCCATGGGTAGCTTGTTCTGGTACAGAAACTCCTCCAGCGTTGGTGCCACATGCTCCGCTTTCTCTACCACTTTATCGCGTACTACGTTTTCTGTGAAAGCGTAGTACTTATTAGCTAGTCCGGCCTCTTTTATTTCGTAGTCAGTGTAGCCATCGCCCAGCACATACACATCCCCACTCAGGCCCAACTGGTCCAGCAGTTTTATCTTTCCTTTGTCTTGGCACAGCACGTTCTCCGGATCGTACCCTATAATATTGCCCTGCTCATCAAACTGAAAGGTGTTAGCGTATACATTTTCCTCTTTTATGCCGTAAGCCGAAACAATAGGCACTATAAACTCCTTAAACCCACTTGATACGATAAGTACCTGGTCAGCATATTCTTCAAAGAAAGCTTTGTTGCGATGAATGGAATCTGATACTTTTTCCTGAAGTATAGCGATGAGCTCCTGCAGATGGTTTTGATTTGCCTTTAGCAGTTGTAGGCGTTTGGTTAAGCCCTCAGAGAAAGAACTTGTGCCGTTCATGGCGCTGTCGGTTAAGTTCTTTATCTCCTGAAGCAAGGCTTCCTTGTTCTGCTCGTTGCGCAGCGATATTTCTCCGAGCTCATCCAGCGCCTCTACTTTGGTAAAGGTGCTGTCGAAATCAAGTATAAAGTATTTGTCCTTGTTCATAGTATACAAGCTAGCAAAAGGTGTCTACTTAAATATAGGCATAAAAAAATCCGGTTACTTATGTCGCAACCGGATTTTTAAAATAACAAGCTGATGCTTACAGTAATGCCAGCTGCTCATCTATAATCTTCTGGTAAAATTCCTCATACTTCGGCACCACTTTATCAATGTCGAAATCGTGGGCACGCTTTAGTGCATTTGCTTTAAAAATGGGTAGGTTGGCATCATCAAGTATAGTAAGCGCGTTCTGCACCATTTCGTCTACGGCACCAACCGGGCTGGTGAAACCGGTAACGCCATCAATGTTTAGCTCAGGTATACCACCTGTGTTCGATGATACAACAGGCACCTCACAAGCCATTGCCTCCAAAGCAGCCAAGCCAAAGCTTTCTTTTTCGGATGGCATCAGGAATAAGTCTGCAATGGATAATACCTCCTCTACAGCCTCTAGTTTTCCAAGGAAACGCACATCATTGCAAATTTGCAGCTCACGACATAGCTTCTCCATTTTAGGACGGTCAGGGCCATCGCCAACCAGTAGCAGTTTGCTTGGCATGTGCTGGCGCACCTGTGCAAAAATGCGTATTACGTCATCCACACGCTTCACCGATCTGAAGTTAGAAGTATGCACCAGCAGCTTTTCGTTGTTTGGGCTGATGGCCATCCTGAAGTGATCTTTTTTCTGACGGCGGAATTTATCTAAGTTGATAAAGTTTGGGATAACTTCAATGTCTTTCTCAATCTGGAAGTACTCGTATGTTTCGGTGCGCAGGCTATCGGATACAGCTGTTACGCCATCAGACTGGTTAATGCTAAAGGTAACTACCGGCTCAAAAGAGGCGTCTTTACCAACTAATGTAATGTCGGTGCCGTGCAAGGTAGTTATTACAGGTATATTAATGCCTTTTGTCTTCAGAATCTGCTTGGCCATAAAGGCGGCCGACGCATGTGGTATGGCATAATGTACGTGCAGCACATCCAGTTTTTCAAATTTTACGATGTCTACCATCTTACTGGCTAGTGCCAGTTCGTATGGGGGGTACTGGAAAAGGGGGTAAGTAGGAATGTATACTTCGTGGTAGAACAGGTTCTCGCTAAAAATATCGAGGCGTGCTGGCTGGCTGTAGGTGATAAAATGGACCTTATGGCCTTTAAGTGCAAGCTCTTTGCCAAGCTCTGTGGCTACCACCCCGCTACCGCCAAAAGTAGGATAACAAACTATTCCGATTCTCATAGTTGCGTGTGCTATGTAAACAACAAGTGCAGCCATATAAAGTGGCTGCACCTGCTAAACTACATAATATCTTTTAAGTTTTAGGAATTATCGCTTTATATATCACATCATGTATACGGGTTCGGATGTTGTAAGTAACTAATTTGTTGTTGCCTGCATCCGGATACACTCTGTTAGACAAAAAGATATAGATTAAGTTGTTCTCTGGGTCTACCCAGGCGCCTGTGCCCGTAAATCCGGTATGGCCAAAGGTGCTAAGCGATGCCATACTTGAGGTAGGGCCACCACTTTCAGGATCTGGCTTATCCCAACCAAGGCCACGGCGGCTGTTCTTAAATTGCTTTTTAGAAAACTCTGCTACCACCTCGGTGTTAAAGTATTTGTGTCCGCCGTAGCTGCCGTTCTGTAGATTCATCTGCATAAGTATAGCCAGATCGTTCGCATTAGAGAACAAGCCAGCGTGGCCAGCTACTCCACCCATCATGGCTGCTCCCTGGTCATGCACGCTACCCCACAACAGGTTATGACGGAAGTATTTATCATCCTCGGTAGGGGCAATTACATCTTGTGTATGCTTCAGCAGCGGCTTGTAAGTCATGGTGCTAAGGCCAAGCGGTGCATAAAAGTTCTGGTCCATAAACTCATCCAGCGGCTGGTTCAGCATTCGCTCTGCCAGGCGCTTCAGCACGTAAAAGTCGAGGTCGCTATACTTGTAGTCGTAGCCTTTGCCATCTTTACGCGGCGGCAGCATCCTTGATTTCATTGTCCAGGTCCAAAGCGAGTCTTCCATACTTTTGATAGAGTAGAAGCCCGGTACTACCTCGTTTGTATAGATATCGTTTTGGCGGCTGGCGTAGAAAAGTTTTTTTGTTTCGATAGACTTGAGGGTGTTTTGCCATGCAGGTAAGCCTGCCTGCAGTCCCGCCTGATGCGCCAGCACATCGCGCAGCACAATGTTCTGCTTGTTTGTCCCTTTTAGCTCTGGCAGGTACGTGGATACTTTCGCATTTAGGTCAACTTTGCCTTGGTCTTTCAGGAACATGATAGCTTGCAGGGTAGCAGCCACCTTTGTAATAGAGGCAACATCATATACTGTGCTATTTGTTACCGGTTTAGTCTTGTCATAAGTATAGTGGCCGTAAGACTTGTTAAATATAACTGTACCGTCCTTTACCACCATTACCTGAGCACCCGGAGTAGCGGCATAAGCAATGGCCTCGCGGGCTACGTTGTCTATCTGTGCCAGCACTTTAGAATCCATACCTACACTTTCTGGTACGCCATACTTTAAGCGGCCCAGAGTGCCGGTTACAACACCAGTGCCAACCTTAAACTTAGCAGAGGCAGTTACAGGTAACTTGCCGTTTGCTGGTCTGGCGCCAAACATTACCTGTGGCACCAGTGCCTGTGCAACTGGGTTATCTTCGTAGCCGCAAAGTAACCAATCTGCCTTCTCGAAAAACTTGAGGCTATAAGGATTGCCCATTACTGCTACAATAACTTTTTTGTTAGTACGCTCTTGCAGGTATTGAATAAAAGCTCTTGTACCCAAACCAATACCAAAATCTTTGGCAGCAGTAGAGTTCATGTTGTGGATACTTACCACCACCACATTGTTATCTTTTAATTTAGGGATGATCCTGGCAAAAGCAGAATCAGGTGCAAAGCGGTCTGAGATAGCGAATTTGTTTACCGGTGCATAATAGCCTAGTGTCTCCTGAAACTTGTTAACCTCAGTAACGCCCACTGCTACAGAAGCTATACTTAAGGTATCCAAAGTAAGGAAAGGAAGTATGCTGCTCTTGTTTTGTACTACAGTTACAGCATTGTCATAAATCTGCTCTTGTACCACCTGGCTAACTGGCCTTGTAATATCTTCTGCAAGATTATTCAGCGCAACAGGTTTAGGACTATTCAGGCCTGCCCAGTATTTTGTATGTAAGATTTTGCGTACGTGCTGGTCTACTTCTTCCTGTGCTATCTGTCCGGCAGCAATAGCACCTTTAATTTTTTTAACTGCCGCAGGCACATCTTCCGGGAACAAAAGCACATCGTTACCGGCCATCAATGCCTTTAAGTCTACCTCGCCGGGCTTGTAATATTTACTTACACCCTTCATGTTAAGGGCATCGGTAAACACAAGGCCTTTATACTTCATTTTTTCTTGAAGCAGGCCTGTTACAAGCGGCTTTGATAAAGTAGTAGCTAGGTTTTTTGTGCTGTCTATTTTAGGCATGTACAGGTGCGCTACCATTACACCCATCACACCGGCTTCAAAAGATTTATGGAATGGATAAAGCTCAACCTCAGTAAGGCGCTTCATGTCGTGATTTACAACCGGCAGGGCATGGTGCGAATCTACATCTGTGTCGCCGTGGCCAGGAAAGTGTTTTGCAACCGCTACTACACCATGGTCCTGTAAGCCCCTGATATAAGCAATACCTCTGCGGGTAACTTCTTCTTTGGTTTCTCCAAAAGAACGGTTGCCGATTACAGGGTTGTTAGGGTTTACATTCACATCCAGCACTGGCGAGAAGCTTACGTTTACACCCAGGCGCTTCATCTTCAGTGCTATTTCACGGCCCATCAGGTACACATACTTTTCGTCGTTCATGGCGCCCAAAGTCATCTGGCGCGCAAACTGCATGGTGCTGTCTAAGCGCATTCCTAAGCCCCACTCGGCATCCATGGCTACAAGCATTGGTACTTTGGCTCGGCTCTGGAAACGGTTGGTGAGCTTTGCCTGGCGTAAGGGCCCACCCTGCATAAACATCACACCGCCAATGTTGTAGCGAGAAACGAGGGTGTCTATCTCACGGAAGTGCTTTTCATTTTTGTTAGAGTAGGCTGCCACCATAAACAGCTGCCCAATGCGCTGCTCTGGAGTAAGAGTAGTCATAACGCTATCAACCCAGCTTTGCTCTTTAGAACTCACAATAACATTGTCTGATGACTTTAAAGACATCAGTGAGCCCATTCCAAGAAAAACTAAAATCAATAACCCTAAGCTAAATCTCTTCAACATCCTACGCTCCTATATTTAATTGCAACAAGTAAAAAATAAGCCTAATTTTGCAATAGACGGTTCAGAAAAAAAGGCTACTAATCAGAAGTACTGCCTTGGGCTAATTGCTGATCGGGGAGAAAGGCGATTAACCTGATTGCCAGCCTAAAGCTTTCGTGGCACCAAGAGTAGCAGCCTATAGTATGCTAACGCCACCAGCCCCATCACAGATACACATATTGATTTCTTTTTTGGAAATTAATAGAACATCGTACCTTTTAGCACTTTTCAGAACGTCTAATTATGAATCAGTCTGTAAATTAGTAATAATTTTAATTCTGAATAAGTTCTGTTTTCAATTTATAAAAGAGCAAATACTTTACCGGAATTTAGTTAAGCGCCTGATTCGTAGTATAAAAATATAGTTATAAAGGAAACTGATTTACCGGATGCCCGACATCATACACTTATTGCCTGATTTCCTTGCTAACCAAATTGCCGCCGGTGAAGTGGTACAGCGCCCTGCTTCAGTTGTGAAGGAGTTGCTGGAAAATGCCATAGATGCCAAAGCAACAAGTATACAACTAATTGTAAAGGAAGCAGGAAAGCAACTTATCCAACTGGTAGACAATGGCATTGGCATGTCTGAAACAGATGCCCGTATGTGTTTCGAACGCCATGCAACCTCCAAGATCAGCACAACCGAAGACCTGTTCCGCATCAGAACAATGGGCTTTAGAGGAGAAGCTATGGCATCTATAGGTGCGGTAGCGCAGGTAGAGCTTAAGACAAAAACCAAAGATGCTGATACAGGTACTAAGTTGCTAATAGAAGGATCTGCGGTGGTGCTGCAAGAACCTGTTGCAACGCCAGAGGGTACCTCTATTTCTGTTAAAAACCTGTTTTATAATGTGCCTGCACGACGCAACTTCCTGAAAACAAATGCTGTGGAGATGCGGCATATTCTGGATGAGTTTCAGCGGGTGGCACTGGCTTACCCGGAGGCTGCTTTTAGTCTGTACCACAATGATGTGGAGGTGTTTAACCTGCCAGCTACCAAACTGAGCCAGCGCATTGTGGGCATACTTGGCAGCAACTAC
Organism: Pontibacter sp. H249; assembly: GCF_037892465.1. Taxonomy (NCBI): domain Bacteria; kingdom Pseudomonadati; phylum Bacteroidota; class Cytophagia; order Cytophagales; family Hymenobacteraceae; genus Pontibacter; species Pontibacter sp. H249. The sequence goes on along the minus strand of NZ_JBBKTR010000010.1, from coordinate 61,940 downwards.
AAAGAGCAGATGGCTTATTGCGAGGAAGACACTTCGTTCTTAAGCGTGAAAGGCTATGTGGGAAAACCAGAGCATGCCAAGAAAACACGTGGCGAGCAGTTCTTCTTTGTAAACAACCGTTTTGTGAAGAGCGGCTACCTGAACCATGCAGTGATGACGGCCTTTGAAGGTCTGTTGCCAAAAGACAGCCATCCGTTTTATGTGCTGTTTATAGAGCTGGAACCGGAGAAGATCGATATTAACGTGCACCCCACTAAAACCGAAATCAAGTTCGAGGACGAGAAAACGGTGTACGCCATTGTGCATGCAGCTGTTAAGAAAGCTTTAGGCACCTATAATATAGCACCATCTCTTGATTTTGACGGAGACGTAAACTTTGCCCCTTTGCAGCCGATACGCGTGCAGGGTGGGTTTAACGAGTTTGACAACGAAGACAGAACCTCTTCCGGCAACAGTGGGGGAGGGAGTACATCTTTTCCGGGCTTTACACCGCCGGCTTCGGCCAGAAGGGCAACTTCCAAAGGTTGGGAGCAGCTGTACGAGCCAATGCGCAACGACCCAGCTCAGGAAGAGCGTGTAAGCTCAGCTACCTCAGATATGGGCCTGCTGGACGATGCTTTTGCAGCCGAATCAATAGGAGCTGGTAGTGCAAATAAGGCTATCCAGGTACACCAAAAGTACTTGCTGGTGCAGGTAAAGTCTGGGATGATGATCATAGACCAACAGGCGGCGCAGGAGCGTATACTTTACGAAAAGTACATTAGCTCGCTGCAGAAGAAAACAGGTGCCTCGCAGGCTTTGCTTTTCCCGCAAACTATAGAGCTCTCACCGGCAGATGCTATACTTGTAAAAGAACTAGCTGGCGAGTTTAAGGATATAGGGTTCCAGTTCGAGGATTTTGGAGGCAATACGATTATACTAAACGGTATTCCAGCTGATGTACACGCTGCCAACGAAAAGGAGTTGCTCGAAGAACTAATCGAGCAATACAAAAACAATTTGACTACGTTAAAGCTTGATAAAAGAGAAAATCTGGCAAGGGCTATGGCAAAACGCTTGGCATCAAGGTCTTTAGCGCGCATGTCTGACTTTGAGATGAATTCGCTAGTTGATAAGCTGTTTGCCTGCCAGGTGCCAAACTATACGCCAGGCGGGCAGAAGACGTTAGTCATTATGGAGCTAAGTCAGTTGCACGACCTTTTCCTAAAAGGATAGTAGTTAATTGTAAAATTGTTGATTGTTTAATAGTTGAGTCGGAAGTAGCTTAATTTAAAACACTACTACTGATTTAAAGTATAAGAATGGGCTTAAGCTTGGACCTATACTTATAAAAAGAAAAATCGCATGTTCAACATCACCCCAATGGTCAGAAATCTCCTGATCATCAACGTGGTCGTATTTATACTTCAGGACAGGCTGTTCCCGACCGGGCAGTTTGCTTTGTACCACTTTAGCTCTGAGTTTTTTCAGCCGGTACAGCTGTTTACGCACATGTTCCTGCATGGCGGCTGGGCACACGTGTTCAGCAACATGTTCAGCTTGTTTATCTTCGGGCCATTGCTGGAGCGCTTTTGGGGGCCACAGCGCTTCCTGGCTTTTTACCTGATCACTGGTTTTGGAGCAAGTTTGCTTTACACTGGGGTTAGGGCTTATGAACTGAACCAGGTAAAAGAAGATGCAGCAGCTTATATAGAAAGCCCTAGCCCAATGGCTTTCTACAACTACCTAGAAGACCATTTTGAAGGAAGGTATGAGCGGCAGTTCGTGGTAGAGTACAGGCGCAATCCAGATAATCCGACTTATGTAGAAGAGAGCAAAAGAGCGGTAAAGGAGATTTATAATAGGTTAATAGATGTGCCAATGCTGGGTGCCTCTGGTGCTGTGTTCGGTATACTGATGGCTTTTGGATTGCTGTTTCCGAACCTCGAACTTATGCTGCTGTTCTTTCCGGTACCCATAAAAGCAAAGTACTTTGTACTGATGTATGGCGCCTTTGAGTTATACTCCGGGTTTAACCGCATGCCCGGCGATAACGTAGCACACTTTGCACACCTTGGCGGTATGTTGTTCGCGTATATACTTGTAAAGATGTGGCATCGCAGCGATTATCAGGATAATTACTAACGACTACTAATGAGCATTTTTGAAGATATAAAACACTCTTTCAGGCAGCCAAACAACACACTTAAGCAGCTTATCCTGATTAACGTGATCGTGTTCCTGTTCTTTCTGATCATTGGCACACCTTTGAGCTGGATGGGATTCTCCTGGGTAGAGCAGATTACACTTTATTACCTGTCCCTGCCTTCAGATCCAATGGAGTTTATACTGAAGCCCTGGACACTGATCACTTACTTCTTTACCCACGAAGGTTTCTTTCACATCCTCTTTAATATGCTTAACCTCTACTGGTTTGGCATGTTGCTAAACGAGTACTTAGGTAACCGTAGACTCCTGAGCCTTTACATTTTGGGGGGCATCGCTGGAGGACTGCTTTATATAGCCATGTATAACCTGTTACCAGGCTTCTCTGCAAGAAGCGCAAACGCACAGTTAATTGGGGCATCTGCCAGTGCGTTGGCCATAGTGGTGGGTGCAGCTACTTTGCTTCCTAATTATACTTTTAACCTGCTGTTGATTGGTCCTGTAAAGATAAAATGGATCGCAGCTGCTCTTGTGCTGATGTCGTGGGCATTTGCACGCGAGGGAAGCGGAAACGCAGGAGGTAACATTGCCCACTTAGGGGGAGCGCTTATTGGTTGGATCTTTGTAAAACAGCTGCAGCGGGGCATCGACCTGGGCCGACCTATACTAGCGATCACTGATTTCTTTGGTAATCTGTTTAAGAAACGTCCTAAGCTTAAGGTAACTCACCGTGCCGCCAATCCTTTCTCCAATGGCCGTAGCACCACTACTACCCAGCCAAGCGGTAAACCAAGCCAGCACGAGATAGACCGTATATTGGATAAGATCTCCAGCTCAGGTTACGAAAGTTTATCTAAAGAGGAAAAGCAAAAGCTGTTTCAGGCTAGTCAGAAGGAGTAGAACAGATCCTGCTTCATTAAGATTTTACAAGCCAATCCTGTTCAAGGGTTGGCTTTTTTTTCGGTAGTTACCGCTTTCACCCACCCCTATCCCCTCTTTAAAAATCAAGGAGGGGCTAAGGGGTGGAAGCGGCACTGCAGGTAATCCTAGAAATACATTAAACCCATTAACCTGCTTTCAACAAAAAAGCGCCGCTTCTGTAAAGGAGCGGCGCTTTTAAATCAATAAGTATACTTTATGTATTAAGCTTTGGCAGCGTTAATGTTGTCAAGCGCGTCCATTACTTCTTTTACGTGACCGCGAGATGTCTCAAGCAGTTGCTTCTCATCTTCGTTCAGGTCAAGCTCAATAATTCTTTCGATACCGTTCTTGCCAAGTATAACTGGTACGCCCAAGTATACACCGTCAATGCCATACTCACCTTCAAGTTTCACACAAACCGGGAATACACGACGCTGGTCACGCACGATAGCCTCTACCATCTGAGCAGCTGCCGAACCCGGTGCATACCAGGCAGAAGTACCCATCAGTTTTACAAGCTCGCCACCACCGTTTTTAGTGCGCTCAACTATAGCATTCAGTTCTTCTTCGCCGATCAGCTCCGTTACCGGGATACCGCCAACTGTAGTGTAACGCGGAAGCGGGACCATTGTATCGCCGTGGCCACCCATCAATACTGCTAGGATGTCTTTCGGAGATACGTTCAGCGCCTCAGCAAGGAATGCTCTGTAACGCGCTGTATCCAGGATACCGGCCATACCCATTACTCTTGTGCGTGGAAGCTTAGAAGTAATGTGTGCTGCGTACGTCATTACATCAAGTGGGTTAGAAACCACGATGATGATCGCATCAGGTGAATGCTTTACAATATTTTCAGTTACTGATTTTACGATGCCCGCGTTAGTTGAAATAAGGTCGTCGCGGGTCATGCCTGGCTTGCGTGGCAAACCAGAAGTGATCACAACTACATCCGAACCAGCAGTTTTGCTGTAATCGTTTGTTACACCTACTGTGCGTGTGTCGTATAGGTTGATAGGGGCTTTCTGCCAGATATCAAGCGCTTTGCCCTCAGCAAAACCTTCTTTAATATCCACTAAAACTACTTCGTTCGCGATTTCGCGGTAAGCAAGCACATCAGCGCATGTAGCACCTACGTTACCAGCTCCAACTACAGTTACTTTCATTATCGGATATACTTTATGTTAGTTTGAGAATTCGGTTATCTCCCGTAAAATTAGAAAAATCTATTATTAAAACCTTTGGTTTAGGACAAAAGACTATCAGACAAAGGATAAAAGATTTCTTCTGTACAATTTAGTCCTTTGTCTTTTGTCAAATCGTCCTTTATCGTGCAGTCTACGGCTTCGCCTGCACGCTTATTTCCACCACCCGTTCTGTCTTATCTGTTACTTTAAAGCGATTATCCAAGCGCTGGTTCACTATCCAGGCTATAGACTGGTCGGATACTAATACCAGAGTTTGGCTTTTAAGGTTGGCCGGTACTTTTTTATCAATTAAAAAGTCGCTGATCTTTTTCTTGCCGTTCATGCCTAGGGGTACAAACCAATCACCTTCCTGCCAGCTGCGTAGCTTCAACGGAAATTTTAATTGTTCAGCATCCAGAGCAGCCACATGCGGTTTAGTATTCAATTTATACTTGTCGGCATCGACATGCTTAAGCTTAAATACCAAGTTACCAGCTTCTACTTCGGTATCACCCTCTTTAATAAGTATACTTCCAAAGCTGCTTAGACTGCGTTGCGTAATTACCAGTTGGTCGCGGTCCTTTACTAATGTATGAGTCGGAGAGTCGAATTGCTTGCCAGATATACCATCCAACGCCTCTACTAACTCCAACACTACACTGTAGCTAAAATTAAAAGGGCGCAGCAGTTCATGCACCACCACCGGCAAGCCCGTGGCATTTTGCAGCGGTACCAGCGAAATATACCAGGCATTTTCGGCTTCTTTTATACTTTCCTGTCTTAGCTGGTCTATGTATGCAGCTACTATACTTTCAGCGTGGCTTACACGCTCGGCTGTATGCTGCATGGTCTCCTCCAGGCTGGGGTTTATCTCCTTTAGCACCGGAATTACCTCGTGTCTTATTTTGTTACGCTGGTACTTGGTAGTCTCGTTAGAGCTGTCTTCGCGCCAGATAAGTTTGCGGCTGGTTACCAAGTCGTATATGTCGTCTTTGGTAATGGTAAGCATAGGCCGGATAATGTGCCCGTTTTTTGGCGGAATACCATGCAGGCCAGCAATGCCGGTGCCTTTGGTAAGGTGCAGCAATATGGTTTCGGTCAGGTCGTTGCTATGATGGGCAGTGGCAATGTAGTCGTAGCCTTCTTGCTGGCGCACTTGTTCAAACCACTCGTAGCGCAGCGTGCGGGCAGCCATCTGTATCGAAAGTTTTTCCTGCTCGGCAAAGGCGCGGGTGTTAAAATTTTCGGTAAAGAACGGTACATCATACTGCTTGGCAAGCTTTTTGGCGAACAGTTGGTCGGCTTCGGCTTCTTCGGCACGCAGGCCAAAGTTGCAGTGGGCAACGGCAAAAGTATACTTTAGCTGGTGCAGCACTTCGCAAAGCACTACCGAATCGATGCCGCCGCTAACGGCCGCTAATATTTTACTGTCGGGTTGGCAAAGGTTTTGCGCTTGTATAAAACCTGAAACTTTCTGTAGCATAAAGCAGCGGCTGGTAAAATTTTTATAATTTTGAAGTATAAATTAGACGAAAGACTGTTAGATGAAAAGCAAAAGAAATAAGTCCTTTGTCTCAGCGTCCTTTGTCCTTTGTCAAGAATCTAAATGAACTATACAAAATTACTGTTTTCTATTGTCTTTACCCTGCTTTCGGTGGTGGTTTTCGGACAACAAAGGCCACGGCAGGCACAGCAGCAGGGTAGTAGAGTAGAGCTGCAAGGCGCCGACTCTCTGGTAGGTGGCACTTTTAATGGGCAGCGCATCGACAAACTGATTGGGAACGTGCAGTTTAAGCAGCGCGATGCCGTTTTGTTTGCCGATTCAGTTTATCAGTATAAGGACCGAAACTTTCTGGAGGCTTTTGGAAACGTTCGCATCAACCAGGCCGATACTGTGAACATGCGTGGTGATCGTGCCACTTACGATGGCAACACACGCATGGCAAAAATGATCGGCAATGTGGTGATGACAGACCCGCGCATGACACTGAACACACCCAGCCTGGACTACAACTTAAATGAAAAAACGGCTGTGTATACAGAAGGCGGCACCATTGTAGACCCTGAAAACCGCCTGGAAAGCCGCCGTGGCACGTATGATACCCGCTCTAAAATGTTCACGTTTCAGCAGGATGTGAAGGTATTTACAGCAGATTATAACATAGATGCTCAGAATATGCGCTACAACACCTTGAGCAAAATTGTATACTTTCAGGGGCCGACTTTTATCCGGGGCCAGCAAGGCGACCTGTACGCCGAAGAGGGCACATACAATACTATAACTAAAGTCTCGAACTTTGGCCGTAACGCTTATATTCTTACAAAAGAATACAGGCTGGGTGGCGATAAGCTATATTATGATGAGAACCGTGGGTACGGCTACGCTGAGAAAAACGTGTCGTTGCGTTCGCTTAAAGATGATGTAACCATCAGGGGGCAGGTTGGCCGCTATTGGCGCGACAGAGGGGAGGCCAAAGTGTACGGTAGCCCTGTAATGGAAACTATACTTGATAAGGATACTTTATACTTATCTGCAGATACGCTCTATTCTCAGGAGGCTAAGGGTATAAGAGTGAAAAGTATGCTGTTTGCTTACCCTAATGTAAAGATCTTTAAGAAAGACTTGCAGGGCAAAGCCGACTCGTTGAGCTATAACCGCACCGACTCCGTGATGCACTTTAATCGCAAACCAGTGCTATGGAGCGAAAACAGCCAATTAGTATCTGATACTATTCATGTGCAGTTGCGCAATAAGACCATAGACAGGATGTACATGTACAGCAATGCCTTTATCTCTTCAGAGGATTCGCTAAAGAACTATAACCAGGTAAAAGGGCGCAACATGGTAGCTTATTTTCAGGAGGGTGACATCAGACGGGTAAATGTAAACGGCAACGGTGAGAGTTTATACTTTGCCCTCGAGGGGGATAGTGTGTTAACAGGTATGAACAAAGCCATCTGCAGTAACATGGTTTTAAAGTTTGCAGAAAATAAACTCAACACGATATCGTTCTTGGTGCAGCCGGATGCAAGTTTTATTCCGCCGCACGAACTTCCAGATTCGGAAAGGCGCCTGCAAGGTTTTAATTGGATGGCAGAACTTAGGCCTACACGAAAAGATGTATTTGCGCCAAGGGCACCACAAAAAGCAAAAGCGCCAGCCAAAAAAGCTCCGGCTGCTAAACCGGCTACTAAAAAGGGTGCTAATACTAAGAAGAAGTAGTAAGTAACGTTTAGTCGGGTATTTTGCCCATTTATTTCAGTTTTGTAAATCACATAGATATTGTATAATTTTGCCCGTTCATGAATAGAGGCTTTTTACATACCGTCGTAATTGTAGGCTTGTTGCTAGTTGTTTCCGGCTGCAGCAATTTTCAGAAGCTTTTAAAAAGCGACGACGTAGACAAGAAATACAAGGCTGCCCTTGAGTATCACAAAAAAGAGGACTACTACCGCGCCAACCAACTGCTGGAACAGGTAGTACCTTTGCTTACTGGTAGCGAAGAGGCCGAGCAAGCAAAGTTTTACCTGGCAGATACACACTATGAACTAGGTGATTATCTGCTGGCAGATTTCCACTTCAGAACGTTTTACCAGACGTACCCACGCAGCCCGCTGGCAGAGCAAGCCATGTATAACCAGGCACTTTCTTTGTACAACCAGTCTCCAAGCCACGAGCAGGACCAGACAACTACGCTTACAGCCATTGAAGCGCTGCAGGAGTTTATGGTGCGCTACCCAACCAGCGATCGTATTGCAGAGGCCAACGAACTGGTGGAGGAGCTGCTGAAAAAGCTGGACAAAAAGTCTTTTGACAATGCTCGTTTATACTATCAGCTGCGTTACTGGAGATCAGCTGTAGTGGCATTTGATAATTTCCAGAAAGAGCATGCATCGTCGCCTTACAGCGAGGAGGCAGCTTATTTAAAGCTGGATGCGCAGTACCGTTTTGCTATGGAAAGTATACCGGGCAAGCAGGAAGAACGTCTGCAGCAGGCTGTCGATTACTACCAAGGTTTTATAGATCAGTATCCTGACGGCAAATTTACGCGTAATGCTCTGGATGTATATGAAAATACACTGGCAGAGCTGGAGAAAGTTAAAAAGTTAAATCAAGCACAAGCAAATTCTTAAGTATAAAATATATGGCATCAGTTCCATCATCAATTGTTACACGCAACATGGCCGACTTCGCAAAGGAGACTGGCAACGTTTACATGTCTGTGGCTGTGATCTCTAAAAGAGCGAACCAGATTGCAGTGAAGCTGAAAGAAGAGTTGAACTCTAAATTGGCTGAATTTGCAACTACTGTAGATAACCTGGAGGAAGTGTTTGAGAACCGTGAGCAGATCGAGATCTCTAAATACTACGAGCGTTTGCCAAAGCCTACCAGCCTTGCTATTGAGGAGTTCCTAGAGGAGAAAGTATACTGCCGTATACCAGACGAAGAAACAACAGAGGAAAGCTCCCTGTAATACAGGCCGATGCTCCGGCAGAAAAAGATCATATTAGGAGTTTGTGGAAGTATAGCTGCCTATAAAGCGGCTTTACTGGTTCGCCAGCTCATAAAAGCAGAAGCAGAAGTGCAGGTAATCCTGACCACTTCTGCTTCTGCTTTTATTACTCCTCTTACACTGGCAACACTCTCTAAAAAACTAGTGTTAACCGAGTTTGTAAAAGACGAAACCGGCACCTGGAATAACCACGTGGACCTGGGCCTTTGGGCTGATGCCTTAGTAGTTGCCCCAGCCAGTGCCAACACGGTGGCCAAAATGGCTAATGGCTTTTGCGATAACCTCCTTACCGCTACCTATCTTTCAGCACGTTGCCCTGTGTTTGTAGCGCCTGCCATGGACCTGGATATGTACCAGCATCCGTCAGTGCAAAATAACTTTACGAAACTGCGCGGCTACGGCAACCGGGTAATTGAAGCAGGCTATGGTGAATTGGCAAGTGGTTTAGTAGGGCAGGGACGTATGGCAGAGCCGGAAGAAATTGTTCAAGTGCTTCAGAATTTTTTTGCAGGTGATACAAGATTCGTTTAAAGGCAAGACAGTAGTAATAACAGCAGGCCCAACGTACGAGCCAATAGATCCGGTGCGTTTTATCGGGAACCACTCTACTGGTAAAATGGGTTACGCTTTAGCAGCGTGCTTTGCAGCACATGGTGCTAAGGTGCAGTTAATTTCTGGTCCTGTGAGTATAAAAGCTAACGATCAAAGTATAAATGTAACCTCTGTAACCACTGCCGACGAAATGTACGCCGCCGTGAAACAGCTGGCACCGACAGCCGATATTATGGTGTTTGCCGCCGCCGTAGCTGATTACAAGCCTAAAGTTTTTGCAGACAAAAAAATTAAAAAAAGCGGCGACGAACTTACTATAGAGTTGGTTAAGAACGTTGATATAGCAGCGGCACTAGGCAAAGAGAAAAAGGCAGGACAATTTTCGGTGGGCTTTGCCCTTGAAACGCACAACGAAAGCGCCAACGCCCGCGAAAAGCTGCAGAAAAAGAACCTGGACATGATCGTGCTAAACTCGCTGAACGATCCGGGGGCAGGCTTTAAGCACGACACGAACAAAATAACGATCATAGAAAAAGACGCTACCACTGCTTTCGATCTTAAACAGAAAACAGAGGTAGCCCAAGATATAGTAAACCTGATTCACAAGCGTATAAATGGTTAAGAAGATACTTGCTTTGTTGATGTTTTGCCTGACAGCCTGGACAGCCAACGCCCAGGAGCTGCAGTGCGATGTTGTAGTTAACAGCGAGCAAGTACAGTACACCGATAGGCAGCTGTTCACGGATATGCAGACCCGCATTTTCGAGTTTATGAACAACCGCCGCTGGACCGAACAGGCTTACCGCCCTGATGAAAGAATCAAATGTCGCCTACTCATTAACCTGACAGAGATGCCGGAAATTGGCATTTTCAAAGCTAACGTGCAGGTAGTGTCGGTAAGGCCGGCTTATGGTACAGGTTACGAATCCACGCTTTTCTCTTTTATCGATAAAGACTGGACGTTCCAGTTCAACACCGCACAGCCACTTGATTTTGCAGAGAACAGCTATACTTCCAACTTATCTTCGATGTTGGCATTTTACGCCTATATGATTATTGGCATTGATAACGACAGTTTTGGTCGTTTAGGAGGCGCACCCGCTTTTGACAAAGCAAGGGGTATAGTTAACCTGGCGGCCTCGCAAGGTGCAGGTTATCAAGGCTGGAAAGCTTTCGACAGCAATCGTAACCGTTACTGGCTTATCGATAACATGCAAGACCCGCAGTTCCTACCTTTCCGCGAAGGGCTTTACAACATGCACCGCCAGGGCCTGGATATTATGGTGGAGAACCCAGAGAAAGCACGCCAGTCTGTGATTACGGTTCTGGAAAGTGTGCAGCGCCTGCAGCAGCAAAAGCCAAACTCAGCGGTGGTACGCTCCTTCTTCGATGCCAAAGCTGATGAACTGGTAAATATGTTCAAGAACGCTGCGCCGGCTCAAAAGCAACAAGCTTATACATTACTCTCCCAAACCGACCCCACCAACAACACCAAATACGAAGTTTTGCTAAAACGCTAAAATTTTTAGAATTCCGGTAAAAGGGTGTAACTTCACAGCGGCAGAACAAGCTGCCAGAAATTATACTTATACTATGGGCAAACGCCAGGTCCGTATCTTCCGAAACGATTTACAAGAACACTTGTCTGAATTACTGCAGCAGCCTGTAGTACAGGTGGTGCTACGCAATAAAGTAGTATTAGCTGGTTCATTATCAAGTATAAACGCAGATAAGTTGCAGTTAAAAGACTTCCGTTTTAATAAGCATGAGTTTAACTTGGATGAGGTAGAGGAGGTAATCTACGACATAGAAGCTTCCTACTAAAGATGCGGGTGTATAAGTCGATTCCTGTTTTTAGGTATCAAGCAAGAGTCTTTTTCTCAGAGAAATTAAGCTAGTATTATTAGTAAAGCAGACGCCTTTTACACAAGTACAGAGATTTCCTTTATCTTAAGCAGCAATTCAAAGTATAAACTATACTTCAACATCATTTAAAATAATTACAGAATTAGCGAACTTTAGCATAGGCAAAAAGCCTTTCATTTTATGCCTATAGTCTCGAGACTACTTATATGCTGATAGATCTTAAAATAAAAAATTACGCCCTGATCGAGAAACTGGAGATGAATCCTTCTCCGGTGCTTAACATTATTACAGGCGAGACCGGTGCCGGTAAATCCATTATGTTGGGCGCTATTGGTTTACTGCTGGGCAACCGTGCCGACTCCAAGCTACTGTTTGATCAGGAGCAGAAGTGCGTGATTGAAGGAGTGTTTGATATCTCGTCGTACAATTTGAAGGAGGTTTTTACTGCCGAAGACCTGGACTATGATGACCAATGTATACTTCGCCGGGAGATAAGCCCTAGCGGTAAGTCACGTGCTTTTGTGAACGATACCCCTGTAACGCTGGACGTGATCCGTAAGATTGGTGAAAACCTAATGGATATCCACTCGCAGCATGACACCCTACAGTTAGGCGATACCAGTTATCAGCTTAACATTCTGGATGTTTATGCCGGTAACACTTCGCTGGATATTTACGCAGGCAACTTGTCTTATTTAAAAGACTACAACGACACTTACCGCAAGTATAAAAAGCTGGACTCGGATTATCGTAAGCTGGAAGACCAGCTGGCGCAGGCACAGAAGGAGCTGGATTATCATACTTTCTTGCTGAACGAACTGGAAGAGGCAAACCTGCAGGAGAGCGAACAGGAAGAACTGGAGAACGAACTGAAGCAGCTGGAGAATGCTGAAGACATAAAAGTGAAGCTAACGCAGGCAGTTCAGTACCTGACAGAGTCTGAGTTTAACATTACTTCTGCTCTTAAAGACACAGCACACTTAATTAGTCAGCTGGCGCAATTCTCGCCAAAGTATGACGAGTTGCGCACCCGCACCGAAAGCTGCATGATCGAACTGAGCGATATTGCCGGTGAGTTGGAAGATGCTGAGCGCAAAACAGAAGCAGACCCGGAACGAACTGTAGAAGTACAGGAACGCCTGAATATGATTTATACTTTGCAGCGCAAGCACCAGGTACAGTCTAATGCAGAACTTCTGGAAATACAGCGTGATCTGGAGGGTAAAGTAGGTAGCGTACTAAACTTAGATTCTGCTATCGCCAGCACTAAAAAAGCAATGGAAGAAGCAGAGAAAGAAGTTCTTGGTAAAGCAGCCATACTTTCTGAGCGCAGGAAATCATCGTTTGGCCATTTTGAGAAAGAGCTTTATATTTTGCTTGCAGAGCTTGGTATGCCAAATGCCAGAATTGTTATCCAACATGCCAATACAGCACCGTCTGCCACAGGTACCGATGAAATAAGCATACTTTTTAGCGCGAATAAAGGAGCACAGCCACAGTCGCTGGTGAAAGCCGCTTCTGGTGGTGAGTTCTCGAGGTTAATGCTGAGTGTAAAGTATATGCTGGCCGATAAAACCGCATTGCCAACTATCATTTTTGATGAGATTGACACGGGTATATCCGGTGAGGTAGCCGTTAAAGTGGGTAAAATGATGCAGCAGATGGCGCAGAAGCACCAGATTATTGCTATCTCACACTTACCGCAAATTGCCGCCCAAGGCAATGCCCACTATTTTGTATACAAACATGACACCGAAGACCGCACCATCAGCCGTATTAAAAAGCTGAACAAAGAGGAACGCGTAAACGAAATTGCACACATGATTGCCGGCGCCAACCCAAGCGCCAGTGCTTTTAAAAGCGCTAAAGAGTTGTTGTCGATGTAACATATAGGAAGTAATAAAACAAAAGCCCTTTTCTACTTAGTAGGAGAGGGCTTTTTCTTTCTTGCAGGTACCTAGTCCAATCACATACGTTTACTACCTGTTCGCCAGAATGTAAGCGACTTGCATCTTGAGTTATACTTAGTTATTGCTATATTGCCGGCTCAAATCTTTGAAAGTATAAAACAACGATAAAGACATGTCTTATAATCTGCTTAAAGGAAAGAAAGGAATCATTTTCGGAGCGCTGGACGAAAAGTCTATTGCCTGGAAAGTAGCGATGCGTGCCAAAGAAGAGGGTGCTGAGTTCGTGCTGACGAATGCTCCGCTGGCTATGCGTATGGGTGAGATCAATAAACTGGCAGAACAGTGCAATGCACAAATTATACCTGCTGATGCAACTTCTGTGGAAGACCTGGAGAACCTGTTCTCTAAAGCACAGGAGATTTTAGGCGGTAAGCTGGATTTTGTACTGCACTCTATAGGCATGAGCCCGAACATCCGCAAGGGCAAATCTTACGGCGACCTGAACTACGACTGGTTCCTGAAAACGCTTGATATATCTGCGCTGTCTTTTCATAAAGTAATGCATGTAGCCGAGAAGCAGGATGCCATGAACGAGTGGGGTTCTATTGTAGCCCTTTCTTACATTGCAGCACAGCGCGTATTCCCTGATTACACTGATATGTCGCAGGCTAAGGCAGTGCTAGAGTCTATTGCACGTAACTATGGTTACCGTTTAGGCCGCAGCAAAAAAATCCGTGTAAATACTATTTCTCAGTCTCCGACTAAAACTACTGCAGGTACTGGCGTAGGAGGCTTTGATGCGTTCTACGATTACGCAGATAAAATGTCGCCGCTTGGAAACGCTTCTGCAGAGGCTTGTGCTGACTATACTATTTCGCTTTTCTCAGATCTTACGCGTTACGTAACCATGCAAAACCTGATGCACGATGGTGGATTCAGCAGCATGGGTATCTCTGAGGATATTGTTGAAATGATCAGCAAGTAATTCTTAAAAGTATAGTTGGGCGAGAACCCGGTAAGTTTATAAAAGAGAAATCCCCTGCTAAACCATAGCAGGGGATTTCTCTTTTATAAGGTTTCTGTCAAACTCGCTGGCGCAGTTTACAAAAGCGGTTACTGCTCTTCTTCGCGGTGTACTGCATTAATATCGAAAGCGGGTATACATACCGACCAATACTCTGTTTCCTCGTCAAAGGGGTTAGCATAGCGGATGCGAGTACCGGCTTTGATAAGTATGGTCTCGCCTGCCTTCACTTCTACCTCTTCTCCGTCAATTTCGATAAGTTTTCGGCCACGGGTAACAATGGTTATTTCATCGAAGTCTGGAGTTTGGTGCGGCTCGCTCCAGTGCGGTGGTGCAACCATGTGTGCAACGCTGAAGTCTCCGGTACGGGTAGAGGCGTGCCCGAAGTGCTCTTCAATAAGCTTGCCGTCGGTGGTTGGTACCCTAAAGGGTTTTGTTTGCTTTATGTATTTTTTGTCGCTCATGTTACTGCTTGTTACTATTTAACTGGGCACTCGCCTTTGGTATAGGATGTTACACCGGCACGGTCTGCAACACAGGAGTTGCTGTATGTTTTGCCGTCGCAACCGCAAACAGGGTCGTATTGCATAGTGCACACAAGGTCAGGGTTAACTTTAGTTTCGTCGATACACGTAGCAGTTTCCTGGGCAGGTTTAGTGCAGGAGCTGCTAAACAGAAAGATTGCCATTGGAAGTATGGCAAAAAACTTATTCATAGTTTATACTTTATATATGATAGATGTTATACGATGTGTTACAGTTTTAAGCTAGCAACTAACCAAGTAGTGCTGAAGCCGTATGATATCTGAAGCGCAAAAATATCTAATTTTATCTGAATTAGGCTATGCCGTCAGAAATGAATAAAAGGTATAGTGCGCATTTGTACAAAACATAACTAAATAAAATAAAGCGCATGAATAACATGAACAACAACAACGGCAAAATTCTGATGGCAACTCTGGCAGGAATAGGTGCTGGCATTGCAGCCGGTGTTCTACTTTCGCCTAAAAACGGACAGGCAAACCGTGATGACCTGAAGCGCACCCTTAACAAAGCCGGAGATGACTTGAACAAAACAATTAAGAACTGGACAGAAAGCATCAAGTCTAAGTCGGGTAAAAGTAGCGCCCAGGATGACCAACTGGTAATGCATGGTTCCTGGGAAGATGTAAAGCGCCAGCTTAGACAAAACTATGATGAATTAACAGATGAGGATCTTTCTTACCAGCAGGGTAGTGAAAACGAGTTGCTGAGCCGTTTGCAAACCCGTTTGAACAAAACCAAAGATGAAGTGCTTAAACTTCTATCTGATTTAAGAAGCTAGCCTGCTATACTTTCTATAGGTTTAGTACTGGGCATTAAAACATTTTTTTATACTTTTATTTTTAAGTATAATAGTATTCTGTTGTATAGATATAACTTAATGCTACAGACTATCGTTATTTAAGAAAATAGTTAACAGATAAACTAATAAATTAATTATAACAACTATGAAAGACAATAGCGGAAAAGTGCTTTTAGCCCTTTTGGCTGGTGCAAGTGCAGGTGTAATAGCTGGCTTGCTAATGGCGCCTGATACTGGCGAGGCTACTCGCGGAAGTGTTAGAAAATGGGCTGGTAAGCTTAGCAAAGACCTGGAGAAGAACCTGCAGGCAGGCCTTGACGAGATCAAGAACATGAGCAGCAATATGGGTAAAACCGGTTCTGATAATAATGGTGGCGATACATCAGGTAGATCTGGTGGCGCTGGCACAACTGGTACTTCAGGTGCTGGCAGCACAGGCGGCACTACTACAGGCGGCAATGCTTAACTAATAAACTGATTACGTTTTAGATAGCAATATATCGTTAATAAAGCCGAAACTATTTTATAGTTTGCTGAGGCGGCTGACGATACATTGTAAAAGCGCCTGCTATACACGTATAGCAGGCGCTTTTGTATTAGTACAGCTTTCAGAACTTTAACCTTGCACGGCTGTATACCGTTATTAAATCTACAGCAAGGCACAATAAGTAGCTTTGCATCTAAGTTTAGATTGTAAACAAATACTGTATAACTATGAGAACGAAAATGGAAACCAGATCCCTGGGAGAGGAAAGATCAACATATAATACAAACTCGTCGGTACGCCAGATGAGACAGCAGACTCCTGCATCTAAAAGAATGAAAGGAAGCAGTGGGAATGCAACAGGTGCAGTTGCACTAGGGTTATTAGCAGGTGCTGCAGCTGGTGCTATAGCCGGTATTTTGATGGCTCCTGATAAAGGTACAGCAACTCGTAAAAAGGTATCTGATTCTGCAAGTAAATGGGGCGACCAGTTAAGTAAAGGCTATTCTGCAACTAAATCTAAAGTAGAATCTTGGACTGGTAAAAAAGAACCTTACAAGAACCCTAACCTGAGCAAGAACCAGCCAGGCAGTACAACTGCCGGTAGCTCTACAACAGGCGCAGGTGGCACTACAGCCAGCACTGGCGCTAATAAGAATTGGGATGATACCGAAGTAAACAGAATGATCAACGATTCCCGAAAAACACCGGGTTTATAAGAAATAGATAAGTTATAAAAAGAAAGCGCCCCGTACTGCTATGGGGCGCTTTCTTTTTATAAACAAAACGATACTAGTTATTTTCTTCTTTCTTGTCATGCTTCTCCGGCTTCATCTGCGGGAAGAACAGCACATCCTGAATCGAGTTTGAGTTAGTCATGATCATGCTCAGGCGATCTATACCTACACCCAAACCTGCTGTTGGTGGCATGCCATATTCCAAGGCACGCAGGAAGTCTTCGTCAAGGGCCATTGCCTCTACGTCGCCTCGCTTAGCCAGTTCCAACTGCTCCTCAAAGCGGGCACGCTGGTCTACAGGGTCGTTTAGTTCAGAGAAGGCGTTGCAGATCTCTTTACCGTTACAGATCGCCTCGAAACGCTCTACCAAGCCTGGCTTGCTACGGTGCTTCTTAGCCAGCGGGCTCATCTCTACTGGGTAATCTGTAATAAACGTTGGTTGTATCAAGTATGGCTCTGCCGTCTCACCGAAAATTTCATCAATGATCTTTGCTTTACCCATCGTTGGATCAACGTGGATACCTAATTTCTGAGCTGCTTGGCGCAGTTCCGGCTCATCCATGTTAGAGATATCGATTTTTGTGAAGTGCTCAATAGCTTCGTACATAGTGTAGCGCTTCCACGGGCGGGCAAAGTTAATTACATTCTCACCTACCTGAACTTCTGTTTTACCATGTAGGGCAAGGGCAACTTTCTCTACCATTTCCTCCACAAGGTCCATCATCCAGTTATAGTCTTTGTAAGTAACGTAAAGCTCCATTACCGTAAATTCTGGGTTATGGAAGCGGCTCATGCCTTCGTTACGGAAGTCTTTCGCAAACTCGAACACACCGTCGAAACCACCCACGATCAGGCGCTTTAAGTATAACTCGTTGGCTATGCGCAGGTACAGCGTCATGTCCAGGGTATTGTGGTGCGTTTTAAACGGACGAGCCGCCGCACCACCGTGGATAGGCTGTAGAATTGGGGTTTCTACTTCCAGGTAACCTTTCTCAGACAAGAAGTTGCGCATAGTGCTTACCAGCTGCGTACGCTTCTTAAATGTATCGCGCACATGCGGGTTAACTACTAAGTCTACGTAACGCTGGCGGTAACGCAACTCCGGATCGTTAAACGCATCATAGACGTGCTCTACACCATTTTCATCTACTTCGCGCTTTACTATAGGCAGCGGGCGCAGCGACTTAGCCAGTACTGTAAGCTCTGTTACGTGCACCGAAATCTCACCTACCTGCGTTACAAATGCATATCCTTTTATGCCGATAAAGTCACCAATGTCAAGCATTTTCTTGAACACGGTGTTGTACAGGTCCTTGTTCTCGCCTGGTGCAATATCGTCTCTTGAAACATAGATCTGGATACGGCCCGTGCTATCCATAAGCTCGGCAAAAGAGGCTTTACCCATAATGCGGCGGCTCATCAGGCGGCCTGCCAGCGTTACTTCCTGGTAGTTGTTCTTTTCTTTATCAAAGTTCTCCTTTATCTCTTTGGCAGTAGCCGTAATCTCAAATGTTTCAGAGGGATATGGGTTAATACCCATTTTCTCCAGCTCTTCGCGCTCATGGCGGCGGCGCAGTTCCTGTTCGCTAAGTTGCATGCGATTTATACTATAGATGATATGTTCAAAATCAAGCTGCAAAATTGCTAAATAATCGGCAGCTTTTAAAGACTTAATTTGTGATTGTTAAGAGCTGGTTGTTAAATGGCAGGAAGGATAAATTGTTGAAGTGTATACAATGTAATTGAGAAGTATAGATCTTTGAATAAGTTTGCGATCTTCTCTCAGAAATTGTTGATGAAACAAAAAGCTCCTGCAAGTATAAACCTGCAGGAGCCAGAAGTATAAACAGGGATGTGGTGTAAGCTTAAGCTGCGTGTCCCAACTGGTACTCTTCGTCGCCGAAAAGTGGTTTGATATGCTCTTTTAACCTGGCTGCCACAAATGAATTTTGCAGGTAAGCCGGTAATTCTTTTACAAATGCCTCGTACTGCTGTATGCCCATTGCCTGTGCTACATAACTTTCGTGAATGCCGTTCAGGTAACTCACAATCTCTAACAGCGACTCATGAAAAAGCTTAAAGTCTATATCGGCTTGCACAAAGCGTTCTATTTCGCGGTGCGAAGAGGATATGCGCAAACGAGCGAGCAAATCGAACAACGTGGTATAGCCAATACGCCACGTTAGTTGCTGCCAGTGCTGTGGACCGAACTTCTGCAGCACCTCACCGGTTTTAGCACTCCGGATAGCTGTAGCAGAATTTGCCTGCACCTGCTGGCGTATACTTTTAGCTTTCTGGCGGCGTGTAGTGCGTAAAAACTGACCAATCTGTGCCTGGGCCTCCAACTCCTTGCCTGCAATCTGTAAACCGGGCTTGTAGTGCGACAAAGGCAAACGGTGTATGTTAAATTCGTCGTAATGGCCAGATGCGTAGAACCCAACCGCTTTCGGGTAAGCATTTTTTACAACTAACCTGCCAGCCTCGCGAAGTATAAGAGCCTCATTATTAGACTTGATGCCTCTGGTATACAGGAATGCCTGCAAACCAGAGAAGACTGTATAGTACGCCTGCGGGAAAGTCCAGTGTAGTGCGTTACGCATATACGCTTCGTCGCCGAGGGCAGCCGTAGTGCGTAGTGCATACTCAGTGCTCCAAGAGTTAAGCAGGTAGCGTTTTACCTTTTCTAGATCTTCTTCGTTTAGCTCAGCCTGCGATTCTTTAAGCAAAGTAAGCTGCTCTACCCCACTTGTTTCGCCATGTTGTAAATGATAATTGATAGCGAAAAAGTAGTTCAGAAACACCTGTGCCGGAATGGATTTATGCCACTCTTTATCTTGCTCAGCAGGCTCGTTTTGGTTAAGCTGAATTACATTATTTTCTTCTTTCTCTTTCATACTTTATCAACAATTCTGGAGGCTGTACAGTTGCAAAAGAGGCAATAAAATCAGGTGTTTTAAAGTGATTTAAACTATTGATTTACAGTCATTTGTATAAATATTTGAAAATAATTTATACTTGATGATGACACCGATTTTAAGTAACTGAAAGTATGGGGATAAAATGAGTTTGCGCTCTTCTGAAGTATGGCTGAGGAGTATAAACTCAGCTCATAAATTACTTTAAGTTTAGACAAAGTATGGCTGAGCAGGAAGCACTAAACAAGTAGTGGAAAATAAGAGTAAGAAGAGGAAAAATAAAGCAGGAACTATGGAGCTATCTTACATACTTAACGAGCTGGGAGAAGACAGGGAGTTATACTTTAATGCCGTTGCCCCACCTATTTTACAAACAAGTAACTTTGCGGCAAAAACTGTAGCGGACTTAAGGCATATGTTGCAGCATGAGCCGGAGGCGCACCTGTATACGCGGGGCAACAATCCCACTGTAACTATTCTGGAGAAAAAGATAGCTGCCCTCGAGGGAGCTGAACACGCCATTGCCTTCGGCAGCGGTATTGCAGCAGTATCGGCGGCTATACTTTCGCAGGTAAGCGCCGGTGATCATATTGTTTCTGTTAAAAAACCTTATACCTGGACAAATGCTTTAATGAAGCGGTTTCTGCCAAGATTTGGGGTAGAGGTAACCATGGTAGACGGTACAGATCCTGAAAACTATAGAGCTGCTATAAAGCCTAACACCCGCCTGCTGTACATGGAGAGCCCCAACTCTTATACTTTTGAATTACAAGATATTGCCGCCATAGCAGCTATTGCAAAAGAACATAACTGCACTACTATCATCGACAACAGCTTTGCCAGTCCTATTAATCAAAACCCAATCGCTTTGGGTGTAGACTTGGTAGTGCACTCGTGCACCAAGTATATTGGTGGGCATTCTGATGTAATGGGTGGAATAATTTGCGGGCCACGTGCTATGATAAACAAAATATTTGAACGCGAATACATGACCTTAGGGGCAGTGCTTTCGCCACACGATTCTTGGCTGCTTATCAGAGGATTACGAACACTGCCGATCCGTATGGAGCGTGTTGCGGCAAATACAAGGCAGGTGGTCGAATATTTAGTAAGCCATCCTAAAGTAGCGCATGTAAATTTCCCGTTTCTGCCCTTGCATCCGCAGTACGAACTTGCCCATAAACAACTACGCAATAACACAGGGCAGTTTTCCATTTTGCTCAAGACAAAGGACATCAGTAAAGTAGAAGCCTTCTGCAATAAACTACAGCACTTTTTAATGGCAGCCTCCTGGGGCGGGCACGAATCTCTTATCTACCCGATAGCTGCTGCTTACACAGTTGGAGGTTTAAAGCCTAGTCTGCCGTTTAACTTAGTACGTTTCTATATTGGCCTGGAAGCTCCGGATTACCTGATAAATGACATCGAACAGGCATTATCAGAGATATAGGTAGGCGGTGGTGTCTGTTTGAATTATCCTTTTCAAAGATATTTCAAGCATTTATAATGAATTTATTGTAATGAACTGATTCTTAATATATAGATAATACATAGTATAAAAATTGGAGTTAGCTTTGTGTAATGAATCAGGCCCTCCAGTCTTTTCTATGTGTTACCTGCTCTCGGGTAGGAGTGCCTGCATGTCTACGAAAATCAACCCAATTCAATTTTATAATCAACTTTTATGGTCAAACATTTACAAAAGCTATTCGCTCTTGTGCTGGTTTGTTGTGCCTTTTTAGGTAGCAACAATAAGGCGTGGGGGCAGGTAACATTAACAACTTCCCCTTATACCCAAAACTTTGATGGTATTGGTAGTGGGCTTCCTGATGGATGGTCAGTAAGAACAGGGGCTACTGCTAACTCTTTAGGTAACTCAGTAGCCTTTACATCTGCACAAACTGCATGGAGTTCTACTAGTGGACAATTTAACAACAGAGCTTCTCTTGATGGATTAGGAACTACTGCTAGCACAACTGAACAAAACTCTTCATCTGACAGAGCATTAGCAATTAGACAAACAGGAAGTTTTGGAGATCCTGGGGCTGCCTTTGTATTTAGTTTAGCAAATACAAAAGGATACCGTGGTTTCACAATTGATTTTAAGGCTCAGGAGTTAACTAACGATGGGCGAACTGTTACATGGACAGTAGATTATGCTGTTGGTGAAGAGCCTTCAAACTTCATCTCAACAGGTACAACAATCACAACTTCAGGTATAAAGTCAACAGCAGTATCAATACCGGTGAGCAATTTAACCGCCATTGATAATCTGGATGAACCTGTTCATTTTAGAATTGTAGCTCTATCTGGCTCCACTGGAGGTGGATCAAGAGATGTATTTGCAATTGATGATTTTACGTTGAGCTTTGAATCAGTAGATAGTAATGCTCCTGCTTTTATAGCACCAACTTCTCTTAATCTAGGTGATGGCGTAGTTGGAGCTTTACTTACAGGATCATATACCATTTCTGGTCGCAATTTAACAGGTGATGTTACTCTTGAGGCTTCTGCTTCCATTGAGATTTCTAAAAGTGCGGATGCAGGATATGCTAGTAACTTAGTTTTTACAGCTGCTGAACTAGCTGCTGAACTTACAGTGTATGTTCGTGCTACCTCTAGCACTGTAGGTGAATTTACTGGAACAGTCACTCATAAGAGCGATGATTTTGAGTCATCAGTTTTAAATATTACAGGCAGCTTTGCAAGCCCATACACACAAAACTTTAATAACTGCGGTACTACGCTTCCTGGTGGCTGGATGGCTTATAGTGTAACTGGCGATCAGGTGTGGGAATGTACAACTTTTGGAAGAAGCAATAATGCAGTTCAGATTAACGGTTATGCTAACGGTTCTAAAAACAATGAAGATTGGCTGATATCTCCTGCTCTTGATTTAACAGGTTTCAATATTCCTTTGCTTTCGTTCTGGACTAGATCAGCTTTTGTTGGTCCTGGGCTAAAGGTAATGGTTTCAACAAACTATGACGGTACAAGTGCTCCTACAACTGCAAGATGGAATGAGCTAGATATTGCGCTGCCAGCAGCCAACTCTGACGTATGGACTCAATCTGAATTTTTGTTAGATCAGTATAAGCAAGCATCTGTTCATGTTGCTATTGTATATACTTCGGTTGAAGGAAGTAATGGGTCTTCTCGCTGGACATTTGATGACTTCACTGTAACAGATGAGCCTTACAAATTTATTGCTGACAATGCATCTTTTGATTTTGGTACACTGGCACAAGGCAATTTTAGCGAAGCCAACTATGTAACTTTCAAAGCTCTTGGCTTTACAGAAGATATCGTTATCTCAAGCAATTTGCTTGACTTTGAAGTTTCTAAAGATAATGTTACATACGCACAATCAGTTACTTATACAGCCGAAGAGGCTGCCGAAGGCGATGAACTGTTCGTGCGCTTCCTGCCTAAGTCTACAGCGCTTCGTTTCGAAGGCAAAGTAACAGCTACATCAGGTGATGACTTTGTAATGGAACTTGGTACACTTACAGGTTCTTCTATTCTGAAGAACACCACACTTGACGTTGTTACATGGAACATGGAGTGGTTTGGTGCTGATAAAGACAAAGATGGAAGAGAGCTTGGCCCGGATAATGAAGAACTTCAGTACGCAAATGCGAAGAAAGTATTCTCTGATCTTGATGCAGACATCCTGGCACTTCAGGAAGTTTCTAATGATGATGAAATTCAGCGCTTAGCAGGTGAACTAGGTTATGAATATGTTGCTTCAAGTGCTTATTCATATTCATGGGATGAAACTTCAACTCTTACTCCGCAGAAGCTATATTTCCTTTATAAACCAGAAATAGCAAAGGTTAAGAAAGAAAAAGTACTTCTTGAGAAATTTTATACTGATGCCAGAAAAGGCCAATATGCTTCTGAGTTTACTAGCTACCCAGAGGGAGCCTCTAAGTTTTGGTCTAGCGGCCGTCTGCCTTTCATGGTAGAGTTCGAAACTACAGTAAACAACGTGAAGCAGGATATTACACTAATTAACCTGCACACAAGAGCCAACAGTGGTACAAACGTTGATAAGCACACACAGCGTAAATTTGACGTTGAAATGCTAAAAGACTCACTTGATGCATATTACGCAGGTAAGAACATTATTATACTTGGCGATTACAACGACGACGTGGATGTGTCAGTTGTAAATAACCTTCCTTCTACTTTTAAAGCGTTTGTGGATGATGAAGACTATGATGCTCTTACGTATGACCTAAGCTTAACGGGTGCTTATACATATGCATCAGGCCAATATGAGAGCTTCTTAGATCATATGATAGTTACTTCTACGTTATCTGATGATTATATTACAGAGTCTGTTACAATTGAAGATCAGTTCCTGAACAGCATCAGTAACTTCAGAAGCACGTCTTCTGATCATATGCCAGTTTCTGCCCGTTTCAATCTTTCAGCTACTCCAGCAGTAAGCTTTACTGAAGCAACAGCAACTAAAGCTGAAGATGCTGGTAAGTATAACGTGAGCCTTACCCTTTCTGAAGCACAGGCAACTGAGCAGACTGTAACAGTAAGTGTATTAACTGGCGGTTCAGCATCTGCAGCAGATTATATTGTAACTGGCGCTGAAGAGGGTTTGGTTACGGTAACGGTTCCTGCTAACGCTACAACTGCTACTTTTGAGGTAGAGATTACAGATGATAACCTGGTAGAGGCAAACGAGCAGGTGGTGTTTATGATCACAGGCAAGAGTGCCAACCTGATTATCGGTGAAGAGAGCACTTATACATTATCCATCACTGATAACGATAAGTCTGCTGTAAACTTTACTGCAGCAGCCTTAGAGATTAACGAGGAGTCTGGTTTAACAGAAGTTATGCTTGAATTAGATCAGGCAACTGTAGCTGAAGAGCAAATTACGATTTCTGTAACAAACGGTACAGGCGTAACTTACGGCACCGATGGCGACTATACTACAACACCTGCTGTTGATAACAACAACATCGTAGTTACAGTACCAGCTGGCGCTACATCTGTTAAGTTCAGTGTTAATATCATCGACGATGAGACAGCTGAAGAAAACGAAGTGATAACTTTCGGTATTGCTTCAGTAAGCAACAAGCTTATGATTGGTAGGACAGAGTCTACATTTGCTCTGACTATTGAGCGTAATGATGTTGTTACCGGTATTGCAGATGCTACAAAAGGTCAGTTTAGCGTGTATCCTAACCCAGCAATAAACTACGTAAACCTGGTATTGCCAGCAAAAGCAGCTAAAGGCAATATTGGCCTGAGCGTTTGGTCTATTGATGGCAGAAGAGTATTCGAAACAACTGGCAATTTAGATGCAGTTAATCAGAACTTGAACAGCAAAGTAAGCAACCTGGCCAATGGTGTTTACATTATCAAAGTTCAGGCTGGCAAAGAAGTTTACCAGACTCGATTAATGAAGAACTAAGCTGCTAGCTTACCATATAAAAAGAGCCTGCCACACTTGTGGCAGGCTCTTTTGTTTCTATACTTTCTGTATAACCAAAGACCTCCGGAGGAGGTAAAGGATAAGTATAAATTTTGGAGAAGTATGAATATTGTAGACAGACCAGACATAGCAAACACAACACACGCTGCCACACTGATTGGCGCAGGGCTTGTAGGTTACCTTCTAAACGAAAATAAACCTAAAACGGCACTTATTCCGCCTGCAGTAGGAGGGGCGCTACTGTTGCTTAACGCAGGAGTTAAGCAAGGTAATAGAAATGTTGCACACGCAGCCGTAGGTCTTACATCAGTGCTCAGTATGATGACGGGCACTTTGCTAACAAAAGCATTAATGCCATCAGCAGATGCTATACAAAAGTTTACCCCAGAAGTACGCAATCGCAGAGCAGCTCTCTTCGGCTTAATGACGCTGACAGGAGTAGCTGCAGTAGGGGTGTACGTGGCAGGCTTTATTCAGAAACGAAAGGCTGCCGAAAAAGAGTTATACTGAAATCAGACAAAAAACAAGCCCGGTCTATACTTTAAGAAGTATAGACCGGGCTTGTTTTAAAAGTACACCATTCTAATATCCCATGGCTGTGTCGTCGCCACGAGGGTCAGCGCCACCTTCCAGTTTTCCGTTTGGCAATACTAATATGACATCAACGCGACCATAAGTACTACGCTCCATTAACTTATGACCTTTGTTTTGTAACTGGGTTCTAACCTCCGGGTTAATGGCCTTTGGCTCGTGTTGTATAGCGTCGGGTAGCCACTGGTGGTGGAAGCGGGGTGCGGCAACTGCCTGTTGCATGGTCATGTTATGCTCTATCACGTTTAAGATAGTCTGGTAAACCGATGTGATGATTGTAGATCCGCCTGGAGTGCCTACCACCATAAACAGCTTACCATCTTTCTCAAGTATAGTTGGTGTCATGGCGCTCAGCATGCGCTTGCCGGGTGCAATGGCATTGGCTTTACCGCCTACTAGACCATACATATTCGGTACACCTGGCTTGGCACTGAAATCATCCATCTCGTTGTTTAACAAAAAGCCCGCGCCCTCTACTATTACTTTAGAGCCATAGCTGCCATTCAGTGTGGTTGTAACTGATACAGCGTTGCCTGCTGCATCTACTATACTTAAGTGGGTAGTTTGTTCAGATTCGTAAACCGGAAGCACACCTTCTTTTATCTCTGCTGAGGCTGTTGCTTTTTCCAGGCTAACCGATTTCATTCTGTCTTTCAGGTATTCCTGATCGAGTAGTTGCTCTACAGGTACTTTTACAAAATCAGGATCACCAAGGTAAGCAGCACGATCAGCATAAACCCTGCGCTCTGCCTCTGCCATCAGATGTATGGTTTCAGGGCTCTGCCAGCCATATTTACTGATGTTGTAAGGCTCAATCATGGTAAGCAGTTGCATTAAAGCCACGCCACCACTCGAGGGAGGTCCCATCGAGATAACTTTGTAATCTTTATACTTTCCTGTAATTGGTTGGCGCCATTCAGCGGTATATTTCTCAAGGTCCTGGTGAGTAATGATACCATTGCTACGCTGCATCTCCTTTACTATATGGTCTGCTGTTTCGCCTTTATAGAAGCCGTCTCGGCCTTTGTCGCGGATGTGCTCTAGGGTACGTGCCAGATCAGGGTGCTTAAGGGTATCGCCGGGGTTCCATACTTTTACAGCCAGGTAGGGCAGGTGCTTGTTATGCTTTATAAACCTGTCGCGGGTGCTGTTTAGGCCATTTGCTTCTTTCTCTGTTAACACTACACCATTTCTGGCAAGATCAACAGAGGGTTGTACCAACTCCTCCCATGGCAAAGAGCCAAACTTCTGGTGAGTTTCGTACATACCGGCTACGCTGCCTGGTACACCAGCTGCCAAGTGCCCGGACAGGCTAAGCTCTGATATCACCTCGCCCTGCGCATCCTGGTACATGGTTTCGGTAGCAGCGCCGGGGGCTTTTTCACGGTAATCCAAAGAGCCAACGCTGCCGTCGGACTGGCGGTATACCAAAAAGCCACCACCACCCAGGTTACCCGCAGCCGGATGCGCCACTGCAAGTGCAAACTGTGTAGCAATAGCAGCATCAAAGGCATTTCCTCCTTTCCGAAGTATTTCTAAACCAATTCTGGAAGCATCAGGGTGTGCCGACACAACCATTGCCTTATCAGAAGTATAGCCTTGCTGGCTTGCCTCCGGTGTTCTGGTGGTTTTGCCGCAGCCGCTGAAAAGGGTGGGAAGTATAGCAATAAGTAGCAGCCATACTTTAACTGAAGTATGGTAGGGAAGGAGTGTGCTTTTCTTTTGCATAGTATAGGATGAGGTTAAGAAAGGGTAATATAAAAAAAGCGCCCGCTATGTTCAACATAGCGGGCGCTTTAAGTATAATTAAGGTTACTTATTTAAGATCAGTCTGGATTACAGCTACGGCTTCCTCGATGTAGATATCCTTACGGATGCTCTTCAGGAATTCCTTATTACGTGCAACCTGTGCGGTATCTGTACCGATAGCCTGAAGATCCTGTGGCAGGCGGTCAACCTTTAATACAGGCACTTCTTTCTGAGCCTCTTCGTAACGTTTTGCCTCGGCTTCTGCTTTCTTTTCCTCAGCTAAATACTTTGCAAACTGCAGTGAACGGGCTGTATTCTCCGATTGTTTTTTCAGGCGCTCTCCGCTTTCTTTTATCAGATTAAACGAAGTATTTTGCGAAATCCTGTTTTTGCTGTTAGCCTGTATCTTAGACACATTCAACCTGTTGTTCATCCAAGTTTTATAGTTGGCTGGTGCTATTTCATCAAACGGAAGCGGGTATTCCTGCTCTTTTTCACCGAACTCCATGTAGCTATAGGCATCTGGAAGTATGATATCAGGAGTTACGCCACGCAACTGCGTTGTACCACCGTTAATTCTATAGAACTTCTGTGTTGTAAGCTTAAGTGCGCCAAAAGGCTTGTAAGCGTTAAATTGTGCAGGCAGTGCCTCATCCAGCTCTACAAATTGTTGTACAGTACCTTTACCGTAAGTTGGGCTACCAATAATCACAGCACGTTTATAATCCTGTAGGGCAGCAGCCAAAATTTCAGAGGCCGAAGCACTGTTTGCATTCACTAGCACAGTTAACGGACCATCATACTGCACCTTTGGATCACGATCATCTAGTACAATGGCTTTTCCTGATGCTGTTTTTACCTGTACAATAGGACCTCTTTCAATAAACAGACCTGCCATTTCTACGGCATCGCCCAAAGAGCCACCGCCATTGTTTCTAAGGTCAAGTATAAGACCCTTCATACCAGCAGCTTTTAGCTTCTCTACTTCCTTCTTCACGTCAGCGCCACTGTTACGGCCGCCATTACGCTCAAAGTCGGCATAAAAACCAGGTAGCTTTATGTAACCAATTTTATCTTTGTCCTCAATTATCGCAGATTGTGCATAGGTTTCTTCAAACACAATCACATCACGAACAATCGGAACAACTTTTGTTGATCCATCTGGCTTCTTTACAGTAAGGCGTACTTCAGTGCCTTTCTTACCACGGATCAACTGAATAGCATCATCTAAACGCATACCCATTACAATAACAGGCTCTTCTTTAGCTTGACCAACTTTCTGAATTACATCACCTGGTTTCAGGTCGCCCTGAAGGTAAGACGGACTGCCTGGAACGATCTCATTCACTTTAATCTGTCCGTCGCTCTCTGTTAAAGAAGCTCCAATACCTTCTAACCTTCCTGTAAAGTTGATGTCAAAATCAGACTTAGCCTTTGGCGGGAAATAGCCAGTATGGGGGTCGTACACATTAGCTACAGCATTAATATAGATAGCACGTCGATCTTCTTTATTGATTTTTGAAAGGCGATCATACAAGTCTTTGTAATTCTGAGTTAACTTTTCGCGGGCCTCCTTCTCCATTTGCTCGAAAGTCTTTTTCTCTACTTTCTCGCCTTTAGCCATAGCCTGCTCCTGGTCTTTATGCATATCAGCTAATCGCACCAGTGTCTGGTACTTTAGTTGTTTGCGCCACTCTTCTTTAAGAGCAGCTTTATCTTTTGCATAAGATAGTTTTTTGCCCTCTAACTCAATATTTTCATCCTTCTCAAAATCGAACGGCTTGGCAAGAATCTCTTTATAGAAAGGCTCTGTTTCTTTTACACGCTGCTCAATAAGCGCTGCAGACATATCAAAAAAAGCATAAGAACCATCGCGCAACTGGTCGTCTATAGCCGTTTCGTACTTGCGCAACTGAGCTACATCAGAAGCAAGCAAGAACTTTTTATTATAGTCTAGGCGATTTAAGTAAAGGCCAAATGCTTTTTTGGAGAAAGCATCATCTACTTTCTCTGGTCGGTAATGCCCTTGGGTAAGGCCTTGCATCAGTGCCTTGATCAGTATCTCGTTTTTACCCTCAGGAACATCAGTAGCCCTATAAAGTATAAAGGAGCCTGTCAGTAAAACAACTGCAAGTACCGATAATATAATTTTTATTCTGGTTGTCAATGATAGCATCTAATTAAGTTAGTTGAACCAAGTTAGTCTGTGCAAAAGTAATGCCGCTATTGGATTACTTCTTCGTTAATTTTGTGTTTTTCAAAACGTAATGTAGTATAAATACAACTTAAATCATAAAGTAGCGCTTAGGCTTTCTACAGGTAAGTGTATTCTTTAGATTAAAGTCTGGTTTATCTATACGTTACGCCCTTAGTTTACATTTATTATAACTGCAGGCCTTATTATTTCGTTTCCAATTATAGAAACAAAAAATAAATGCTATGAATAACAGTCAAAAAGCCGTAGATGTTTTACAAGAGTTAAATCTGTTTGTTAACGATAGAATAGAGGGCTATAAGCACGCCGCTAAGTTAACGAAAGACCCTACGCACCAATCTTACTACAACGATCTTGTAAACCAGAGCACCAAGTTCTCTAACGAGATAAACAGCACCATTAGCAACCTAGGAGGCTCTACTGAGACAGGCACAACTGCAAAAGGTAAGGTTTACCGTGGTTGGATGGATGTAAAGAATACAGTTGTTGGCCGTGATGAGGAATCTGTGATAGAATCTAATTTATACGGCGAAGAGTGGGCTCAAAAAGCCTATAATGATGCTCTGGATAATAAAAATGAGCTGCCGCAAAACGTAGTGCAAATGGTTGAAAAGCAAAAAAATGCTTCTATGGCCACTTGCGAGCGCTTGCGCCAGATGAAGAACTCAGCTGATTAAAGCTAGTGATATGATAAAAAGGGTTGCCAAACAGGCAACCCTTTTTTGTTTTTAGCAGAATATACTTTGCAGCACCCCATTACGCTAATCTAATTCATGAAAAACATTTTATTTCTCGGGGATAGCTTAACGGCAGGCTATGGTTTGCCAGCTGCGCAGGCTTATCCCAGTCTTATCCAAAGTAAATTAAGTGAAGAAGGCTATACTCGATACAAAGTAATTAATGCAGGTGTAAGCGGCGATACCTCAGCAGGAGGACTCTACAGAATAGATAGGTGGCTATCGCAGCTAATAGACATTTTTGTGTTGGCACTCGGTGCAAACGACGGCCTTAGAGGCATTCCTACACGCGAAACAACCCAAAACCTGCAGCAGATTGTTGATAAAGTAAAGCACCAGCACCCCGAGGCAAAGATTATACTTTCAGGTATGGAGATACCAGATATAGTACCTGGCAGATACGCGGCTGAGTTCCGGAAGCTTTTCCGGGAATTGGCCCTAAAAAACAATGTTGCTTTTGTACCCTTCCTGTTAGAGGGAGTTGCCGGTATGCGGCACCTGAACCTACCCGATGGCTTACATCCTAATGCTGAAGGACAAAAGTTACTGGCCAAACATACTTGGGATGTACTAAAGGATATGCTGGAAATGTAAAAAGGCAGCTGTAAAGCTGCCTTTTTGTTAATTATTAATCTCTTCTACAATAGGTTTAGAGATACCTCCACGTTGGTCACTTCTGTTTTCCAGTTCCAGTTCGTAAGCCGCGGCCTGTTCCATGTATGCTCTGAGCTCTTTAAGTGTATTACGCTCCCAAATAGCAAAAGCCGAAGCATCCGTTTCTTCCATGTCTTTTATATTGTTGTCGATGTGTTTGATGGCATCTTTTTGTGATTTAACCATTTCTTCCCACAGCTCCTCGTCAAATTCATTTGCATCGGCTTCCTGAGGGTCATCTAGATAGTCCCTTTCATCATCGCTTAATTGTTGCGATAAGGTAAAGTTGTACTGCTGCTCCAGGTCCTTTAATTCATTCTGCTTTGTAGTAGCCCATTCGTTAAGGCGCTGTGCATAAAGTTTAAGGCTATCGGTTTGTGCTTTTTGCTGGGCCATAGACGCTAGTTCTTTTTGGAGCATCATATGCCGTGCTGTGTAAGCAAGTAATTCTCTTCTGTCATCAGTCAGCACAGAGTCTGCTGCTGATCCTGCCTCTGTTATAGTTGTTGTTTGGTCGGTGTTGCTGGTGTCGCCACATGCATACATCCCAGACAGTAGTGCCAGGCATAATATGCCCATCAAATATTTTTTCATAGGTTTATACTTTTGATACAACTAGTGTTTACCTTTTGCATACGCAATAAGCTTAAATTGTTTGCCTAAGCATCTTTTTGCTAGTAGTGACAAATAACAAAAACAGCAGCGCCTGCCCAAAACTTTGGGCAGGCGCTGCTGTTTTTGTTATACTTCAGATAGCTTAGTAATAAATATGCTCTCCTCTGTTTTTCTGGAAATGCGACTCAAAATAACGTGCATCTTCAGCGTTATGAGGCTTAAAGCCAAGCACGATGTTACCTTCCTTAATGCCAGACTCATAAACTTTGGCACGCTCTTCAGGTATACCGGCGCCAACCAGTGCACCAATCAGGCCACCTGTTAAACCGCCTGCACCAGCACCAGCTAAGCCAGCTGCCAGAGGACCTGCCACAATAAGGCCTAAACCTGGTATGGCTACAGAAGTACCAATAGCGGCAACAGCACCAATGATAGCACCTAGTGTACCACCAATGGCAGAACCAGCGCCAGTTCCTTCCAGCGACTTGTTGCCAAGTTCAGTATCACCTTCTTTGTCTACATCATCTCCAAAATGGCGGTCGCGCGCCTTGTCAGACATTACTACATTGATATCATCTTTGTCATATCCACGTGCTCTTAATTCATTGTATGCGCGTTCTGCGCTCTCTCTGTCACGGAACATGGCCGTCATCATGCCGGAATTATCTCTTTTGTCCATCATAGCTTTTGTTTTATAGTTTTATCGATTGTAAATATTACACCAGAAATCGCTTTCTGGATTAGGTTTATTATAACGATGCAAGGTTCTTTTAGTTACGACAGTAGCTTTGCAGCAGGTGGATTTGTTTGGGTAACATGCTATTTTGCTTACTTTTTAGGTGGTACCAGCACTCTATCTATCACGTGTACTATACCGTTAGAGGCTGTTACATCGGCTATAACAACTGTGGCATTACCAACTGTTAAGGTTTGCCCTTTCTTTCTTACAATTACGTTATCACCTTGCGCCGTTTTCATAGGCATGTTGTCGCGCATTTCAGTTGAGGCTATCCTGTTAGGCAGAATGTGTGCCTGGATCAGTCTCCTTAATTCTATTTTGTCATCAGTTTGTTTCAGTGCCTCTACAGTGCCTGCAGGCAAGGCTTCAAATGCTTCGTTAGTAGGAGCAAACACAGTATAAGGAGCAGGGCTTTCCAATGTTACAACCATATCAGCTTGTTTTATTAATTCAAAAAAGGTTGATAGGTTTGGGTTTTGCTGTACTAGTGCTACAATGTTCATATCACGGCCAATAGTGTTGTCCGCAGAAACGTTAGCTCTTGTGGTGTCTTCCGACGACATATCTGTATCAGGGTTCATAGCAGCTTGGCTCCCTGAGTTGTCTTCCATTATTTGTGTTTCAGCTGTTGTAGTATTCGTGCCAGTATCTGTGTTTTCGGTGCCGGCACAAGCCGCTAAGAACACTGAGTACAAAGTAAAAAGCAGTAAATTGTATTTGTGGTTTTTCATAGCATTTTGTATTTCAGAGTTTTACAGTTCATAAGTTTTTACGGTAGAATTTATACTTTGAATAAAAAAACAGCTCTCCTGTTCTGAGAGAGCTGTTTTAGTGAATAATCTTATACTATTGGTTATCGTAAGTCATCATCTATTGCGTCTTGGCTCGGAATAATTACCCTATCGATAACATGTACCATACCATTTGATGCCTCTACATCAGAAACTACAATAGCGGCACCTCCTACTGTGATAATATTATTAGAAGTTGAAATAGGCAGGTAACGATTATCCGACAACGTTATACGCTGGGATGAATTGAACTGTGTAGAAACTACTTTTGATGGAATAACGTGCGCCTGCAAAATAGCTGTTAACTTAGCTCTGTTTTCAGGCATCAGGAGCATCTCCAAATCCTGCTTAGATAATTTTGAGAACGCTTCGTTCGTTGGTGCGAAAAGAGTAAAATCACCTTCTTGTGTAAGGTCATCGGCAATGCCTGCCGCTTCTGCCAATTGTACAAAAGTGCTCAGGTTAGGGCTTTTTTTAGTAAGTTCTATCATGTTATACTTTTCAGTATCATCAATATCATTAAACATATCGCCTAATTGAACAGGGTTTGTAAGAGAAAGTGTGGCAACTGGTATAGTAGCAATTGGTACTGATACTTCTGTTGCTACTACAACACTTTTTGCGTCGTCCATGTCTTCAGTCTCACCGCCCATCGTCTGTGTTTCGCTCATGGTGGTGGTTTCGTTCATAGCCGTTGTGTTATTCATTTCGTCAGAGCTGGCGCACCCAAACATCGTTGCCGATGCAAGAGCTACAGCAGCCAGTGGTTTTATCGTTTTCATAGTTATTAAACTTTTAGTGGAACATAATATTTCTGCAGCTAGCTAAAGCTTAAACAGAAAATAAAATACATATAGAGTTAGGCCCCTCTGACATTAGAAGGACCAACTCTATATGTATTTTTATGAAATTTTAAGGAAATTGGTTACAAAATGATATTAGCGTATGCCACTATCATCAGTGGTGCTTACTACACCGTTTATTACGTGTAGCGTACCATTAGAGGCTTCTACATCAGGACGAACAACTGTAGCGCCGCCAATCATAATGTTGCTATTATCAACGCTTACATTAATAAACTTGTCTTCGCTTACTTGTATGCGTTGGTTGTCTTTAAATTGAAACGATTCAACTTTATTGGATAGCACATGCAGTTGCAATACCTTCAACAACTCTGCTTTGTTTTCAGGCTTCATCAGCATGTTAAGCTTATCTTGAGATAGAGAAGCAAAGGCCTCGTTAGTTGGCGCAAATATAGTGTATGTTCCTCCAGAGGAAAGCATATTTGCTAAACCTGCGGTTTCTACGAGTGTAACAAAAGTTGAAAGGTTAGGGGTTGATTTAGCTAGTGCAATAACATCCATCTGCTTTGTATCAGCGATGTCCTCAAACATAGCATCTATTTCAACTGGATTGGTCATGGTGATAGTTGTTTCCATGCCCATATCAGTGTTCATATTTGCGTCAGTCTCAGGCTGCATATCTTCAGTTTCACCGCCCATGGTCTGCGTTTCGCTCATGGTGGTGGTTTCGTCCATAGCCGTTGTATCGCTCATGTTATCAGAGCTAGCGCAGCTATACATTGTAAAGGATACTACAGCTGCTGCAATCATTGGTTTTAAAAATCTTTGTTTCATAGCTTTCAGTTCTAAATTTAAATGTGAGGCAAATGCCTGTACATCCCTTATTTAACTGAAATTATAACAAAATGTTAGACTAGCGCACTAACATTCCAACCAATAAAGAGTAGCTTTAGCAGCTTAAACTAAATAAAGATGGGGCTTAACGTATTAATTGTACACTTTAACTACAAAAACATAGTCTTTTAGCTTTTTAAGCTGTTGAGGCCTAGGGTTACCTAAAAGTGAATTATACTTAGGTAATGTCATAGGTGTCATGGTAGTAGATGCGGGCAACTCGTGTATCATCTGTAAAAGGTAAGCAGATTTAACAGCAAAGGCCGCACCTTCTTGTCCGGCTTGCTTGCCACTTATCACACCAATCAGGTTCCCTTTATCGTCTAGTAATGGGCCGCCGCTATTACCGGGGTTTAGCGGAATAGAAATTTGATAAGAAGTTGTATCGCCCTCAAAGCCAGAAACTGAGCTAAGTGAGCCTTCTCCAAAAACAACATCTTCGCGTGGGTAGCCTAAAGTAAACACTTTCTCGCCAAGATCTGACTCTTCTTTTTTGAAAGTATAAGGCAGCTTATTAAAGCCTGTGAAGTTGCTGTCAGATATCTTTAAAATAGAAAGGTCATGTATTTCGTCGCGGTATACTTCGCTTACTTTATACTTTATTCCTGATTTGTTCTCTACCATGATGGAGTCTGCGCCTTCTACCACATGCGAACTGGTTACTAAGTAGCCATCTGCAGAAATAGCGAAGCCAGTACCACTAAAAGCAGCTGCGCGGGGAGCAGGCTTGCTAGCATCGTTAATGCCGTTGATGATAGCTGTCTGTGTTTTTTTAAGGCGTTCTACCTCGCGGCGAAGTTCAACGTAGCGTGCTGTTTGCTGTTGTACCGGTGCTTTTAACTGTTGCACACTCCAGAGTGTGCCGAATACAGAAAGCAGTGAAACGCTTGCCGCAACTGCAACAGTTTGTGAATGGCGGTTCCAAAATACTTTCCAGGCACTTGGTGAGGCCTCCAGCGTTTTAGTTTCCATTTCAGTATGGATGTTCTGCAGTTGTTGCTTTAGCGCCTGGCGTTTGCCATACTTCTGCATCGAATCAAGCAATTGTTTGTGCTCACGTACTTCCTCGGCTAGGCGCATGTCAGTGTGCAACAGTGCTTCAAAAGCCTGTTGTTCCTCTACTGCCATTTCTCCATTCAGGTAGCGTTCAATCTGTTCGTAAGCGCGGTACTCTAACATCTTCTTCTGAAATGTGGCTAAAAGCCGGTTTAATGTTTAAGCCTTTACTCAACACCTGGCTTATAGGTGGCAAAAAATAATTTCTTCAGGCGCTGCAGGCACTTATACTTTTGGTTCTTAGCGGTATCAGAGTTGGTGTAGCCAAACTTCTCCGTAATCACCTGCATGCTTTGTGTATGAATGTAATAATCTTCTAAAAGCGAACGACACGGTTCACCCAACTGCCCAAGTGCTTCGCCCATTATACCAAACTGTCGTTCCTGCTCCTCGTGCTGTTGCGTGTCTTCCTCAACGGGTACTAAGTCACCGGTTTCATCCAGTTTAGTTGTATAGCGGCCTTTCTCAGCGAGCCGCTTCAGCCAAAGCCTTCTACACACTGAGTACAGGTAAGTCTTAATCTGGCAGCTAAGCTCTAAACTGTTG
This sequence comes from Pontibacter sp. H249, assembly GCF_037892465.1. Lineage (NCBI taxonomy): Bacteria > Pseudomonadati > Bacteroidota > Cytophagia > Cytophagales > Hymenobacteraceae > Pontibacter > Pontibacter sp. H249. The sequence goes on along the minus strand of NZ_JBBKTR010000010.1, from coordinate 25,493 downwards.
TCCCGTATCTTTTCATAGAACACGATAACGCCTTCCTGGTAAATGTCCTTGGCTTCGTCTTCGGTTCCGCTGTTACTCAAAATAAAATGAGAGATCATTGGGAAATAAAGTTTGTACAGATAAGCTAGCGCACGTTCATCATCGCGCCGGATTCCCTCGATCACTGCCTCATCCATCTCATACAAACTCTTCTTCATTCCAGTCAAATTTTAATACATGAAAGGCAGGATTGTAACCCACAGAAAAAATATTTTTAAATTTTTTAAAAAGTTGGGTTACCTATCTGCCGTCTTGGTATAAAGTTCCAAAATCGAAACCAAAACACTTAATCACAAACACAAAATGAAAAATTTATTCACTTTCGCAATCGTAGCTCTTGCTCTTTCTTTCACAGCTTGCACTAGCGAAGAAACTACTACTGAAACTGAAGCTACTGAGACTGAAGTTGTAGAAGAGACTCCAGTTGTAGAAGAGACTGTAGTAGAAGACACTACTGCTGTTGAAGCTGACACTACTGTTGCTCCAGTTCAGTAATTAAGCAAGAACTACAGCGAATAGCTTATAGTTCGAAACACAAAGCGGGACCTCGTACTTAGGTGCGAGGTCCCGCTTTTTTTGTGCCTGTGTAATAACAAATATTTAAAAAAGGCTGATTAATAACCAGCCTTTTGTTGTTTTAAAGTTATCGTTGCTTTTTTCGCCGTTCCACCTCATTTTGAATCAGCTGAAACTCACGGCTGCTTTGTCCGGCTATAGCTGTGTTCTCGTTTGCTCTGCGCAGTAAGTATGGCATTACCTCTCTTACCGGGCCGTAAGGCACATACTTCGCTACATTATAGCCAGCGTGCGCCAGGTTGTAAGACAAGTTATCACTCATGCCATAAAGTTGTGCAAAGTATACGCGAGGGTCGTTAGGTGCAATGTTGTACTGCTCCATCAGTTCTATCAGCAAATAGCAGCTTGCTTCGTTGTGTGTGCCGTTACAGAAAGCTATTCTGTCAATGTTCTCTACACAGAAGCGCAGCGATGCATTAAACAAATCGTCTGATGCTTGTTTCGTTGGATTGATTGGACTAGGGTACCCTTCCTGCTGTGCACGCTTACGTTCTTTTTCCATATAAGCACCACGTACCAGTTTCGCGCCCAAGTAATAACCGCCTTTTATAGCATTATCAAAATCACGCTTAATTACATCCAGCCTGTCGTGGCGGTACATCTGGTAAGTATTGTAGATGTTAGCTTTCTCTTTGTTGTAGAGTGCCATCATCTCATAAGTCAGGTTATCAATGGTCTCCTGAATCCAGCTTTCCTCAGCATCAATAAATACGCGCACATCCCTATCGTAACAATGCTTGCAGATGGCGTTTACACGATCGCGGCCGCGTTCAAAAGCAGCCCGCTCAGCTGCAGAAAGATCTTGTTTTTTCTGCACTTTCTCCAGCAGGTTTATATCAATCAAGCCTGTTACCTTAAAAACAGAGAAAGGAATATTTTTATTGCCATGAGCTTTTTCTATGGTGCGCAGCAGTTCGTCGCGTGTAGCGTCGAAGCTTTTTTCATCACCCTCACCCTCAACAGAATAGTCCAGGATGGTGCCTATGTTATACTTGCCAAGTTCTTTTATCGCACTATCACATTCTTCTATGGTCTCGCCGCCACAGAAGTGGTTAAAAATAGTTGGCTTGATGATAAACTTAACAGGCAGGTGCAGGTTAATGGCTGTGTTAAGCAATGTGCCGCCTACCTTTACAAAGGCAGGGTTGTTCATAGATTTGAACAGCAGGTACATTTTGTATAATTCAGCGTTGGATTTTGATGAAAATGCAACAGCAGTATCGTCGAATGAAACTTGGGTAACAGGATTCATAAAAGTATGTATTAGCGCGCGCAAAGATAGTGTATCAGATTATGTTAACAACCATTTTATAAGTTAGTTGGATGCTTTTCTAGCGCGTTGGGCTACTTTTAACTGAGAATAAACTCCTGTCCATTGTTTGCTGTTTTATCTAAGGGTACTAAATGTAGTTTTTTAGAGGCAATTATCAATAGTATAATTTGTACTGAAAGATGCTCTGTAACTAGAACGGGAAATTAGCCGGAATGATGCCTGAAGCATTTAATTCTTTTCTAAAATGTCAATTATCTTATTAGTTCGGTACCTTTGCAGTAAGTATTTTATTAGATGAAATTTAACAACAAAGAGTCTTTTTTTACCCAGGTTCTGGCAGGGGAGCAGGGGCCACTCAGAATAGCAGGACCTTGTAGTGCAGAAAGCGAGGAGCAGGTGATGCAGACAGCGCAGGCACTTGCTAAGCAGCCTGTGCATTTATTTAGAGCCGGAATCTGGAAGCCACGCTCAAGGCCAAACTCCTTTGAAGGGATAGGTTATAAAGGGTTGGAATGGTTAAGACAAGTAAAGCAGGAGTTTAGCCTGAAAGTAACAACTGAGGTTGCCAATGCAAAGCACGTGGAAGAGGCCCTAAAGTATGGTATAGATGTACTTTGGATTGGAGCCCGCACTACCGTAAACCCTTTTGCTGTGCAGGAAATTGCTGATGCCTTGCAGGGTGTACAGGTACCAGTGATGGTGAAAAATCCAGTGAACCCTGACCTGGCGCTCTGGATAGGTGCTATTGAGCGAATTTATAATGCAGGTGTTACAGATTTAGCTGCTATTCATCGTGGTTTTTCATCGTACCAAAAATCAAAGTACAGAAATGCACCGGTGTGGCAGATACCTATTGAGTTAAAGGCTCATTTCCAGAACTTGCCCATCATAGTAGACCCTAGCCATATTGCTGGCAACCGCGACCTGATTTTTCCGGTATCGCAGAAGGCGTTGGATTTAGGTTACGACGGTGTAATGATAGAAACGCACCCTGACCCAACCAATGCGCTAAGCGATGCCGATCAGCAGGTAACCCCAGCCAAGCTTGCCGAGATATTTGAGAAGCTGCAGGTGCGCAAAACCAATTACGATGATGCTGAACTGGTAAACCGTGCCGAAGAACTGCGCCTGCAGATAGATGCTGCTGACCATGATATAATAGCTGCGCTTGCCAAACGCATGGCACTGGTAGAACAGATCGGAGAGTATAAAAAGCAGAACAATGTACAGGTGCTGCAATTAGAGCGCTGGAAAGAAATATTCAGAACAAGGGCTGATTGGGCTTCCGAAGCGGGCATTGACCCGGCATTTGTAGAAGAGTTATATAAACTTATTCATGTGGAATCAATTCGGAAACAGACTGCCGTGATGAAAGATGGAATAAAGTAAGGAGTTAGCTTACTTAATATCTATATGGATTTTCCGGCGAAGACGGCTTTCCAGGAGTACCGCTATCAATGTTACAAATCCAGCACTAATAGATAAGGCAAGGTCGGGCAGAGCAAGCGGCTCCAGCCCAAAGAATTTCTCCAAGAAAGGCGCATAAATGGCAGCTATTTGTAACAGAAACGTAAGCGAAGCCATGTAAATAATAAGTGGGTTACCGTTTACGGAGAAGGGAAAGTGGCCAGCTGCACGAAGCCCAAGCGCGTGCCCAATTTGAGTAAAGCCTAAGGTTGCAAAGATCATGGTCTGCCAGCGCATATCTTCGAGGTTATCCGGGTTAATGTAGGCGGCGCCCATTCCAAGCGTGATTGCACCAATTAATACCCCTGACCAAGTTACATGGATGATGTCGCGGCGGACAAGTACAGATTGCTTGGGAGAGCGAGGCGGGCGTTTCATAGTATCCGGTTCTGCCGGCTCGGTGCCTAACCCAAGCCCCATCAGGCCATCAGTGAGCAGGTTCAGCCAAAGCAATTGCAGGGGACGCAGGGCTATATTTATACCTAGCAGAGGAGCACAAAGCATCACCAGCACTTTGCCCAGATTGCCTCCCAATGAAAATTTAACGAAGCGGAGCAGGTTATCATAAATAACGCGCCCTTCCTCTACGGCCGCTACAATGGTGGCAAAGTTATCATCCAGCAGCACCATGTCCGATGCCTCTTTAGCTACATCGGTACCTGTTATACCCATGGCCACACCAATATTGGCTGTTTTGAGAGCAGGAGAGTCGTTCACCCCGTCGCCGGTCATGGCTACTACTTGCCCTTTTTTCTGCAGCATTTCCACAATGCGCAGCTTATCTTCCGGCGATACCCGCGCATAAATAGATACCCGCGACACCAACTCTGCGAGTTCCGCCTCCGATACTTTGTTCAGCATCTCACCAGTTACGGCTTCTGGGTTATCGGTAATCTGCAGTTCTTTGGCTATGGCAGCAGCAGTAAGGGGGTGGTCACCGGTAATCATGATCGGGCGGATGCCGGCGGTACGGCAGGTGGCAACCGCAGACTTTACAGCAGCCCTTGGCGGATCTATCAAACCCAACATTCCCACATAGGTTAAGGCTTCTTCCAATGATTTTCCATCCTTTTTGGGTGCCTGTAACTCACGGAATGCGATACCTAGCACCCGCATTCCGTTCTGTGCAAGTGCGTCGTTTTGTTTCAGCAGGCGTTCGCGCCATACTTCAGTCATGGGTTCAGGGTGGTCTGTGAGCCACACCTGGTCCGCGATTTTGAGCAGGCTGTCTACGGCGCCTTTGGTGCAGGCAAGGTAGGGTGGGCGAGGAAGAAACTGTAACTCTGCAGGTATCTCGCTTCCAGAGTTAACTTGATGGACCGTAGTCATGCGTTTACGATTAGAGTCGAAGGGCTCTTCGTGTACACGGGGAAGCTGCTGCTCCAAGTTATCTTTTTGGAAGCCTGCTTTACTAGCCGCCGCCAACAAGGCTCCCTCTGTGGGGTCTCCGATTACCTGTGGCTCTTCTCCCTCAGAAGATTTAAGGACGCTGTCGTTGCAAAGCATGCCAATGGTAAGCGCTAGCTTGGCTTTATCCGGGATGTTTATACTTTTCTCTTGCTGCCCGTCAGCGTTCAGGTCCAGTTGTTCATCCGGAAATGCCACAGTAACTACTGTCATCCGGTTTTCGGTGAGGGTACCCGTTTTATCGGAGCAGATAACAGTAACAGAGCCAAGCGTTTCTACAGCAGGAAGCTTGCGCATGAGGGCATGCCGTTTCAACATCCGCTGAGCGCCAATAGCCAGGGTAATGGTAACTACTGCGGGCAAGCCTTCGGGCACCACAGCCACCGCCAAACTTACGGCAGTCAGGAACATATCTTCTAGCGGTTCTCCAATTAAAACACCCACCACGAACATGAGCACGGCGGCCACAAAACCAAGTATGGCCAATAGCTTGCCAAGCTGGTCCAACTTCTGCTGCAGCGGGGTTTGTTTTGCGGATACCTCCTGTAGCAGGTCGGCAATTTTTCCTAGCTCAGTTTGCATGCCTGTACCTATCACCACCGCTGTACCGCGGCCATAGGCTACGTTCGTGCCCAGGTATACCATGTTCTTGCGGTCGCCGAGTGGCAGGTCTGACCTTTCCAAAGGTATGATCTCTTTCTCCACTGCCTCTGATTCGCCGGTAAGCGCGGCCTCCTGCACACGTAGGTTGGCACTTTCGAGCAGCCGCATGTCTGCCGGTACTACATTGCCCGCCTCCAGCAGTACAACATCGCCGGGCACCAGCTCCCGTGCCGACAGCTCCTGTACTACACCATTTCTTCGGGCTTTTACCAAAGGCACTACCATGCGTTTCAGGGCAGCCATGGCTTTCTCTGCACGGTATTCCTGTACAAACCCAAGTACCCCGAACAGCACAACAATAGCCATAATGGCGATGGTTTCTATGTTTTTGCCCAAAAAAGCTGAGATAATGGCCGCCGCGATCAGGATAAGCACCATAACTTGTGTAAACTGCTCCCACAGCATCCGCAAAGGGCTTTTTCCGCTACGTTCCTGCAGTTCGTTAGAGCCATACTTGTTTAGGCGCGCCGTAGCTTCCTCTTTGCTCAGGCCTTGCTCTGATGAGCCAAGGTCGCTTAATACCTCTTTAGCAGATTGGGTGTGCCAGCTTTTCATCGCTTTCCTGATGGTTGATTTAGTGTACGATACGGAGGAGGTTAATTGTTTTAAAAGTGGGTAGCTTGATTATGAGTGATAAATGCGTAATTTTTATCTGAAGTATAACAGCCGCATTTGCTGTGTGTTTACGTAAAGAAGCGTTTGCCTGGGCTTTAGACAATTACTTTGCTGCTGGCAGCTGTATCACGTATCTTTGTAAAAACCATGAGCAAGTATGTAGTAGAGTCTGTCTCTTTGGTTAAAGATGCTTTATGCTCAGAAAAAAATACTGATAAAACATGACTGAAACTATACATATAGGCCAACAGGCGCTGCAGGAGCTGTCGGATTTTTTACAAAACCGTGCCTTTAGCAAAGTGGCGGTGCTGGTGGATGAAAACACGCTACACCATTGCTACCCTGCGGTTAAACCATTTTTGCCTGAGCATGACCTGATACAAATACAAAGCGGAGAGGAACACAAAACCCTAAAAACCTGTGAGCACATCTGGCAGCGCATGACGGAACTGAACCTGGACCGCTGGTCGGTGCTGGTGAATTTGGGCGGCGGCGTGATCGGGGACATGGGTGGTTTTTGTGCGGCTGTGTTTAAGCGTGGTTTATACTTTGTGCAGGTGCCTACTACGCTGCTTGCGCAGGTAGATGCCAGCGTAGGCGGAAAAACGGGTATCGACTTTCATGGTTTAAAGAATCATATTGGTGTATACCAGGAGCCGCAGGCTGTTTTTATTAATCCTGTTTTTCTGCAAACGTTGCCACCACGGCAGCTAAAATCCGGATATGCCGAGATTATAAAGCATTGGCTTATTGCAGATAAAGAGGCTTTCCAGACGCAGCGGCATGTAGGTTTGTTTACAGAAGATTGGGAAGAGCTGATTCGCCATTCGGTAAGTATAAAGTCTAAAGTAGTAGAGGTTGATCCGTTGGAGGGCGGTTATCGTAAAGTGTTAAACTTTGGCCATACGGTGGGGCATGCTGTGGAGAGCTACCTGCTAGAAAAGCCGGAGCAGGAACTACTGCACGGTGAGGCAGTGGCAGTAGGCATGCTTTGTGAAGCTTGGCTATCTGTAAATCATAAGCTGCTGTCGCAGGAGGAGTTGGATAAGATAGAGACATTTCTGGTGTCGGTGTATGAGAAAGTGCACCTAACCGAGGCCGATATCCAAAGTATAGCACAACTGGCCCTTCAGGATAAAAAGAATACCCGCACTACCATTAACTGTACGTTGTTAAGCGGCATTGGCAAAGCAGTGTACGACCAGCCTGTTACAGTGCAGCAAATTGTTGAGTCGCTGCGTTATTATTCCTTAATATGAGCAAAAGCCTTACCCTTAGCCACCCATCAGGTATTTTAAACACAAGTATAAAATTACCTGCTTCCAAAAGTGAGGCAAACCGTGCTTTAATTATTTCGGCGCTATCAGGTGCATCGTCTAAGCTATATAACCTTTCAGAAGCCAATGACACGCAGCTGCTGCAGCGTTTGCTTAAAAGTGAGGATGAAACTATAGATGCCGAAGATGCAGGCACGGTAATGCGGTTTCTGACAGCTTATTATGCAATAACGGGCCAGGATAAAACACTTACCGGAACAGCACGCATGTGCCAGCGCCCTATTAAAGTGCTGGTGGATGCACTGCGTGAACTTGGTGCAAGTATCGCTTACCTTGGTGAAGAGGGGTATCCTCCGCTGAAAATAGAAGCGTTTAAAGGCAGCGGCAAAAAGCACCTGAAAGTACGCAGCGACATCAGCAGCCAGTACATATCGGCACTGCTCATGGTGGCACCGCTGTTGCCGGAGGGGCTGGTTCTGGAGTTGGAGGGCAAAATCAGCTCTAAACCCTATATCAACATGACGCTCTCGCTGATGAAGCACTTTGGTGTAGAGGCAACATTCGAGAATAGTATCATTACTGTTCCGCATCAAAAGTATACATCCGGCAGCTTTCAGGTTGAGTCAGATTGGTCGGCGGCAAGTTATTGGTATAGTATGGTGGCTCTGGCTAAAGAAGCTGACATAACTTTACTTGGCCTAAAAGAAAAATCCTTTCAAGGTGACAGTGCCGTGGCAGAAATTATGAACCACCTGGGCGTTTATACCTACTTTACAGACGAAGGTGTGAGATTAACTAAAAAGCGCTGCGAAAAGCACTTGGTTTACGATTTTTCTGATTGCCCGGATTTGGCACAGACAGTGGTTGCTTTAAGTGCTGCCTTGGGCGTAACATTGGAAATAACCGGTTTGGAAAGCCTCCGCATAAAAGAAACAGATAGGATTCATGCCCTGCAAATTGAGCTGCTAAGCTTAGGCTGTAAATTAGAGGAAATAACGCCAGGCGTTTTTAGAATGGATCCGGGTATTATTTCTAAAGAGAGCTTCGTGTTTCGTACTTATCAAGACCACCGCATGGCCATGGCCTTTGCTCCTCTGGCTTTGCTCGCACCTACCACAATACAAGAACCTTCTGTTGTGCGCAAATCGTACCCTAGGTTTTGGGAGGATCTGGAGAAAGCTGGTTTTAAGGTAAAGTATAACGAATAGATATAATGGAAGAACGGAAGCTGTATGGAAATGCAAAACTGATAGAGAAGCTTCTGGACAAGATGCAGCTGATGGAAGAGGTAGCCGGAGGCTGGGCAGCAGTGTATAAAGATACTTCATCTGGCAGGTTCTGGATGAAGTGCTATACTACAGCCGGCGAACAAAGCAGCGGCGGCTACGAGCTGCTCATCCGGCTTCCGTTGCCAACAACTAGCGAGTTGGTCAGTATTGCCATAGAATCACCTTTCGAGGATGAAGCAGTAGCAGCTATTATGCGTTTGCTTGAGGAGGAGGCGCTGGAGGGTAAAGATTTCCGACATTTGCTGGTGCAGCAGTTGGAGGAAATAAACCCAGAAAGTATAAAGCTAGAGCAGAAGCAGCGGGCGCGAAAAATCATTACACTTACCTCATTACTTGACCCTACCAATAAGCGGCCGATAAAAGGGAAAACAATTGATCAGTTACAGGCAGATGCTTTATACTTTGAGGCTGTTTCGAAAAAGGCGCTTAAGCTGTTAGATAAGTTGTAGTTTAGGCTTATACTTTCTGTTCCTGTTTCACCTGCTCAATCACCTGCTGCAGATAAGCCGGAGCGTGTAAAAGCCTGCTGCCGTACCAGCTAAACATTTCACCGTCTACTACTTTTATACTTGCTTGTGGGCAAATCCCTTGAAATTCCTGTATGTGCTTCTCCTTAAAAGGGTATGGCTCTGAAGATAAAAGTATAAGCTGCGGATTTGCCAGTTGTAGCTGTTTTGCAGTTATTTCAGGATAACGGGACAAGTTGCTGAACACATTTTCGAAGCCGCAACGCTCCAACATGTAGTCTATAATATTGTGGCTGCCAACAGCCATGTAAGGCTTTCTCCAGATAAAATAAGCTGTTTTTATACTTGGCTGTAGTGGCTTTAGATGCTCAAATCCTGACTTTATACTTTCCTCAAGTTCTGCTGCTCTGGCATCTGTTCCAGTTAGTTGCCCTACCTGCTGCAGCATCTGCAGCGCATCATCTAAAGTATGAATGTCACTCATCCATACTTTATACTTTTGCTGTAATTGCTCTATGCCCTCTTTATAGTTTTCTTCTTTGTTGCCGATGATCAGGTCGGGCTGTAACTGGTCTATCACATCAAACTTAAAATTCTTAGTGCCACCAATCTTTGTTTTCTGCTTTACCTGCTCCTTAGGGTGAATACAGAATTTAGTAACGCCAACGATTCTGTCTCCTAATCCTAAACCAAAAAGCAGCTCAGTTTGTGAGGGTACCAAAGATACAATGCGCTGTGGTGGATGCTCCAGCTTAATGCTGTTGCCCATTTGATCAGTGAAAAGCACGTTAAAGAATTATGAATGATAAATTAGGAATGGGTGAGGATTTATAAACTCACTGCACCTTTCAGACCTCTTAATGTTTAAGGTTTGGCAAAGTATAAACGTCTCCACTCGTGATACCCGATGCCCGGAACCATAGACTTGAGTGTTGCAGCAATGGATAATCCTACTTGCTTCCGCCGGATATTTACTACAATGATATTTAGAATAAGAATTTGCATAACCGTGAACCAAGGGAATGTTTCCTGCTTCTGTAAAATGAGGATTGCATAAAGCCCAAGCCAAGGTATCCACATTAGTAGCCAAAACAAGTATCTTTTCATAGCAGTGTCTGTTTTAAGTATAAGTTACGAACAGCGGTGTTATAAAGCAAAAGCCTCACATACTAATGCAGCATGTGAGGCCTCTGAAGTATAAGATAATTTTTAGTTCAGGTAGCGGAAGTCCTGCTTGTCCTGAATCTTAAGCACTGTTTCGTAAATCAGCTTGATCACATTTTCTACGTCGTCTTTATGCACGGTTTCTACGGTAGTGTGCATGTATTTTAAAGGCAAGGAGATAAGTGCAGAAGCTACACCGGCGTTTGAATAAGCAAACGCATCGGTATCGGTACCTGTGGCACGCGACACGGCAGAACGCTGGAATGGTATCTCTTTTTCCTGGGCAGTACGGATAACCAAGTCGCGCACATTGTTCTGTACAGCAGGGCCATAGGCAATAACAGGTCCTTTTCCGCAGTGGATGTCGCCGCTTGTTTTCTTATCGTACATCGGCGACTGTGTATCGTGGGTAACGTCGGTGATAATGGCAACATCCGGGTTAATGCGATGTGCGATCATCTCAGCGCCACGTAAGCCGATTTCTTCTTGCACGGAATTTACAATGTATAGGCCAAACGGTAGCTGGTTGTTGTTTTCTTTGATCATTCGCGCTACCTCCGCAATCATAAAGCCGCCTACACGGTTATCTAGGGCACGACCTACGTAGTAGCGGTCGTTCATTACAGTAAACTCATCCTCGAAAGTAGCTACGCAGCCAACATGAATACCCATGGCCTCTACCTCTTCGCGGTTGCTTGCACCGCAGTCCAAGAATACAGTTTCTATAGTAGGAGCTTTATCGTTTTCTACCTTACGTACGTGGATAGCCGGCCAGCCAAAAACAGCTTTTACGATGCCTTTAGCAGTATAAATATTTACACGCTTAGATGGAGCTATTAAAGCATCGGAGCCGCCGTTACGCTTTAAGTAAATATAGCCTTCTGGCGTGATATAGTTTACAAACCAGCTGATCTCATCGGCATGTGCCTCAATTACTACTTTATACTCTGCCTGCGGGTTAATAACGCCAACTACAGTACCGTACGTGTCTACAAAATGCTCGTCGATATATGGTTTAACATACTCCAGCCAAAGCTTTTGACCCTCCGACTCAAAACCGGTAGGAGAGGAGTTATTCAGGTATTTCTGTAAGAAATCGAATGATTCTTGTCTCATGTTTAAGGTGAGGTTGTGTTGTGTAAATAATAACCAAATAAGCCTGTGCTCAAGTTGGTTTGCCTAAGCACAGGCCATAAGTATAGTATATGTATGTTTACAGCGGAATGTTGCCGTGTTTTTTGCGTGGCAGTGTTACTGCTTTATTTTCCAACATCTTAAATGCCTTTATCAGTTTGGCTCTTGTTTCTGATGGAAGTATAACCTCGTCAATAAATCCACGATGTGCGGCACGATAAGGTGTAGCAAATTTATCTTTATACTCCTGTACTTTCTCCGCAAGTTTAGCAGCCGGGTCTTCAGCTTCTGCAATTTCACGCTTAAAGATGATTTCGGCAGCACCTTGTGCACCCATTACAGCAATTTCGGAAGTTGGCCAGGCGTAGTTCATGTCGGCACCAATGTGCTTCGAGTTCATTACGTCATAAGCGCCACCGTAGGCTTTGCGGGTAATAACGGTAATGCGCGGAACTGTAGCCTCGCAGAAAGCATAAAGCAATTTTGCACCGTTTGTAATAATACCGCGCCACTCTTGATCCGTACCTGGCAGGAAACCTGGAACATCTTCCAGCACAAGCAGCGGAACGTTAAAGCTATCGCAGAAGCGTACAAAACGGGCAGCTTTGGTGCTAGCGTTTATATCTAGAACACCCGCTAACACGGCAGGCTGGTTGCCCACAATGCCTATACTTCTACCACCTAAGCGGGCAAAACCAACTACAATGTTCTCGCCGAAATTCTTATGTACTTCAAAGAAAGAGTCTGTATCAATAATCCCTTCAATAACCTCACGGATGTCGTAAGGCTGGTTCGGGTTTTCTGGTACAATGGTATCCAATACCTCGCGGGTTTCGTCTCCTTGCGGCTCGTATGGTAATGATGGCGGAAGCTCTTCGCAATTCTGAGGAATGTAGCTTAACAGTTTTTTGATGTAGTTGATACATTCTACTTCGTTTGCGCAAGAGAAATGTGTAACACCACTCTTTGTGCTGTGTGTGCTGGCACCGCCAAGTTCCTCAGAAGTTACGTTCTCGTGGGTTACTGTTTTTACTACGTTTGGTCCGGTTACAAACATGTAAGATGTATCCTGCACCATCATAATAAAATCGGTAATGGCAGGAGAGTATACCGCGCCACCTGCACATGGTCCCATGATGGCAGATATCTGAGGAATAACGCCAGAGGCCAGTGTGTTGCGGTAGAAGATATCGGCATAACCACCCAGTGATACCACACCCTCCTGGATACGAGCACCACCTGAATCGTTTAAGCCAATTACAGGCGCACCGTTTTTCATGGCCAGTTCCATGATCTTCACAATCTTCTCGGCGTGTGTTTCAGAAAGCGATCCACCAAGTACGGTAAAGTCCTGAGAGAAAACATATACTAAACGGCCATGTATGGTGCCATATCCGGTTACTACACCATCACCTAAAAAGTACTGCTTATCCAAGCCGAAGTCTTTAGAGCGGTGCATTACAAACTTACCGATTTCTTCAAAAGAGCCTTCGTCGAGCAGCAGGTGAATTCTTTCACGGGCTGTCAGTTTTCCTTTCTTGTGCTGTGCAGCTATTCGGTCTTCTCCGCCACCTAGTAGGGCTTCTGCATTTTTACGCTCAAGCGTCTCTATCTGGACTTGTCTGATGTCTCCGGCCATGTATATGTAGTATAACTAGTTAATGGATTCAAAAATGATTTATCCTCAAATTTAAAAACTCTGCTCCTAAAAACTTTATAATTATGTTAATTTCTTAATATTCTTGCATGTGTTTTTAGATGATAATTTGTATTTCTTCAACAAAGCATATTTAGGTACAGCTAACAAGGCTATCTTATCTACAGAAGCTATTAAATAACATAGCTATTGCTAATGAAATTAGTAATAAAGGGCAGGTGTCAGCTTTTTTTATAACAATTGCATTGTTTTTGCGTATAAAATTAGCAAAACAAGCAATAGTATTATGAAGTTGAAGATAAATGAAAAGCCTTTTCTGCCAGAAGGCAGACATGTGGTGAAGATAACAGAAGTAGAAGAAGGAAGAAGTGAAAACAAGGATATTCCGTTTATCAATTGCCGAATGGAAAACGAAAACGGTTTTGTAAATCAGCGATTCTACTTAAGTGAGCCTGGACAACCTATTTTAGCTTCCTTTTTAAAAGCAATAGGTATCGATAAAAACGAAGTAGATTCAAAAGAACTGAAAGGTAAAGTTCTCTCCATAGAAGTTGAAGAACGCTCTTATGAAGACGCTGAAGGAAAAGGCAAAACAATAAAACAAGCTACCCACTTCGAGACTGCTGGGAAGGCTGATATATCAGATAAATTTTAAAATTTAAATTATAAAAAGGAGCTAAACGGCTCCTTTTTATGTGATGCCCGTACTGAAGCCGCAGGAAAAGTATAAGCGTGTTGCTCAGGGCAAAAAATAAAGGCTGCCTGATTCAGGCAGCCTTTATGCTATACTTTACAATGTTTATTCTTTGTCTTTCTTATCTGAGCCTGATGACTTAGTAGGCTCTGTTTCTTCCTCATCAGAAGCGGAAGCAGATTTGCCCTTCTTGCCACCCGATTTAGTAGATGAGAAAACTAGTTGGTCTTTGCCCTTCTCGTAATCTACTTTTATCGTGTCACCCTGGTTAACTTCTGCACGCAGGATTTCTTCCGCAATTGGATCCTCGATATACTTCTGGATTGCACGGTTCAGCGGACGGGCGCCATACTTCGGATCATATCCTTTTTCAGCTACAAAGTCTTTTGCCTCTTTTGTAAGCTCGATGGTATAACCCAGTGCCTCTACACGCTTAAACAATTTGCCAAGCGACAGCTCGATAATCTTGTGCATATCCTCACGGTTAAGTGAGTTAAACACGATCACATCGTCCAGACGGTTTAGGAACTCAGGAGAAAATGTTTTCTTCAGAGCGCTGGCAATAGTGCCTTTCATGATGTCGTCTACATTCTCTTGCTTGCTCTTCGACATAAAACCGATACCGGCTCCGAAGTCCTGTAGGTCGCGGGCACCAATGTTCGAAGTCATGATGATGATCGTGTTACGGAAGTCAACCTTGCGGCCTAATCCATCAGTCAGGATACCATCATCCAGCACCTGCAACAACAGGTTGTATACATCTGGGTGCGCTTTTTCAATCTCGTCCAGTAAAACGACAGAGTATGGCTTACGACGGATCTTCTCAGTAAGCTGGCCACCTTCTTCGTAACCAACATATCCTGGAGGCGCTCCTACTAAACGAGATACACTGAATTTCTCCATGTACTCACTCATATCGATGCGCACCAGCGAATCTTCTTTATCGAACAGGTAAGTGGCAAGTACTTTAGCAAGCTCTGTTTTACCTACACCAGTCGGGCCAAGGAATACAAAAGAACCAATTGGCTTCTTCGGATCTTTCAGACCAACGCGGGTACGCTGTATGGCTTTTACCAGTTGGGTAATAGCTTTGTCCTGTCCGATTACTTTGCCTTTTAATTCTTCGCCCATGTTAAGTAGCTTCACGCCTTCTTTCTGGGCAATACGCTTCACAGGAATACCTGTCATCATGGCAATAACTTCTGCCACATTTTCCTCTTTTACTGTATAGCGCTTCTTCTTGGTCTCCTCTTCCCAGTCTTTCTTAGCACTTTCGAGCTGGTCGATGAGTTTTTTCTCTTTATCGCGTAGTTGTGCAGCCTCTTCATACTTTTGGCTCTTTACCACACGGTTTTTCTCAACTTTAATGTTCTCAATCTGCTCTTCCAGCTTCAGAATATCATCCGGAACAATAATATTGTTGATATGCACACGCGCGCCAGCCTCATCAAGTATATCGATTGCCTTGTCTGGCAGGAAGCGGTCACTCATGTAACGATCGCTTAGCTTAACGCATGCCTCAATAGCCTTATCAGTATAGTTTACGTGGTGGTGATCCTGGTACTTGTCCTTGATATTGTTCAATATCTCGATTGTCTCTTCCGGAGTAGTTGGATCTACCATTACAATCTGGAAACGACGTGCAAGCGCACCATCTTTCTCGATGTACTGGCGATACTCATCCAGGGTAGTAGCACCGATGCATTGTATCTCGCCACGTGCAAGCGCTGGCTTAAACATGTTAGAGGCATCCAGTGATCCAGAAGCGCCACCGGCACCTACAATCGTATGTAGTTCGTCAATGAAAAGGATTACGTCCGGAGACTTCTCCAACTCGTTCATCACGGCTTTCATACGCTCTTCAAACTGACCTCTATACTTTGTACCAGCTACCAGAGAGGCAAGGTCCAGGGTTACTACACGCTTGTTAAACAGCACGCGGCTTACCTTCTTCTGCACAATACGCAGGGCAAGACCTTCGGCGATGGCGGTTTTACCAACTCCTGGCTCACCTATAAGTATAGGGTTGTTTTTCTTGCGGCGGCTAAGTACCTGTGCCACACGCTCAATTTCCTTTTCACGGCCAACTATTGGGTCCAACTTATCGTCTTCGGCCAGTTTTGTAAGGTCGCGGCCAAAGTTATCGAGCACCGGTGTGCGCGACTTTTCGCCGGGTTTCTTACTTGTGCTGCCAGAGCGAGAAGAGGAGCTACCCAAAAACTTGTCTGAGTCATCAGAATCGTCAGTATCTGACGATGCAAGTGGATTATTGCTATGATAATCCAGGGAGTCTCTTATTGCTTCGTAGTTCACGTTAAATTTCGCTAAGATTTGTGAAGAAATGTTGTCTTCATCCCGCAGGATGGATAATAAGAGGTGCTCTGTACCAATGATATCACTCTTGAAGATCTTTGCCTCCAGGTATGTTATCTTGAGCACCTTCTCAGTCTGCTTGGTAAGCGGAATACTGCCGGTAATATTGCTGCTTTGCGTAGCTGTATTTCGGGTAGCTTGTTCTAAAGCGTACTTTAATTCATCTATCGAAACGCCCAACTTTTTGAGCAGAGCAATGGCAGTTCCTTCTCCTTCCCGGATCATGCCCAGCACCAGGTGTTCGGTGCCAATGTAGTCATGCCCAAGTCGAATAGCTTCCTCACGGCTGAGCGAGATAACCTCTTTCACTCGGTTTGAGAATTTAGCTTCCATGTATACTTTGTATAAACTTAAAAAAAGTCAAAAATTAATAATTGGTTGAGGCTTACTTAGAACTCTACCTTTTAACAAGCAGTGCAGTATTAATGTTCAGTATCAGAGCACCTTACTGCAGATATGAAAGTGATGCTGGCCCTTGGGTAAACAACAAGTCAATTATACTAAGGTCTGGTACAAAATGTTTGCCAAATACTTGCGTATAGGGTTTTACGTGCAAATTGTCAGGATAGATTTTAGGATGAATCTTATTTCTCAGATCCAACACGTTTTCTGGAGCCTGATCGCTGTAAAACGCTGTGTATTGGAGTGGCCTTTTTAGCTTCAGTAATTTAAAATAAAGCTGTAATAAATCAACGTTTAATTGAAATAAAAATTTTGGCTGCCGCTCATACACCTCCTTTATATAGTCACTGTAAAATTCAAAATAAGGTGCACGGCCATATGCTGCCTGTATCGTGCGCCAGTGTACGCTATGCCATTTCTGGCTGTAGTCTATCTCTATCTCAGTGATTAAGGTTTTGTCTTTGCTGCTGCCCCTTACTACAGGCACACTTAGTGGCTGTAACCCCTGCGCCGTAAGCACATGGCAGCGGTTGCGGTAGCTTTGCTTTATATAGTTTTCGTGTGTCTCTAGCTGTACTTCATCGCTGTGGAGGGCATGCCAGAAGTAAGCTACAGGCGGGTTGTACATGGTTTCGGTAAGGAGAAGCACTTTTATAGTTAGATAGTTATAAGTAAGACAAAAGACTTTGTGACAAAGGACAAAAGAAGGTGATAATATTTATGGTCTTTTTCTTTAGTCAGATAATTCTTTGTCGGCAGCGGAGCTGCCAAACGCTAAATAAGCATGAAATTCGAGATTTCATAATGCCGGAGGTTGGTTGTACATTTGCAGCTGCTGTTTAGCTAATGGATAAAAGTATAAAAATATCGCCGCTTTATTACCCGCTCTGGCTGCTGCTGAAGGGCTTGTCTGTTTTACCGCTCTCTGTGCTGTACCTGCTTTCCGACTTTTTATACTTTATAGTATACTATGTAGTTGGCTATCGCAAAAAGGTAGTAGTAAGTAACCTGCGCAATGCCTTCCCAGAAAAAAACGATGCGGAAATACACCAGATCACAAAAGGCTTTTACAAGCAGTTTATGGATGTGGTAGTGGAGACACTTAAGTTGAGGTCTATGGATGCTGCGGAGATGGACCGACGCATCTGTTTCCAGAACCAGGAACTACTGGATAATTTTGTACAGCAGGGTAAGACAGTTATTACCATGGGCTCGCACTCTGCCAACTGGGAGTGGGTGCTCTCGGCCGGTGCGGTGCAATTCAGTTTTCCGGCCTTTGGCATTTATAAGCCACTTAACAACCCGTTTTTTGAAGCCTTTATGCTAAAAACGCGAAGCCAGTTAGGAGCAAGGCTAATAAAAATGAAAGATACCCTTCGCGACTTTGCAGCTAACCGTAACCAACCGCGCGTGGTTGCCATGCTTTCGGACCAAACTCCTCTTAAAAGCGAGATTACCTTCTGGACAACCTTCCTGCACCAGGATACGCCATTTTATGAAGGTGCCGAAAAACTGGCAAACCGTTTTGGCTGCCCGGTATTATTTCTGGATGTAAAACGCACCAGCAGGGGGCATTATACGCTTACTTTTGAGTTAATCTCCGACGGAAGCCCACAAGATATAAACACGCCTGGACAGCAATCAATCACGGAAACTTTTGCCCAAAAATTAGAGTCCTCTATCCGGCAGAATCCTGCGGATTACCTCTGGACCCACAAACGCTGGAAACATAAGCGGCCTGCGGCCAATTAAAAACTACAAGACATTTATTACAAAGTGGACAGACAATTTAAGCTGTACTAACCATTTATAATGCAGTTCGCTTTTCTCTTAAAGGTACTGCTCTATATCACCTGCGCCTTCTCTTAAAACCTCAAAATTGTTACTGGCATCCACTACGGTGGAGGCAATATTATTACCATAGCCGCCATCAATCACACAGTCAACCAGGTTTCTATACTTTTCATAAATCAGTTCGGGGTCGGTGCTGTATTCTAGTATTTCGTCTTCGTCGCGGATGGAGGTAGAAAGTATAGGATTGCCCAACTCCTTTACCAACTGGAGAGCTATTTTATTGTCAGGCACACGTATGCCCACTGTTTTCTTTTTGCCGCCTGCATACTTTGGTACATTACTGGTAGCATCCAAAATAAAGGTAAATGGACCGGGTAAGGCCTTTTTCATTACCTTGTAAGTAGGGGTGTCTATTTTAGCGTAGTCTGATATGTGAGTAAGATCGGAGCAGATAAAAGAGAGGTTTACCTTTTCGGGTTTTACACCTTTTATCTGGCATACCCGCTCTACAGCACGGTTGTTGTGTATGTCGCAGCCAATACCATAAATGGTATCTGTAGGATAAATGATCACGCCACCGTTGCGCAGAATTTCTATAGCTTCCTGTATTTTTCGCTCTTGTGGGTTGTCGGGGTGTATCTGAAGGAAAACAGCGTTGGGCATAGTTTTATTTTATAATGTACAAGTATAACCTACACATACTTGATAATGCAAACATGCGTTTCAGCTAAGCTACGCAGTAATTAAAGAAGTACACAAATTTAAATTAAGCCATTCGCAAGCTAGCACATTCGCAATTAGCTGTATAAGTGTTATTTTTGCCCCTCGAATACATACCGAGCCGGAACCTTAAGGTGGTTTTCAGGCTTTTAAAACATTATGGATCAGAATACAACCACACCTAAAAGAAAGAGAAAAGAGAAAAGCATCTTGATGCCAAGCCTGATTGCGCTTTTACTGTTCCTGTTTGTGAGCTTCTCTTACTATGCCTACCAGATTGTGTACACGCCTAACGTAGACACAAAAGACCGCGATACTTTCGTGACCATTCCAACGGGCGCTACTTATGAGCAGGCCATGGACTCAATTGAAGCATCTGGTGCGATCATAGACAAATTGTCTTTACGCTTTATGTCCAAGCTGATGGACTATGACGAGTTGGTAAAGCCCGGACGCTATAAACTGGAGCATGGCTGGGGCAACCGCCAAGTAATTGGGGTGCTACGTGTGGGTCAGCAAACGCCGGTAAATCTTACCTTTACCAACATACGCCTACGCAACCAGTTAGCGGCTAAGCTAGCCACTGAGATAGAGGCCACTGAAGAAGAGCTGGATAGTCTTTTAAATGATGATGCTTACCTGGCCACGCTTGGGTTTGACACCACTACCATTGTAAGCATGTTTATCCCGAACACATACCAGGTGTATTGGACCACCACGGCACCAGAACTGATGGCCCGTATGAAAACCGAGTACGACAAGTTCTGGACAGCGGAGCGTAAGGCTAAGGCGGAGCAACTGGGATTAACACCAAATCAGGTAAGTACACTTGCCTCTATCGTGCAGGCCGAGACAATTAAGAACGACGAAAAACCACGTGTTGCCGGTGTTTACCTGAACCGCCTGCAGAAGGGCATGCGCCTGGAGGCCGACCCAACCGTGGTATTTGCTGTAAGAGACTTTACGATACGCCGCGTGCTTAACGTGCACCTGCAGCACGACTCGCCTTACAACACTTACAGGTATGCCGGACTGCCTCCGGGGCCGATTAATGTGCCTAATATTTCTAGTATCGACGCGGTGCTAAACCCAGAGCAGCATAAGTATATTTATTTCTGTGCAAAAGAAGATTTCTCAGGCTATCACAGCTTCGCCGTTACCCACTCAGAGCATATAGCTAATGCCCGCCGCTACCAGCAAGCACTGACGGCTAGGAATATTATGAAGTAATTCACCAGGACAAAAGACTTTTAGGCAAAGGACAAAATAGTATTTTAAGTCCTTTGTCTTTTGTCTGGAAATCCTTTGTCAAAAACAAAACCATGTTCGAATCAGAAGTACAGATACGGGTACGATATGCCGAAACCGACCAAATGGGGTATGTATACTATGGTAACTATGCCGCATACTATGAAGTGGCGCGCACCGAGGTATTCAGGAGGTTGGGTATCCATTACAAAGAGATGGAGGCCACCGGTACTATGATGCCTGTGCTGGAACTGAAGTGCAAGTATGTGCGCCCTGCAAAGTATGATGATCTGCTTACAATTAAACTCTTGCTTAAGCATAAACCAAAAGGCTCTCGTATACTTTTTGAGTACGAAGTATACAACGAAGAGCAAACCCTGCTGAACATAGGGGAGACCACCATGGTTTTTGTAGATATGAAGTCAGGTAGGCCAACCGCCATTCCAGACCTGATTCATGAGAAACTGGACGCATACTTTAGTGCATGAGGCTTAACCAGCAATACCTGAAGCGCCGCAGGGCATACCGTAAATTCATCGTTTTTTTAAAACGATGGCGGTTTAATAATGGGCAGTCTTCGGTATATGATGTTGCAGATGTGCTGATAGGGGAGTTACGCCTGGATTCTGTTACCAAGCGTGCGTCTTATATGGCCTTTAACTTTACACTGGCTATTTTCCCGAGCATTATCTTTTTGTTTACGCTCATCCCTTACATTCCAAACATACTATCCCTGGACCTCGGCCAAAGTATACTTGACTTCCTAGGTGATTTTATGCCAGAGGAGATGTATGCAGCAGCATACTCTACCATAGAAGATATTGTGAACAAGCCACGAGGCGGTTTGCTATCTTTTGGTTTTTTGTTTGCGCTTATACTTTCTACTAATGGCATTATGTCTCTGATGGATGCCTTTGATAAAAAGTACCATACTTTTTATAAGCGCAGCTATGTCAGGAAACGCCTTATTGCCACAGCTTTAACAGTAGTACTTTCCCTTATACTTTTCACGGCCGTGGCTACAATTTTCTTTGGCCAGTGGATTTTAGATGTACTGGTTTTTTATGAGGTAGTAACAGAGTCGTATACTTATACTTTAATCGTTATCCTGAAATACATTGCTATCATACTGCTGTTCCTACTGGCAACTTCTATAGTATATTACTTTGTGCCGGCTATCAAAGATAAATGGCCGTTCTTCTCGGCAGGTGCTGTGGTGGCAACTGGTCTTATCTTTTTGGTATCGATGATTTTCTCCAGTTATATTAGTGCCTTCGATACTTATAACAAATTCTACGGTTCAATCGGTGCACTTATTGGTCTGATGATCTGGCTGGACTTTGTTTCGATGATCCTGATCTTTGGATTTGAGATTAATGTGAGCATCGATACGGTAACCAAACGACTGGTACGTGCAGGCGCTAAAGTGCCGCATGTTGCGCCTGCCAAAGTATGAATTTTTGACGCGACTACACTTTTATAAAAATTTTCTAGTTTAAAATCAGGTGTTTATACTTTAAAAGCCTAAAACTGAAGAAAAATTTTCGCGTATAGTTTTGATAATTCAGGGCGGCGCCCTACTTTTGTATCCGAAATCGTTAGAGAGTTGGCGGAGTGGTCGAACGCGGCGGTCTTGAAAACCGTTGACTGTAACAGGTCCGGGGGTTCGAATCCCTCACTCTCTGCAAAGCCCAGACTGAAAAGTCTGGGCTTTTTTGTTTTTAATGCCTTTCCAGAGCTTTAGAGAGCAAAGCCTGAGTTCTGACTATAAAAAAAGCCCACCCCATACTTGCGTAGGAGGTGGGCTTTATACTTTGGCAGTAACTATTACTGCATTCTGCTATCTATCTCGCAGGTGGTGTTTATGCCTCCGCGCACGTTATACACAGTAGTTACTTTTAAGTAATCAGCGTCTGTCAGAATTCTACTCAGGTCTTCAAACACATAAGCCGTGATGTCTTCCTGTGCCGAGCCGATGTTTCTCCAGGATAACAGGTAGTACTTCAGGCTCTTTAGCTCCAGGATGTGTGAGCCCGGAACATACTCTACGCGCAGCGTGCCAAAATCAGGTAAGCCAGAGAAAGGGCAAAGGGCCGAGAACTCTCCTGCTTCTGTTTCATATACCACCACTTGCTTTGCCTTATGCTTGTAAGGCATGATGTGGATGTCCTGCTGGCGTGTTTCAGGCGAGAAGAACAAGCCAAACTTGCCATCAGGCTTAATGCCATACTCTGCCATGTAATCAAGGGCGCTGCTGGTGTGCTCTAACGCTTTCTTGTAAGTGTCTTTTAGCTGTTCTTTAATATCAATCTGTTCTGTAGTGTTCATCACTTTTACTAAACATGAGTTTTTCGAGCAACAAAGGTATGACATAATTAGTGCTATTTGTATAAATATATCAGCAGAAGGAATGAAAGATTTATTATCAGAGTTTAATAATGACTAACTTGTGGGGTTTATGCCGCAGTTATTCTGTAGCATAAAGTTTACTGGCATCAGAAAGTATAAAATTCAAAGCCAAGCAAGTATAAAAGTATGATTCTGTAAAAGTATGTACTCTAGAGTCATACTATAGCATTAGTATAAGTACATGAAAGTAGCCAAAAGATTTAGGTGGGAGGGAGCGCACCGGCTTCCGTGGCACACAGACGGTTGCCAAAACCTGCACGGCCATTCTTACCAAATGTGGGTAGAGCTTAGCGGTCCTGCAGGCAATAACGGCATGCTCATAGATTTTAAAGAGATCAAGAAAGTGCTGGAGCCATTAGTGCAGGCTTGGGACCATGGTGTGCTTGTAGCCGAAACCGATGTAGCATTGCAACAGGCTGTCGCACTGCTTCAGTCTAAGCATTACATCCTGCCTTACGATACCACCTCAGAAAACATCTGCCTCTATGTGATTCATTACCTAATTAATGAGGCGCTAGATGTGCTGGTGCAGCATGAGGTAGAAACTATCTATGTAAAGCTACAGGAAACAGAAACTTGTTATGCAGAACATGAGGTAAGTATAGCTGAGCTGCAGGCAGAGCGGGAGCAAAAGCACATGGCAGAGCAAATGCCTTTGTAGTACTTTTATTTTATTTACAATTTCGATCAACAATATGTCATTAAAGACAGATACAGCTTTAGTTCTTTTCTCAGGTGGCCAGGATTCTACCACCTGCCTGTTTTGGGCAAAAGAGCAGTTTAAGCATGTAGAGGCGCTTGGCTTCAAGTATGGGCAAAAGCATGAGGTAGAGCTAAAACAGGCGCAGCTGATAGCTGAGAAGGCGCAGGTGCCCTTTAAAGTTATTGATATAAGCGGTATGTTGCAGGGCTCAGCCTTAACAGAGCACGATAAAGATATGTCGGCGCCGCATGAACTGAACGAAGAGTTACCAGCCTCATTTGTGCCAGGTCGAAATGCCGTGTTCCTTACCATCGCCATCAGTCACGCTTTTACCCAAAACATTACCGATATAGTAGGAGGCATGTGCCAGGCCGATTATTCAGGCTATCCGGATTGTCGCCGCGTGTTCATCGATTCGCTGCAAACGACCATGACGCTGGCACTAGACAAAGATATACGCATTCACACGCCACTGATGTACATGAGCAAAGCCGAAGCTTGGAAACTTGCTTACGACCTTAGGGTGTTAGACATTGTGCGTGATATGTCGCACACTGATTACAACGGCGACCGCACCACCTATAACGAGTGGGGTTACGGCAGGCTGGATAATCCGGCATCTATACTTCGCGCTAAGGGCTACGAAGAGGCAAAAGCAAAGGGTTGGTTAGGTTAAGAAGAGAGTAGAAGAGATGGAAGTAAAGGTTATAAAAGAGACAACATACAGAGTAAAATCAGTTTGGAAGACACTGCAGGGCGAGGGTTTGTTTGCAGGCCGGCCGGCTGTGTTTGTGCGCATGGTAGGCTGTAACTTATGGTCTGGCTATGCCGATACACGTGAGCGCGACGCTGCCCGTACCGGTGCCAACTGCCCCATGTGGTGCGACACCGACTTTACTAAAGAAGGAAGCAAAGCCTATACTGCAGCAGAGCTTGCACAGGAAATGCGCAGTGTTGGAGGCGATGTAAACTTTTGTGTGGTAACCGGTGGTGAGCCGCTGCTGCACCTGAAGCCGGAGTTAGTGGAAGCACTGCACCAGGCAGGCTTCTTTATCGCCATCGAAACAAATGGAACTGTATCGCTACAAGAGTCCTGCTGGAGTGAAGAACAGGGCGAGTTAATTACTCCTGATTGGATTGTGTGCAGTCCAAAGCTACCGCAGGATCAACTTACGTTAGAGTACTTTGATGAATTGAAACTGGTGTTACCAGATTACCATCCTGAAAAGTATGATGCTTTTGCAAAGCGCCAGCGCCCGAACCAGGTGCAAGGTAGCCAACTGCCTTTACTGTGGTTACAGCCAGAAGACGGGGCTAGGCTACAGCAGGCAACGCAAATGGCCATTAACTATGCCTTGGATAACCCAGAATGGCGTGTTTCGGTGCAAACGCATAAAATCCTGAATGTAGAATAAGCATACTTGCTCCCCAAAAGTATGAAAGCATAATCGCTGCTATTTGCTCTCCATCTTAAATTTTAAAGCTGAAGATAATGAAGTTGAAAGGCTGGTGGACTAAGGACGAAGAAGGTTTTATGGAATTTGAGACTTCGCAGCTGCAACGTATGTACGAGGCAGTAACTGATAGCTACCATCAGGTTTACAACCAGTACCTTGATGAGCTTGATGATGAAGATGAAGCCCACTATAAAGCACTAGCTGACGGTTATGAAATGATTACCGACTATAAGTTGATAGAAGGAGCGGAAGAGTTTGCCACTACTTATATTACACCGTATTATATAGCCGACATTTGGTATGGTGTAAATGAAGAAACTGGTAAAAAAGAGTATAGCAAAGGCTTTATCCAAATCATTAAAAAGTAAGATCTAAAATTGCTCCAACGCTGCTACAGCTTGAGTTAAACTTGTTTACTGGCTTATTGTAATGGTAATTCGCCAGTGGCCTGGCTCTGTTATCTCATATTCCATTCTGCTCTGAGACTGAACAGGAGTACTAACAGATGCAGGAATAGAGAATTGGATACTGCCCTGAAAAGGAAAAACAATATCGCGGTGGCCGGTATATGGGCCGGCACTCTCCACAGAACCGCTCGAGCCAGCTAACATGATATCCTGAGGAGCAAAATTGCCGGTGGATATGATTTTATACTCTACATGGTT